>CAZLGT010000003.1:0-142803 GCA_964559175.1 uncultured Mariniphaga sp. | reverse complement strand
AATGGAAATCACCTGGTACAACTGTTTGAAAGCACCGGAATGTTCCATCCATTCTTTGTCGCCGGCTTCGTACATTTTAGGACCGCTCACCGAAACCACATACATCACCTCATGCCCGTTCTCCGGATTGTCGGTGTACCTTCCCCTTCCGTAGGAATGGTCGTGCCCCGAAAGCACCAAATCCACCTTGTATTTTTCCAGAATGGGTTGAAAATTTTCACGCAGGTGTTTGTTGTCGCGGTTTTCTTTTGGCGAATAGAATGGCAAATGTGTGGTAATAATCACCCATTCTTTGCTGTTGGCCTGCAACACCGAATCCAGCCACACTTTTTGAGCTTCCAGTTTAAACCCGTCCTCATTTCTCAGTTCCGAATCTGCTGCCGAATCGATGGAGATGAGCCTGAGGTTTTTATAATCGATGACAAAACAGGTACCTTCCAGTCCTTTGGGACCGTTTGCCGGATGCGTGAATTGCGCATTCCAGTGCGGGTCGAGCATCAGGCCGTCGTAATCGTGGTTGCCGGGAGTCATTACCTGCGGAACCATCCCGTAAATGAATGAGCCGGCATGAAACCACTCGTGCCATTCCACATCGCGGCCTGCGCGGTTGATTAAATCGCCGCAGTAAAGCATAAATCCGCAACCGGGCTCATGACTGTATGCTGCACGAATTACCCGCGACCACTGCGATTTTAAATCGTTTTGCGGGTCGCCCAGGTAAATGAACGAGAATTTATCGCCAGATGACGGAGCCTTGTATTCAAACCATTCGCTCCAGTAATCGCCGGCGCCAACCCGGTAAATGTACTTTTTGCCCGGAATCAAATCTGTAAATACAAATGAATGCTGATTGGCTTCAATCACAGGTTCGTCGCGGTATTCGTATTTTATGGTGCTAGTTTTGGCTTTGAAAGTTTTTGAATCCTCCTTTTTCACAGGCCCTTCAGCAGCCGGCTGCAACTCGCAAAAACCTTCGGAAACCGAAACATCGGTTCGCCAGGTTACGGCCACCGAAGTGGCAGGATTTTCGGTAAGATTTAACACTACGCGGTCGGGATAAAGCGATGGTGCATTGACCTGCGCCATCAGCAAACCGACCCCAAAAACCATCACCAAAGCTGTAAACAATAACTTTCTGTAATTCATTTTATCCTTTTTTTGCATTTTTTAATTTTCCTCATTTATTCTGCCTGGTGAAACAGCACCTCTGCCGGAATTTCCTGTTCCTTCATTCCCGGACCTCTCCAGCTTACAATATTAAACTTGTTGGCTCCGAGTTGAAAATATTTCTGTTTCACCCTGTACAATCCTTTTCGCAGCGCAACGGTGCGGTAACCGCTTCGTAAAAATTCCTTGTCGTCGATGTAAAAGGTACACTTATCGTTCACTTTTATTGAAAAGGTATAAATGCCATCGCGCGGAATGTGCAGATACCCGGAATAAATGTAGCCGAAATAATCTTCCCTTTGGCGCCTATCGATGGTAAAATGGGGTAAAATGCCCGAATCAACCGGCTCCAGGTGGTCCAAATCGTGTTCTTCTATCACGTGGGCATGGTAATAATTGTATTTCAGCCCCGGCAAAAACCGGCCGGTTCCCTCGTAGTTGGTAAATTCTTCAAACTCCAGTTTTTTCAGGTGAACCGAAACTGGTGCACCGGGCAAACTCCCCGGACTAAATGCAGCAAATTTTACCTCGGTGGTTTCAGTTAATAAGATGGGTTCTGTGTAAAGTGTAGCATTTTCAGTTGGTCTGGTTCCATCGGTGGTGTAATAAATTTTTGCCTGCGGGTCGTCACAGGTCAGTTCAACCTTACCTGCCGAAAGAAAATATTCATCGCTGGTAATTGCATAAGGCATTTTAGTGGCGGGTTCATACTTTTCGGATGAAGGACGAAATTCTTCGGCAGAACCCCAGTTTTTATTTGGCTCCGGCCCCATTTCAAAAACCAGTTCCGAACCTGCAAGAATATCGTCATGGGTGAACCACGAATTTAACAGCGGTTTCCCGTTGATTGTAGCCGACTGAATGTAAAGGTTCTTGTCGGAAAGGTTGTTGGCACGAACTGTAAATTTCTTTCCGTTTTGAAGATGAACAATCACCTCTTCAAAAAGCGGGGTTCCAATAGCATAATGAGGCGTTCCCGGGCAAACGGGATAAAAACCCATGGCGCTTAAAATATACCAGGCCGACATCTGGCCGCAATCTTCATTTCCGCTTAACCCATCGGGCTGGTCGTCGTACATTGTATCCAGAATTCGCCTCACCATCTGCTGGGTTTTCCATGGTTCGCCGGCATAGTTATACAGGTAAGCCATGTGGTGGCTGGGCTCGTTGCCGTGCGCATATTGCCCGATGAGCCCGGTCGCATCAATCACCGAATCGTCATATTTCGATGTTTTCACAAATAGAGTGTCCATCCAGGCGATAAACTTTTCGTCCCCGCCAATCAATTCAATCAGACCGTTTAAATCGTGCGGTGCAAACAGGCTGTACTGATATGCATTCCCTTCCACAAAATGCTCACTTCCAGCAGCCGGGTCGAACGGCGAAACCCATGAACCGTCGAGGTTTTTGGGGTGCATAAAACCGGACGCTGAATCGAACAGGTTTTTATAAAACTGCGCCCTGTAAATGTAATCCCTGAAATCCTGTTCTTCGCCGAGCAGCCGGGCCATTTGTGCTACACTCCAGTTATTGTAGGCGTACTCCAGTGTTTTCGACACCGAACCGCTTTCCTTGTCTGCAGGTATAAAACCAATATTGTTAAAATAGTGAAGCCTGTCCATCCTTTCCTTCATGGCTTCCAGCGCCAGCTTTTTGTCGAATCCGCGAATGCCTTTGGCATACCCGTCGAGAATAACCGAATGGGTGTGGTAGCCAATCATCACCCCGGTATAATTTCCGGCCAGTTCCCATTGGGGCAATTTTCCACCAATGCGGTACATCTCCAGAAAGGTGCGGATAAAATCGGCATAACGCTCCGGTTCAATAATGGTGAACAGCGGTTTAAGGGCACGAAAAGTATCCCACAGGGAGAAAACGGTGTAGTTGATAAATCCGTTTGCCTGATGCACCTGGTGGTCCACTCCGCGAAACCTTCCGTCAACATCCATAAATACATTGGGTGCAATGGCTGCATGGTACAGTCCGGTGTAAAAAATCGGACGCTGTTTTTCGGTGCCACCTTTTACTTCAATTTTCGAAAGAAAGGTGTTCCATTCTTCTTTGGCATCCAAAACCACTTGGTCGAAATCCCACCCCCGGTTTTCGGTTTCCAGATTTTTCCGGGCACCTTCCACGTCCACTGCCGAAATGCCCACTTTCACCTGAATGGCTTCTCCCTCTTCGGTTTGAAACTGAACATAGGCCCTGATGTTGGTTCCTTCAGCTTTTTGCATACCCTTAGCCAGAACCTCATCTACGGCAATGCCATATTTGCTGAACGGTTTGGAAAATTCAGCATAAAAATAAACGTACTGGTCGGTCGCCCAGCGCCGCGACCTGCGAAGCCCCTGAACCGCATTGTCGCCAATAAACTCAAGATTCGACTCCAGCACATGGTCACGGTTTTTGATGTCGATAATGATGTTTGCCTGCTCCGCTGCCGGAAAGGTGTAGCGGTGAAAACCGGAACGCCGGGTGGCCGTTAATTCGGCTTTAACGTTGTAATCGTCGAGCAAAACCGAATAGTAGCCAGGTGAAGCCGATTCGTTATCGTGACTGAATTTTGAGCGGAAACCTGTTGAGGAATCCTCTTCTTCCCCCGGAATAATTTGTACCTCGCCCACCGTGGGCATAAAAAGCACATCGCAGTATTCGGGTGCGCCGGTACCGCTCAAATGGGTCTGACTAAACCCCATAATGGTGTTATCGGAATAATGATAGCCGGATGAGCCGTCCCAGTTTTCCCAGCGGGTATCGGGGCTAATCTGAACCATCCCAAATGGAAGAGTTGCTCCGGGGAATGTGTGGCCGTGACCGCCGGTACCGATAAACGGGTCAACATACCGGGTATAGTCCGGTGAGCTTTTCTTTTCGGCACACGAAAACAAAACCACCAGAACCACTAAAATACAATTATTTAACTTTATAAAATTCAATTGATTTTTTTTGATTCAGCTATAAAAGTACCGTCTGATTCTTTTTCATTTTCAGAATTATCCATGTAACTGCAACTGCAGAAAGAATAAAGAAAATATCTACAAAAAAACGGTGGCACACAATCCGGCAAAAACTCATTCCACTAACCGATAAACTTCCGGAAAGAAATACAAGTCTGAGCAAGGAAACAACAATACACGACCAAATGAGCAGCAAAAACAAGTTCACTTCGCTGTTTTCGCGCCGGCTGAAATAGACTGTTAGCAATCCAACCACAGCGGTCATTATAAACACCCATAAAAAATGCATGGTAAATGGCGCCCAGGGATTCAAATCCGGATAAAAGTCGCGTACCAAATCGATGGCAGCGTGGCAAAACGTGAGTGTAATTCCAATTTGCCAGGCCATTTTGGGAAAACGCATGATGACCAATACAAAAATAAATCCATAGAACGCATAGTTCACCAGAACCCGGGTAATGCCCCGTATCATAGAAAGCCCAAAACCATCATTCACACTTCCTGCATAAACAAAAGATTCCAGTAAGTTAGGCCACAACCAGTGAGTAAATACAGCAACAGCCAGTAAAATTCCGAATTCTTTTACCAAAGGTATTTCAGTTTCTTCCGCCAGGTTTTCCTTTTGAAAATAATTCTTAATTGCGAATCTGCTTTTCCAGGCTGCCAGTCCCAGCGAGGCGCCCAGCAGCAACCCAAAGGTAAATTCCATGGCTTTCCACCAGTTACTGAAAAGAACATCCGGCAGGTGGCTTCCCAAAACCATCCAGAATCCGCCGAGACCAAATCCAAGTCCGCCGCCAACCAGGCCGTAAAGGGCAAACCGGCGAACCAGTTTAAAATCTTCTGAGTCAATTTTAACCCGCAAAAAAATCAGCAAGGCAAGTGCACCAAATAGCAGTGCAGCCCACGATTCGGGACGCGGTTTTGCCGGGTCAGAAAAATAGAGCAGCATGGGTTCGTTCACCAACTTGAACCCGAGAAAAAAACCGGCCAGCATTAACAACAATCCGTTGATTAAAAATTTTTTGGGAACCCGGTGGAACAAAAATCCCAGTGAAAAAACAGTGCCACCCAGTAATCCCCAAACAGCCCCCTTAAGCGTTGTTCCGGCAGTTCCCCACCAAACGGTTTCCGGATTTCGCAAAAATCCCAGCGTTTGTCCGTAAGTCATTTCACCCCCCAGGCCAACTCCAAATACTCCAAAAACAACCACCATGGAAGTTACCGAAGCGGGAAGTTTCAACAACAAACAAATGCTAAGCGCTACCATGGCGCCGGGAATCATGGCGCCAAACGGCCCGCCGCCAATGTGCCCGCGCAGTCCCCAGCCCAGCATCATGGCAATGGCAGGAAGTAAAATGAAAATGAATTTTGTATAGTTTCTGCTCATAATAAAAATTTTACGACTGATTTGAAGTTGAAATTCCGATTAAGTTAATGGTTAAACTTATTTATCATGAACAAAAAAAGAGGTTCACCCACAAATAAACTTCTGATTTTTTATTCAATGCAAATGGAATATTGACCTTTCGTTTGTTTTTTAAGTTCTGTTTTTATCTTTGAGGTTAATATTCTTAAAATTCAAATCTGATAATCGAGAATGCGATGAAACATCAAAAATTATTCTCCCTGCTGATAATGATGCTGTCAGTCACTTTTTCTGCAGCGCAGACCAAAACCCCTGTGGATTATGTGAATCCGTTCATTGGCACCGATTTTTTCGGGCATACCTTTCCGGGAGCCTCCCTGCCTTATGCCATGGTGCATGTGAGCCCGGATACCGACACCGAAGGCTGGACGCACTGCGCCGGATACATCTGGCAGGCCAGTTCCATCATGGGTTTCAGTCATACGCACTGGAGCGGTGTGGGCATGGTTGACGGCGGCGACATTCTGCTGATGCCGGTTACAGGCAACAAACTGCAGGTTGTTCCGGGTACCGATGAAAATCCGGATGCCGGATACCGTTCGCGTTTCAGCCATTTGCGCGAATCGGCTTCTCCGGGATATTATTCTGTTTTTCTGGAAGACTACGGCATTGAAGCAGAACTGACCACAACTCCACGGGTGGCTTTTCATCGTTATACTTTCCCCGATGCAGATAATTCAAAAATCATTGTGGATTTGGGTCATCAAATCGGACGAAAAGATGAAAACGATTGGGCTGAAATCCGGATTATCAACGACCGGCGCATGGAAGGTGAAAAAGTGGATGGCCCGGGCAAAATTTACTTTGTGGCAGAATTCAGCAAACCTTTTTTATACTATGGAACTTTCGATGCTGAATATGCCACGCCTGAATCGGGAGCAGCGGTTTTTGCCTATAAAAATGCCGAACAGGGGAAAAACATCGGAGCATTTGCAACCTACAATACTTCTGAAAACGAGCAGGTTCTGGTAAAAGTAGCCATTTCATATACCAGTATTGAAGGCGCACGGAAAAACATGGAAGCCGAACTCCCCCATTGGGATTTTGAACGTGTGAGAAACGACGCCCGCAAAACCTGGGAAACGGAGTTGTCGCGCATTCTGATTGAAGGCGCCACCAACGCACAAAAAGAAATTTTTTACACTGCCGTTTATCGCTCGTTGCTGGCGCAGTACATTTCGCAGGATGTGGACGGCAACTATTTTGGCGCCGACGGTCAAATCCATGTGGCCAAAGACTACAACTTTTACGGCTCTTTTTCGTGCTGGGATACTTACCGCTCCCAACATCCGCTGCTCACACTCATTGCCCACGAACATGTGAACGACTTCATCAAATCCATTGTCGCCAAAACGAAACAGTACGGCTGGCTGCCGGGGCAGCATTTTCAGAATGTATTTGGTGAAGGCATGGTGGGCGACCACCTGGTGCCGGTGGTGGTGGATGCTTACAGGAAAGGGTTCCGCGACTACGATGTGGACTTTATTTACAACGCCATGCGCACCAAGGCGCTGGAGTTTCCAAAACCGCCGGTTTCTGTTGATGCTGCGCGTTCGGGATTAAAATACACCAATGAACTGGGTTACATACCGGCTGACCGGGTAACCGAATCGGTTCCAAAAACCATGGAATTTGCTTACGACGACTGGTGCATTGCCCAAATGGCCAAAGCGCTGGGGAAAGAATCGGATTACAAACTGCTCATGAACAGATCGGAATTTTATAAAAATTTATGGGACAGGGAAACAACTTTTATGCGGCCACGCATGGCCGACGGCTCGTGGCTGGAAGCACTGAATGACCGGGAACAGGAGATTATAAATTATGGAGACCATTCGTATTACAAATATTTCGACCCGTTGCTGGTGGGCCGGCGCCCCAACCGCCATTACACCGAATCCAACGCCTGGCAATATGTGTGGTCGGTGCAGCACGATGTGCCGGGCTTGATCGATTTATTCGGAGGCACTAAAAATTTCACAGAAAAGCTGGATACCTTTTTTGAAATGAGTCCGCTGATTTCACCACCCAAATACGTTGGTGTGGTGGGCACCATCGGGCAATATGTGCACGGAAACCAACCGTCACATCATGTAGCCTATCTGTACAATTATGCCGGCCAGCCGTGGAAAACCCAGTTCCGTGCCAGGCAGGTGATGGAACAGTTATACCGTCCGGGCCCGGGCGGGCTTTGCGGAAACGAGGATATGGGATCGCTTTCATCGTGGTACGTGCTCAGTGCCATGGGCATTTATCCGGTTACGCCCGGAAACCCGGTATATATGATTGGCAGTCCGCTATTTGAAGAACTGACACTGCAAACGGAGAAAAACAAAACGTTTACGGTGATTGCACGAAACAACGCTTCTGAAAACGTTTACATTCAGAAAGCCAGTTTCAACGGACAACCGTTTAACCGGACCTGGATTTCGCATGAAGAAATTGTAAACGGCGGTGTCCTTGAATTTGAAATGGGTCCCAAACCCAACAAAAGATGGGGAACGGGGAAACAGGCGTTGCCGCCGAAAGAGTGATAATTCGGAACAATTTTTTTTTCAGATTCCCGGTAAAATTCTATTTTCGGGCCGAAACCGATAATTATTCGTATTGATGGAAGTGATTGAAGTTACCGGCAAAAAAAGCATCGAGGTTTTTCATGAAGTACCTGCCTTAATTTACAGGAATGATTCCAACTATACGCCGATTTTGCGGCCAATGATAGAGAATACCTTTGACCCCCAAAAAAACGTTCGGTATAAAAACGGCGATGCACGCCGCTGGGTTTTGAAAAAAAACGGGATAACTATTGGACGGATTGCTGCGTTTTACGATTCAGGCTATTCCGGGAGCTATGATCAACCTACCGGTTGCTTTGGTTTTTTCGAATGCACAGACGATCAGCAGGCAGCCAACCTATTGTTCGATACCGCCCGCGACTGGCTTAAAACCAACGGAATGGAAGCCATGGACGGGCCCGTAAATTTTGGCGAGAATTTTTTCTACTGGGGTCTGCTGGCCGATGGATTTCAACCGCAAACATTTGGCATGCAATACCATAAGCCCTACTACCGTGAGTTATTTGAAAACTACGGATTGAAAACATTTTATGAACAGTACAGTTATTCCATGGACATAACCCATCCCGACCTGCCCGACCGCTTTTGGAAAATTGCCGCATGGGTAGCTAAGAAACCCGGTTACAGTTACAGGTATTTCACATTCAGAGAGCAGGATAAATTCATCAGGGACTTCATAGAAATTCACCGGCAGGCATGGTCGGACCACAGCAACTACAAGCCTGCCGGGTTTGACGAATTGAAAGACCTGATTCAGGAGGCAAAGTTTATTCTGGACGAAGAGTTTATTTGGTATGTATATTACAACAACGAACCCATCGCTTTTTTCATGATGATTCCTGACCTGAACCAGATTCTGAGAAAAGTAAAATCGGGAAAGCTGAGTTTATGGAATATTCTGAAAATGATGTACTACAAAAGGAAAAAAACCATTTCGCGCTGCCGGGTAATTGTGCTTGGTGTGGTACCGAAATTTCAGCGGCTGGGCATCGAGTCGGGGATTTTTTATCAGCTAAAGCAGGTAATGTTGCGCAAACCCTGGTACAACGACATGGAAATGAGCTGGGTGGGCGATTTCAATCCCAAAATGAACGCGATGTTCAAATCGTTTGGAGCCAAACAGTCATTAACCCACCTCACCATGAGGTATATGTTCAATCCTGAAAAAGAATTTAAAAGAGCGGCAATTATTAATTGACGAAGATGTACCTTTGTTTCATATTGAATAATGCCGAATAAAAAAGTGTTAGATGCAACTGATTGAAGTAACAGATAAAAAAACCCGGAAACTTTTCCATAAAGTTCCTTATCCCATTTATAAAGACGACCCCAACTGGGCTTGTCCGTTGCATGGCATGGTTGAAAATGTGTTCGACCCGCAAAAGAACCCTTCGTTTAAACGGGGAGAGGCCAAACGCTGGGTACTTCTGGATGAAAATAAAAAGCCAGCCGGACGGATTGGTGCTTTTTACAACCTCGACAAAGCCGGCATTTATGAGCAACCCACCGGCGGATGCGGTTTTTTCGAATGCAAAAACAACCAGGAAGCAGCCAATCTGCTGTTCGATGCCGCCCGCGACTGGCTTCAAACAAAAGGAATGGAAGCCATGGACGGACCGATCAATTTTGGCGAAAATTACATGAACTGGGGCCTGCTGGCCGACGGATACATACCGCAGGGATTTGGAATGCCCTACAACCCGCCTTACTATGTGCAGCTTTTCGAAAACTACGGGTTCAAAACTTATTTCAAACAGTTTAGTTACCATCTCGATACCACTCTGCCCGAATTACCCGACCGGTTTTGGAAAGTGGCCGAGTGGGTGGCTAAAAAACCGCAATTCAGTTTCCGTCACTTTTCATGGAAAGAAAAAGAAAAGTTCATCGACGATTTTGCCCGGATTTACGACAATGCCTGGCGTTTTCACAAACATTTCAAACCCATCGATAAAGATGACCTGAAAGATTTTATCAACAATGCCAAATCGTTAATCGAAGAGGACCTTATCTGGTTTGCCTATCACGAAGGTGAACCCATTGCTCTTTTTGTAGCTGTGCCTGATTTCAACCAGATTCTGGCCAGGCTGAAAGGGCGCATAACCATTTGGAACCTGCCCAAAGTGATGTGGCTGAAACAGCGAAAGACCATGACCCGCACCCGCAGCCTGATTATCGGTATCGTACCCAAATTTCAGCGTTCGGGAATCGATGCTGCCATTTTCTGGCACCTGCGCCCCGTGATGTACCGGAAACCGTGGTTTACCGAAATGGAACTTTCGTGGGCTGGCGATTTTAATCCCAAAATTGTGTCGCTTTACGAATCGGTGGGTGGAAAAAAAATGAAAACACACTATACCATGCGCTACCTTTTCGACCGGAACAAGCCTTTCAAAAGGGCTCCCATCATTACAGCAGAACCGGCTAAGGATAAATTAATATCAGATAATTAAGTGATTTTGCTTTTGGTATCTTAAAAACAATATTTATCTTTGCAGGCCTTAAAAAATTAAAAATAAATGCAGAATGGATTGCAGTGAAAAATGCAACCATTCAAAATAAAAAACAAAATAAAATGAAAAAAGGAATTCATCCGGAAGAATACAGAATGGTAGCTTTCAAAGATATGTCGAACGGACATACCTTTCTTACACGCTCTACCGTCGAGACCAAAGAAACAGTAGAGGTTGACGGCGCGGAATACCCGCTTTACAAGCTTGAGATTTCAAATACGTCGCACCCGTTTTACACAGGAAAAGTGAAGCTGGTGGATACAGCAGGCCGTGTGGACAAGTTCATGAGCCGTTATGGAAAGCACCTGGAGAAAAGGAAAAAATAAAAATATTTGGCTTATATGAAAGAAGCTCCGTTTGCGGAGCTTTTTTTGTGTCCAAAAGTGTAATTTTGTCGGTAATTCATGCCGGCAGAGCACATTCAGGCATGGGAATTAAGCATTTGGTGCCATGGCATGACTATTGCCTTACAGCACCCTTGCAAATACGAAGACAAAACTCCGACAGATTGTCATTATAGAAATAAACATGGGAAAAATTAGAAATTCAGCCTTTGAGAATATATTTTTGAGTGGAATGATGCAAGACGATTCAGATTATATACCCATAATAGCCGACGGCGACGATGCCGATTTAAAAAATGTGGAAGTACCCGATGTGCTGCCCATTTTGCCCCTTCGCAACACAGTTCTGTTCCCGGGAGTGGTTTTACCGATTAATGTGGGCCGGAAAAAATCGCTGAAGCTTATTAAAGACGTTTACCGGGGCAGTCGCTTGCTCGGAACGGTTGCGCAAAAAGACTATACTATAGATGATCCGGAAACCAAAGACCTGTTTTCGGTTGGAACCATGGCCGAAATCCTGAAGATCCTGGAAATGCCCGATGGTTCCACCTCGGTAATCATCCAGGGGAAAAGACGCTATGCCATTCATGAATTTGTTGCCGAAGAACCCTATTATAAAGCAAGCGTTCAACCGTTAATCGATATTTCACCCCAAAACGACTCGGAGTTTAATGCCATTGTTGGCTCGCTGAAAGACCTCTCCATTAAAATAGCTCAGTTTTCGGCCAATGTGCCCCCTGAGGCAACCTTTGCTGTGAAAAATATTGAAAATTCCACCTTCCTTATCAATTTTATCTGTTCCAACACCGACATCAGTGTGGAAGACAAGCAAAACCTGCTTGAAATTGAAAGCCTGAAAGACCGTGGTGTACAGGCCATCAGTTATCTGGTGAAAGAGGTGCAGATGCTGGAATTGAAGCAGGACATCCAGAAGAAGGTGAAAACCGACATGGACAAGCAGCAACGCGAGTTTATGCTGAACCAGCAAATGAAAACCATTCAGGATGAACTGGGTGGCAACCCGGTGGAGCTGGAGATTAAAGAGCTGAAGGAGAAGGGGAAAAAGAAAAAATGGACCAAAGAGATCGCAAAATTTTTTGAAAAAGAGGTGGAAAAACTACATCGCCTGAACCCGGCCGCCGGCGAATATTCGGTGCAGTTCACTTTTTGCCAGACCCTGGTGGATCTTCCCTGGAATGAATACAGCAAGGATAATTTCGATTTGAAAAATGCCCGGAAGGTGCTCGACGAGGACCATTACGGACTGGAAAAAGTGAAAGAACGGATACTGGAACACCTGGCCGTTCTGAAACTAAAAAACGATATGAAAGCGCCCATCCTTTGTCTTTATGGTCCTCCGGGTGTAGGAAAAACCTCGCTGGGAAAATCGGTGGCACGGGCACTCGACCGCAAATTTGTGCGCATGAGTTTGGGCGGCCTGCACGATGAGTCGGAAATCCGGGGCCACCGGAAAACATACATTGGCGCCATGCCGGGACGCATTATTCAAAACATCAAAAAGGTAAAAACGTCGAACCCGGTTTTTATTCTCGACGAAATCGATAAAGTTTCCAAGCACTTTCATGGCGATCCAGCTTCGGCGCTGCTCGAAGTGCTTGACCCGGAGCAAAATTCCGAATTCCACGACAATTACGTGGAGCAGGATTACGACCTTTCCAAAGTGATGTTTATTGCAACGGCAAACACGTTAAACACCATTGCACCACCGTTACGCGACCGCCTCGAATTGATTGAGGTAAGCGGTTACCTGGTGGAAGAAAAAATTGAAATTGCCAAAAGACACCTGACTCCCAAACAGCTGACCAATCACGGATTGAAAAAAGGAGAAGTGGTTTTCCCGAAAAAAGTAATTGAGAAAATCATCGATGGCTACACCCGCGAGTCGGGTGTGAGGGAACTGGATAAAAAAATTGCCAAAGTCATACGCCGCATTGCCAAAAAAATTGCGTTTGAAGAGCCGCACAATAAAAAACTAACCCTGGAAGATGTGCGCGAATACCTTGGTGTTACCGAATATTCCAAAGAAAGATACCAGGGCAACGATTTTGCCGGAGTGGTTACAGGCCTCGCCTGGACTGCAGTTGGCGGTCAGATTTTATATGTGGAAACCAGCCTGAGTAAAGGAAAAGGTGCGTTAACCCTCACCGGAAATCTGGGCGATGTGATGAAGGAATCGGCCATGCTGGCTCATGAGTATCTGAAGTCGCACGCCGAACAGCTCGGCTTAAATGCGGAAGTTTTTCCCAACTGGAATGTGCATGTGCATGTACCCGAGGGCGCCATCCCCAAAGACGGACCTTCGGCTGGCGTAACTATGGTCACCTCGCTGGCATCGGCATTCACCCAGCGCAAGGTGAAAAAAAACCTGGCCATGACCGGCGAAATTACTCTTCGCGGAAAAGTGCTTCCGGTGGGTGGGATCAAAGAAAAAATACTGGCCGCAAAACGGGCAGGAATCACGGAAATCATCCTTTCAAATGAAAATAAAAAGAACCTGGAAGAGATAAAAGATGAATACCTGAAAGGCGTGAAGTTCCATTTTGTGGATACCATTATGGATGTGCTGGATATTGCTTTGCTGAAAACGAAAGTTGAAAATCCGGTCAACCTCACTTCGTAATAAGCTATTCTAAAAATACTATCAGCCCGGGTCTGTCCGGGCAGCAAACCCCCGGAATGAAATTACCGGGCATTTATGGGCAATTCACTCAAACGATTCCTGAAAATTGTTCGGATGTGGAAATGCTTTTCGCACCAAATTTGAACTACAATTGCTTGAAAAAGTCATTCCCCTTATCATCCACAATGATGAAGGCGGGGAAATTTTCTACTTTAATTTTCCTGACTGCTTCCATTCCCAGTTCCGGGAAATCGACCACCTCTACTGCTTTAATGCTGTTTCTGGCAAGAATAGCTGCCGGTCCGCCGATGGAACCGAGATAAAACCCGCCGTATTTTTTACATGCATTGGTTACAGCCTCTGAGCGGTTTCCTTTGGCCAGCATCACCATAGAACCGCTATGACTCATAAACTCGTCCACGTAGGGGTCCATTCTGCCGGCAGTGGTAGGACCGAAACTTCCGGAAGCCATTCCTTTTGGTGTTTTTGCCGGACCGGCATAATACACTGGGTGGTTTTTAAAATACTCAGGCATAGGTTGTCCGTCGTCGAGCATTTTTTTGATTTGTGCGTGGGCAATGTCGCGGGCCACAATCAATGTTCCGTTCAGGTTCAATCGTGTTTTCACCGGGTGTTTGCTCAGCTGTTTCAAAATTTCCTCCATGGGCTGGTCGAGGTCGATGTCAACAGCAGGCTGTAGGTGCGGCGCCTGTTTGGGCAGGAACCGTGCCGGATTTTTCTCCAGCTCTTCCAGAAAAATGCCACCGGCATTGATTTTTGCTTTGATGTTGCGGTCGGCACTGCAGCTAACCCCCAGCCCAACCGGGCAAGATGCAGCATGGCGTGGCAGGCGGATTACACGTACATCGTGCACAAAATATTTCCCGCCAAACTGGGCGCCAATGCCACTTTCGCGACAAATTTGTGTTATTTTTTCCTCCCATTCCAAATCGCGGAATGCCTGGCCACCTTCATTTCCTTCAGTGGGCAGATGGTCGTAATAACCCGCCGATGCCTTTTTCACGGCTGCCAGCGTAGCTTCGGCTGAGGTGCCTCCTATTACCAAAGCCAGGTGGTAGGGCGGACAGGCCGATGTGCCCAAATCGTTGATCTTCTCACGGACAAATTTGGCCAGGTTCTCTTCGGTCAGCAGCGATTTGGTTTGCTGGTACAAAAAACTCTTGTTGGCCGATCCGCCGCCTTTGGTGATAAACAAAAATTCGTAGCTGTTGCCCTCTTCAGAATAAATATCGATTTGGGCCGGCAGGTTGGTACCCGTATTTTTTTCCTCGAACATGGTAAACGGAACTACCTGAGAATACCGCAGGTTTTTTTCCTTGAACGTATCGAAAATCCCCTGCGACAAATGTTTGGCATCATTCACACCCGTAAATACATTTTCGCCTTTTTTCCCCATCACAATGGCAGTTCCTGTATCCTGGCACGTAGGCAGTTCGCCTTCGGCAGAAACCACCTGGTTCAGGAGCATGGTATGCGCCACAAAACGATCGTTATCAGTAGCTTCAGGGTCTTGCAGAATATCAGCCAGTTTTTCCAGGTGCGAAGCCCTCAGGTAAAACGAAACATCGGTAAAAGCTTCGCGGGCAAGCAATTCAAGGCCTTCGGGTTCTACTTTCAGCAGCTTGCGTCCGTCGCATTCCACTTCAGAAACAAATTCGCTGGTAATCAACCGGTATTTGGTATCGTCTTTCAAAACCGGAAAAGGTTTTTGGTATTTAAAATCTGCCATTGTATTTTGTTTTAAATTGAACTTTCCACAAAGATACAACTTATCGGCATTTTTCTTTTTACGGTTTGCGGATTGCCCTGCCGGTTTAACAAAATTTTCTACATTTGAACAGGTATTCAAAATCAACAGCATGGCTGAAAATACAAACAAAACGAACAACATTTTTTCTATATCCCTGATATTTACACTCTTGTCATTCCTGCAGGTGCCTGCACAGTCAGTTTCGCTTACGGTAAACACCCGGGTGTCCGAAGAAGTAACAGCCGATTTTAAGCCCGACGGACGCCTTTTTCTGTTTGTAAGCGAAAGCCGCATGGCCCAGCCCTGGCGAAATACCTGGCCTGCGCCGGAAAACATGATTTTTGCTACCAACCTGGAAAACTGGCAACCGGAAGAACCATTTACTTTCGATGCAACATCAGATGTAACAAAATCGGTTGAAGTTTCAACCGGACAAATTCCCGAAGGAAGTTATACCGTACAGGTTTTTTGGGCACAAAACCGGGAAGAATCAGGATTGAATGCTCCCGGCAACCTTTACAGCGAATCGGTGCGGATTGACATGACAGAGAACCTGACACTGGATCTGCCTCTGAAATACAAAACAGAACCGGCAAAACTGGCCAGTCATGAATTGCTGAAAGAAGTTGATATGATTAGCCCGGTTCTTTCGGAATGGTGGGGAAAGGAAATGCGCATAAAAGCTGCCGTTTTGCTGCCTGCACAGTATCTGGAATCACCAGACAAAAAATTTCCGGTGCGTTACAACATTGCCGGATACGGAGGCCGCTACACCCGCGCCAACGGCCTGGTTCAGTGGAACAGAAATTTCATGGACTGGTGGCAGTCGGATGAAGCGCCGCAAATTATCACTGTTTTTTTGGATGGACACGGTCCCTTTGGCGACTGTTACCAGCTCGATTCTGAAAACAGCGGCCCTTACGGAACAGCGCTGGTGAAAGAATTGATTCCACTTATTGAAACGCAATACCGGGGACTGGGAACACCGGAATCGCGCTTTCTGGACGGATGCAGCACCGGAGGCTGGGTTTCGCTGGCACTGCAACTTTTTTATCCCAGGTTTTTTGGAGGTTGTTTTTCGTACAGTCCCGACCCTGTTGATTTTGAAAATTTTCAGCTCATAAATATTTACCGCGATGAGAATGCCTTTGTAAATGAACACGGCTACCTCCGCCCCATTGTTCGCGAACTTTCGGGTGAACCGGTTATTTCAAAAAAAGATTTTATCCTGTTTGAGAACGTACTGGGGTGGAACGATACCTATACAACTTCCGGAGGTCAATTCAGCGCG
Source organism: uncultured Mariniphaga sp. (assembly GCA_964559175.1). GTDB lineage: Bacteria > Bacteroidota > Bacteroidia > Bacteroidales > Prolixibacteraceae > Mariniphaga. The sequence continues at coordinate 126,117 of CAZLGT010000003.1, read as the reverse complement.
TTTACTGCACTTTACAGCCCCAAAGGAGAAGATGGACTCCCCAAACCATTGTTTCATCCCGAAACCGGAAAAATTGACCGTGAAGTGGCTGAACACTGGCGCAAATACGATCTGAAACATTATGTGGAAACCAACTGGGAAACGCTTGGCCCCGAAGTTCAGGGGAAAATATGGGTTTGGATGGGCGATATGGATGAATTTTACCTCAACCCTGCCCTGCGCGCATTCGACCAAATGCTTCAGCGGCTTGACAACCCAAAACCCGACGCCGTTATTCAGTTTTCACCCATGATCGGACATTGTACCGGATACAACGACAGAAAAGTGCTGATACAGATCGAAGAAAAAATGAACCGCTAAGTTATTCCTCCAAAGAATAACGCAACTGGTCGAGCATAATGGGAACGTCGTCACTGTCGATCCCCTGCCGGAGCAAATGCGGCAGGTCTTCCATAAAAACCTCAGAAAATTCAGGTTCGGTAAATCCTTCCTTCGAAATGGATTTCCGGTAAAATTCCAGGGCTGTTTTCCTGTTGCCGATGCTCCACTGAACGTGGCCCATATTCATAAAATCGTGCTTGTTGGGATCGTCTTCAATCAATTGGGAAAAATATTTTTCGGCCTGCTCCTTTTTGCCTGTCAGGAATGAACACCAGGCAATGGGGCGCCACACTTTTTTATTTCCGGGCGCCAGGTATTCCACCTTGAAATAGCATTTCAGCGCCTCATCGTATTCGCTCAACTCGAGCAGGCAATGCCCTATATTCAGCTGGTTGTTCAAATTATCGGGGTCCAATTTTTCAGCTGCCTGATAATACTCCAGCGCTTTGTCCGGTTGTTTCAGATTGCGGTAGCACAAGGCAATTTTTTTCAGGTTCCACAACTTGTTGATGTCGTACAATTCTGCTTTCAGATAACCGCCGAGCGCTTTGTCGAAACGGCCGGTTTTCTGATGACAAAAAGCCGTTTTCTGGTACAACTCTCCGTTTTTCTCCTGTTCCAGCAGGTATCCGAAAATTTCGGCAGCCTCCTCATAATGGTTTTTGGCAAAATAGTATTCACCAATATTCCGCAATATTTTCAGATCTTCTTTCAAAATATCGCCCAGCGCCAGCTTGTTGTGAAAATCGAACCTCCAGGCGAAAATATCCTCGAAATCAGTTTTTCGCGGAAAAAGTTTATAAAACCGGTACAAATCCTGGATGTACTGATTGGATATAAATTCTGCTTTTCTGCCCGGTTGGGTGAGCTCTTCGTCGGCTTCCAGTTCTTTCAACTGGTCCATTTCGGCATTTAAGCCCTGTGTCATAAACTCGCGGTTTTCTTTTGGCAGGCTTTGCATGCTGAAACAAAACGAATATTTGTCGGAATTGCACAGAATAGGCGCTTTATTGATGGCCTCCATCAGCCGCCGGCTGGTTTCTTCGTTGAACCTTAGCGCCCCTGCAATTTCAGGATTTTCGGGGAAAAACGGAATAAACCAGTTACCCATTTCGCTGTAAAACGGAAACGATTTCAGCATAGCAAACGAGCCCATAAATACATCGGCACCTTCCATCTGAAGCTCCGAAAATTCTTCCATTTTATTGAGCAATCCCGGCGAATCTTTGAAAATTTCCTCCCAGTCGGGGTTTTTATCTTCCGTAAGCCCCTCCTCCATCAAACTATCGAGGTTAATTTTGTCTTTCAGGGTAGGGCTGATTTTTATCATTTCAGGAAGAATTTCGTCGCGAATCCGTTGCTGCAATTTTTCGGTTTCTTTGCTTCGGATAAACTGCACAATAATGCGCTCGAGGTTTCGCTTAAAATCCGGATTTTCATTCAGTATTTTCAACCGGCCTGTAATTGCCGGGTAAAACGGCATCCGGTCATCGTAACGGTAGAGGTTAACGAGCAAACCCACCAGGGCCCGCTGGTTAATTTCAGCCTCCTCCGAGTCGAAAGCATCGAAAAGCAGATTGAACTTTTCGCGGTCGAAAAACCGTTGAAGACTAAGCGTTATGGCGGTAATCATAAACGATTTATAGGATGTCAGCACCACCGGACTCATGAAAAACGTTCGGAGCGGTTCGGTTTCTGCGGGTGACAACTTGTCGCGAAACCAGATGTGGTAAAAAAGCCGGCGCATATTCTGCTGGTGTATTTTAGCAGCTTCCATCGTAGCATCTTCATCAGCAGGTTCCTCATCCTGCAGGTAAAAATCTTCCAGTTCGGTTAAATAAGCTCCAATATCAGGAATAAAATCTGTTTTGAAACTTCTTTTCTTTTCGTATTCAATGGCAGGCGAAAACCGCAGGCGGAGGGCCTCGTTCACTTTGTCGGCCAGTTCAAAAACCGAAACAATCAGTTTGCGGTAAACCTTTTGTCGCTCGGGGTCCTGTGTGCCTTCCACCGTATATTTCAACATAAAGTGGTAAGTCTCCTCCAGGTTATGGTATTCATCGGAGTAAATTCCCAAACCGTTATCTGCAATTAGTCTTCCCAGCTTGTCGAAAGCCGGTTTTAGCCTGCGCGAGGTCAGGTTGCGGCAAATTTCCGTATATGTTTTTTTGAGATCCTGTTCTGTCATAACTGTATTTTCTTTTCAAACCGACAAAAAAATAAAACCATCAAAAAATAAACCAACTAAAAAACCATGCGGATATGACAGTAAAAACCTCCTTTACCTCTTCACAGCAAAAAGTTGTATCAGCATTCCCTAATCCGGCAGGGCTTCAATCACTTCGCGTAAAAAATCGTTCATGCTGAAGTTATTCGTTCCAAAGCCCATACGCACCGCTACCAGTTTTTTTGAGGGAATAATATAAATCTGCTACAGCACAACGGCCTGAAAAGATTGTTTTTCAGACCTGATTAAGATGGAGCCAGGGAGTTATTTTGGGTTTCACTGTTTGTCGTAGGCCATCGTTTCATTCAAATCACCATACGATGAGGATGCCCTGGATTCAATGATCAAATTGCTGCCATCCATTTTAAAGATTTCGGTAACGGTCATGTCGCCGCCATCCGGTCCGGGAATTTTCGAGGTTATGGTAAGCACTTTTTTATCGGCTGACCAAACGGCAGTCGATTTCTTCTTCGACCCCTGCCAGCCTTCGTTCACACACTCTTCTCCATCAAGCGTAAATTTATCGCTGGTGGTAAAATCGTTTCCCTGAAAGCTGGAATGTTTTTCCACATTCATGTTATTTCCATTTTGCTGAATAACAACTTCTTGAGGCGCAAAGGAAAAATCGGCATTCAGTTTACTTTTCGAACTGTTCAGTTTCCATTTTCCTGAAAAATCGGTTCCCTGGGCAGAAACCATTACCGCCAGAAGAATTGCGGTAAAAAGAAAAACTACTTTTTTCATTTGTATTGGTTTTTAGTTAAAAATTGAATATTAGAACATTAAAACGCTTACAAGTTTAACAGAACTTCCTGTTTTTTCAAAATATTATTTGTGAAATATAAAAACAATCTTTCCTACGCAGTGCAACAGCAGAAATTTTCAATACGCCCGCTGAAAAACAATCTCGCTCAAACCGGCTGCTTTTTTGTTTTCAGGGTCAGTATAAATCCTCACATTCAAAGTACCATCGGTTACTTTTACCACACGCTCGCCAGTCCAGTCGGTTTCGCCGGCTTCCAACGATTTGGTGACAGAAGCCACGCCTCCAAACTCAATCTTTTGCCACGACTGCAAATACAAATCGCCCACCCTTGCCCGAATGCGGTAGGTTCCGTTTCTCACAGTTATTTGATAGTCGAAATAATTTTGGGGGTTTCTGCATTGAGCCGGCGTTCCTTCAAACAGCACCTTTTTCAGACGTGCATTTCCTGAAGTGCCGCTGGTTACATACTCCACCCGGTCGGTTGTATTCCATCTGCCCATTACCCAGCCTTTCCCGGAATAATTTTCATAAGCCTGCACATTTTTCCTGTTCCCGTTCAGGTATTCAGGCAGTCCGAAATGAATTCTTCCGCGGGTAAAAAATTGCCTCCGGTCCCGACCATCCGGAAAGTAGAGTCCGTAAACCTGGGGAAAACCATTCACAACCCGATGAAAACAGTTTTCGGGAAGTGGTTCTGTATCAGAACGGATTACGGCAAAATGCAAATGCCCCCAGTTTCTGTTGCCCCAGGCAGTGCCAATCAGTTCCCCGGCCATCAGGTTCTGACCTTTTTTTACCAGCAGGTTTCTGTTGTATAAACCGTTGTAAACGTAGTATATATCGGGTTGAGAATCGCTTTGCAGCAGCAGGCACACCGAATTTGCCAGGCTGCCGGAAGGTTGATTTTCTATCCACACAACGCGGCTGTTTTCGATGGCAGCCAGCCAGTGCTTTTGAAGCCCACGGGCATCGTGCAAATCGAATCCGATTCCCGGAAACGATTGGTATTCCCTATTTTCCGCTTTTTTATCCACCGGCAAAAAAGAAAACAGGTAGTTGTCTTCTTCAGCACTCCACACATAACCGTCGTTAAAGCTTACCGGAAAAGAATAGCTGGACGGATCGAGCAGCGGACGATTCAACTCACTGATGCAAACCAGTGCATCTTTGGTTAAAAGATTGTGCGCCTGTTCGCCGGATTCCAGTGCTTTTACATGTTTATTATCGGCCACAAAAACACGAACGCCTCTCAGTTCCTCAGGCAACGTGCGGCGGGCCACTTTCAGCCAGAGGGTATCCTCCCCTATTTTCAGCTGGTTGTAGTGATTTTCAACTTTCAACAGTTTTACTTCCACCTGGTTAAATGTAAAGCTTTCGCCCACATCCAGGTTGTAGTAAAAACCGTTTCCCCACCGGAAGTCGGCAGAATTAACCTGTTGCGCATCTACGCGAAACAAAAAGGTAATCAACACCCAAAAAATGCAGAGCTTTCTTTTCAAATCTTTTCAGCTTTTTTTCAAAAAACAAAGCTACCAGAAAATTTTAAACCAACGAAGTGAACTGGTGCTTTTGCTGTTTGTTTGACTCCAGGAGTCGCACGAACATTGCACCAATAATATTTCTATAGACATGTAATCCCTCCAGGATTAAGGCAAACACCACAACTACCAAACAAACTATTTCGGCATATTAGTTTGATAATAGAAATTTTTACGTATTCAGATGTAGGACAGACCAATTTGACGAACCGACTCAACAGTCACCCCATCGTACCGGATAATATCGAGTGTTTCGACCTTCCCGCGTATTTCAAAATTCTGTGCGTTTAGTTCATCCGCCAGTTTCTTGCACGCTTCAGGTTTGGGCAAACTGGCAATTCCAATGTGCGGAATAAACGGAAGGTCGGGCCGGAGTTCCGGTTCCAGTGGTCCCCGGTAAAATGCATCGTGCAGTTTTACAATCTTACTGAAACCTTCATCAGGAATCAAAAACAGATGTGCGTGGTCCATAAAATCCGGATCGCCCACTGTTGCACAACGGATAACAAATTCAAAGGGCTCAAATTTTTCAGCCACTTTTTGGATGTGTTTGGAAAGCGATTCAAATGAAATGTTTTCGGTTGGAAAAACCAACGTGAAATGCGGATTTACCACTCCATAAAACAGTTTATCGTGCTTTTCGCGAACCGACTGAATCCATTGATAATCCTTTGGGGTAAAAGTTGGATAATTTACTACTGCCAGTGCCATTTTGCTATTTTAAATGTTTGTTATGCTAATCATCTCTGCTTTTATCCTTAAAATTGAAACCAGAAGACAAAATTGCAACTTATTACAACATAATCGCAATGTTTTTTTGAATAGGACAAAAAAGTTACTTAGAAATCAAACACATCAACATACTTTGGATAATAAAATTTCTGTTTAAATTATATTCCTGTTATTACAGGGCAATTTTATACTTTTGCAAAAAATTTTAGAACGATGCTTGCAGATACTTTTTTCGACACAAACTTTTTCACCTACTTTCTTTTGCCTTTCCTGATATTCGTTTCGCGAATACTGGATGTGACCATTGGCACCATTCGAATAGTTATGGTATCCAAAGGGCAGAAGATATGGGCGCCCTTGCTTGGTTTTTTCGAAATTCTGATTTGGCTGCTGGCCATTTCCCGCATATTTGAAAACCTGGACAACTGGGCCTGCTACTTTGCTTATGCGGCAGGTTTTGCCACCGGAAACTACATCGGGCTAATTATTGAAGAACGCCTGGCTATGGGAATTGTTAAAATTCAGATTATAACCCGCAGAAGCGCCACGGAACTGATTCAAAACCTTAAAAATGCCGGGTATGGAATTACCCACCACGATGCCAAAGGAAGCAGCGAAAATGTAAGTATTATTTACAGCATTATTAAACGGAATGAGATACAAAAAGTGGAAAACATTGTTAAAACCACTAATCCCAAAGCGTTTTATTCCATCGAAGATGTAAAATCAGTCAGCCACGGTGTTTTCCCTGTTAAAGCCGCAGTTCACAGGTGGCGGAAAGGAAAATAGGATGGTCTGCTTGGGGTGTTGGCGGCAATTTATTATATTCGCACCTTTAATTGATTAAACATATTATTAACACATGCTCGAGGGAGCAAAAAAATTACATTATGACCAGAAACATTTTTTCAGCTTTGATTATTTCAGCGCTGTTTTTAACCACAGCAACTACTTCAGCTCAAAAAGCAAACAAACTTTCGAAAGAGGAAAAAAAAGCCGGTTGGGAGTTGCTTTTCAACGGTAAAAATTTCAAAGGGTGGCGCCAGTATGCCGGCGAAACCATGCCTGCCAACTGGACCATCGAAGACAGCGCTATGAAGGTTTTCCTGGGCGAAGGAAGAAACCCCGGTCATGGTGCAGGGGGCGATATCATTTTCAGTGACCGGGAATTTAAAAATTTTGAGTTATCCATCGACTGGAAAGCAGGAGATATGGCCAATTCAGGAATTTTCTATTACGTAAAGGAAGAACCGGGCAAACCCATTTACTATGCAGCACCCGAAATTCAGGTGCTCGACAACGAAAATGCCACCGACAACAAAATCGACACCCATTTGGCCGGTTCGCTGTACGACATGATTGCTGCCGACCCGAAAACCGTTAATCCGGCCGGGCAATGGAATACCTGTGTTATCAAAGTAAAAGACGGAAAAGCATCGGTAAGTATGAACGGCACCGAAGTGGTTACCTATACTCACTGGACTCCCGAGTGGGACGAGCTTGTTGAAAACAGCAAATTCAAAAATTTCCCCGGGTTTACCGAAGGCATAGCAAAAGAAGGTTACATCGGATTGCAGGACCACGGTTATACGGTTTGGTTCAGGAATATTAAAATCCGAGAACTTTAGCAGATTCTGGTTGAAAAACATTTAAAATTTTCTTATACGGATGTCCGTTTTTTATTCAGAAAAAATGAATAACTGAACGGACTTCCGCTTTTTAAAACAATAACAAATGAAAGTATATAAAACAGTCTTCTTTATCGCGGCAGTGCTTTTTGTATTTTCATGCCAGGTGCAGGAAAAAACGGTTCAGGAAACGGATTACACCCAATTTGTGGATCCTTACATTGGAAGCGATTACCACGGCCATGTGTTTGTTGGCGCCAGCGTGCCGTTTGGGGCTGTTCAGCTGGGGCCGAACAACGAAACACAGGGCTGGGACTGGTGCTCGGGGTATCATTATTCCGACTCTATTCTTATCGGTTTTGCACACACCCACCTCAGCGGCACAGGCATCGGCGATTTGGGCGACATCGTTTTCATGCCGGTTTCAGATGCCTATAATCCGGAGGTTGACAAAGATTCGGCTTACAACTGGAAATCGACCTATTCGCACGATCGCGAAGCAGTGGAGCCCGGTTACTATTACGTTCATGTGGAACGCTACAACATCGATGCAGAACTTACCACTACCGAACGGGTGGGATTTCATAAATACAAGTACAATTCCGGAGAAAATTCGTTTGTGATTGTTGATTTGAAATACGGCACCGGTTGGGATATGCTCACCGATGGACTGGTTGAACAGGTGGACAACAACAGCATTCGGGGTCACCGGATGTCGCGCGGCTGGGCCAGAGACCAGCGGGTATTTTTCCACACCGAATTTTCAAAAGAAATCGAACAGTTTGAAATCCTGGCTTCCAATGAACAACAGGGCGTGGTTACTGTGCTCATCGGTTTTAAAAACGCCGGCGAATTGCTGGCCAAAACCGGAATTTCTCCGGTTAGTACCGAAGGCGCAAAAGCCAATCTTTCAGCAGAACTGAACCACTGGGATTTCGATGGCGTATTGGCAGATGCCAAAGAAAATTGGAACAGCAAGCTGGCTAAAATCAGAATTGAAACCGAAAGCCTGGCCGATAAACGCACCTTTTACACAGCGCTTTACCACACCATGATTGCCCCATCGCTGTTTAACGACGTTACCGGCGAGTATCGCGGCGCCAACCGGGAAGTAAAACCCGACCCGGGCTACGAAACCTACACCACCTTTTCGCTGTGGGACACCTATCGGGCAGCACATCCGCTTTTTACGCTGGTGCAGAAGGAACGTGTGAACGACTTTATCAACTCCATGCTGGCCATTTACCAGCAGCAGGGCAAACTGCCCATTTGGCACCTCCACGGCAACGAAACCAACACCATGGTGGGCTATTCCGCTGTTCCGGTAATTGCCGATGCTTACCTGAAAGGATTTCGCGGGTTTGATGCCGAACTTGCTTTTGAAGCCATGAAGACCTCGGCTATGCTCGACGAACGCGGACTGGATTACGTGAAATCACAGGGATTTATTCCGGCTGATTCGCAGGTGGAATCGGTGGCACGTGCCATGGAATATGCCATCGACGACTGGGCCATTGCAGCTATGGCCACAGCAATGGGAAAAACCGAAGATGCAGCGTATTTTGGCAAGCGGTCAAAATATTACCAGAATTACTTTGACGAAACGACCGGTTTTATGCGGGGAAAAATGAGCGACGAATCGTGGCGCACTCCGTTCAGCCCCATTTTTTCTCAACACCGCGAAGACGATTTCTGCGAAGGCAATGCCTGGCAATACACCTGGCTGGTGCCGCACGATGTGGAAGGCTTAATCGAACTTTTTGGCAGCGAGGAAGCGTTTGTTACCAAACTCGACAGCCTGTTCACCATTCCTTCAACGCAGGTGGAAGGCGCCTCGGCTGACATCACCGGACTGATTGGCCAGTATGCCCACGGCAATGAGCCAAGCCACCATACCACTTACCTGTATGCCTGGGTGGGTCAGCAATGGAAATCGGCCGAAAAAGTGCGGGAAATTTGCACCACTATGTACACCGACCAGCCCGACGGACTGTGCGGTAACGAAGACTGCGGCCAGATGTCGGCTTGGTACGTTTTTTCATCCATGGGCTTTTACCCGGTAAACCCGGCCAACGGTGCGTATGTATTTGGTAGTCCGTTGTTCGACGAGGCAGAAATTCAGTTGCCGGAAGGAAAGACCTTTAAAGTTGTTGCTGAGAACAACAGCAAAGCAAACATTTATATCCAGTCGGCAAAACTAAACGGACAGCCTTATGAAAAAACGTTCATCACCCATAAAGACATCGAACAGGGCGGCGAACTGGTTTTTGTGATGGGAAATACACCGAATCAGGAGTTTGGCAAGGCTATGGAGAACCGGCCGAAATCGGTGGTTTATTAAATTGAAAAATTATGGAATCGAAAAAAAGAAGTCTGTTAAAAACCATCTCCTACCGCATAATATGCGTTATATCGATGTTGGTTATAACATACTTGTTCACAAAAAATGCAAATCAATCCCTCTTTATTACCTTCGTTTTTCAGACTATTCAAACGGGTATCTATTATTTGCATGAACGAATTTGGGTGAGAATACCCTGAAGGAACTGAACCGGCAATTTTTTTTTTTGATAACTGCTCAGGTAAAACTGAAGATTTAAAACAAAGGTCATGTTAAAATATGCCTTACTTTTTTCGATGTTAATCCAACTGGCTGCTACTATTTATGCCATTAGCCTTATCAAACGCACCCGGTATAATGTTTCGTGGATTCTGATTTCAATGGCATTTGTGCTGATGGCCATCAGAAGGCTATTCGATTTTTCGGCATTATTCTGGGAAACGAAACTATTTCCGCAGGATGAGATAAACGCCTGGATAGCAGTATTTATTTCAGTTTTAATGCTGATTGGAGTTATATTTATCCGCGAAATTTTTAATCTTCAAAATCAGATTGATCAAATCAGAAAGGAAAATGAACAAAAAATTCTTTCTGCAGTGATTAATGCGGAGGATAAAGCACGACAAATTATTGCCCGCGAATTACACGACGGGCTTGCGCCGGTATTGTCTTCCATCAAAATGTCGCTAACCGCAATTAAACCAGACCCTCTCAATCCTTTAAACCAGAAAATTATTGAAAATGCATACCGTGCAACCGACGATTCGATTATTGCCTTAAAAGAAATTTCCAATAACCTGAGCCCTCATATCTTAATTAATTTCGGGTTGAAAACCGCAATAGAAGATTTTTCAGAAAAGCTCTTTTCTTCTACTGAAACAGAAGTTCAGCTGAATTTGGAAATAGAGGAAGGCCTTTTAACAGATGAATTGAAAATCAGCAGTTATCGCATTGTTTCAGAGCTGATGAACAACAGTTTGAAACATGCCAGTCCCAATTCTGTTTACCTGAAAATGAAAACGGCAGGAAAATTATTCATTGTTCACTATGAAGATGACGGCACCGGCATTAACGAACCTGTATCTGAAGAAAACGGCAAAACACAGGGAATGGGATTTAACAACATCGTTTCCCGCACCAAATCGCTTAACGGGACATATCATCTGCCCACATTAAAAAACAAAGGCTTTTCAATTGAATTCTTTTTTCCTTTAAAATGAAAAAAATATCCGTATATATTGTAGATGACCACCAGCTTTTCAGGCAGGGTTTAAAATTACTCCTTTCAAACCTTAACTACATCGGTGCCGTTTATGAGGCAGAAAACGGGCAGCAGTTTATTGATAACTTAAGCAGTAACACGGTTGACATTGCCCTGCTCGACATAGAAATGCCGGTGATGAACGGGATTGAAGCAGCCAAAAAAGCGGTTGATATTCAACCCGGAATTAAAATCATTGCGCTGTCGATGTATTCCGATAAAAATTATTACCTGAGTATGGTTGAAGCAGGTGCATGCGGATTTCTGCTGAAGAATTCAAATTTTCAGGAAGTAGAAAAAGCCATTGTTGATGTTTATAACGACAAAAGCTACATTTCAATTGAAATACTGAATGACATTCTAAAAAATCCTCCGAAAAGTAATGCTGCCAATCAGGAAGAATTAACTGCACGCGAAACCGAGGTATTGAATTTTATTTGCAAAGGACTCACCAACAACGAAATAGCCGACCGACTCAGGGTAAGTAAACGAACCATCGACAAACACCGGGAAAATCTGTTATTGAAAACCCATTCGGGAAACACTGCCAACCTTGTGGTTTATGCCATCAAAAATGGTTACCTCACCCTTTAATTTCCCTGCAATACGTTTTTATGCGTATTGCCCAAACTACGTTTTTTAGCTGTTGTTCACTTTGTTTCTTCAAAATACTTTTGTCCTTCGTTTAGCTCGATGGATTAAGAATATTTTTAGGTCAATTGTAAAATGAAGACAAAACTTCTGTTCTGTATTGCTCTTTTGTTCAGCTTTACTTATCGGACATTCTCAACCAACCGGATTGAAGGAATTGTAAAAGACACTGATGGTTTTTCAGTTGTTTCGGCTACTGTTCGGATAAAGGGGACACAAATTTATACGGTTACGGATTTGGAAGGCTGTTTTCTTCTTGAAACCGACATGAATTTTCCTGTTTTTCTTGAAATCCGGTCGGTTGGAATGATTTCACGCGAAATAAAAGTAGCCGGGGAGCCGGAAGCACCTATAAAAATTACCCTTTTATCAGACAATACGGTTGCCGAAATTATTGTTACTGCCCGTCGCCGCTCCGAATCACTTTCGGAAATTCCAGTCCCCATGTCAGTAGTTCTGGGGTCAAAAGCAGAAGCTGCTCATGCATTCAATGTAAACCGGGTAAAAGAACTCATTCCTTCCATACAGCTTTATTCCTCCAATCCACGAAACACAACACTAAATATCAGGGGATTGGGCTCAACTTTCGGACTCACAAACGACGGAATTGACCCCGGTGTCGGGTTTTATGTGGATGGAGTGTATTATGCCCGTCCGGCTGCAACTACACTCGATTTTATTGACATTGACCGGATCGAAGTACTCCGCGGACCGCAGGGAACACTTTACGGAAAAAACACCACTGCCGGCGCATTTAACATCACTTCCCGAAAACCGGAATTTGCACCGATGGGGAAGTTTGAAGTGAGCTATGGAAATTACGGTTTTATTCAGGCAAAAGCATCTCTAACCGGTCCTCTGGGCAAAGCAGTTGCAGGGAGATTATCGTTTTCGGGCACACAGCGCGACGGGACAATTTACAATACAGCGCGCCAGGAACATGTAAACGATTTAAACAACCTGGGAGCAAGAGGGCAGTTGCTTATAAAGCCTTCGCAAATAACCGAAATTGTATTGGCAGCCGATGTATCCAGGCAACGCCCCAATGGTTATGCCATGGTTTTTGTCGGCGTGGCTCCCACATTGCGCCCTGAATATCGCCAGTTTGAGGAAATTATTGCCGACCTGAATTATGAACTGCCGTCGCGTAATCCGTTCGACCGGTTAATCGACCATGATACACCCTGGAGATCAGACCAGGATTTCGGAGGAGCATCAATTAACATCGACGTTAAACCGGGAGAAGGTACCATTACTTCAACATCTGCCTGGAGGTACTGGAACTGGGGCCCGTCGAACGACAGGGATTTTACCGGACTACAGGCTCTCACCATGTCTCAGGCCCCTTCAAAACACCAGCAATTTTCTCAGGAAATCCGGTATGCCGGAGAAATTTCACCGAAAATAAGCGGCGTGACCGGCCTTTTTGCCATCTTTCAGAAACTCAATCCTGACGGTGCCCACACCCAGGAATCGGGCCGGGATCAATGGCGGTTTTCTCAGAACTCAGCCAGTCCGCTCTGGCAAACACCCGGGTTACTCGATGGCTACGGACTGAAAACCTATCCAAAACTTACAACCTTTAGCGGAGCTATATTCGGGCAGATTGACTGGGCCATTTCCAGCCGGCTGCATGTGTTGCCGGGAATGCGAATAAACTATGACCTCAAAAAAGTGGATTTCAGAAGGGAAACATACGGAGGCCTCCAAACCAGCGACCCGGCTTTAATCGCGCTCAAAAATTCAGTTTACAGCGACCAGGCTTTCGATGCCAATATTGATAAAACCAATATTTCGGGTCAACTTACAATAAATTACAGACCAACCAAAAAACTGAATTCTTTTGCCACAGTTGCTACCAGTTTTAAACCGGTCGGCCTCAACCTGGGTGGGTTGCCCCGCGAAAACGGAAAACCAATGACCGGGCTTGCAGTGATTAAACCCGAAGAGGTTGTTCATTATGAATTGGGGATAAAATCCACCCCGGCTACTGCTTCATTTTTCAATGTTACCGTTTTTAATACAACAATTAAAAACTACCAGACACAGGTTCAGGCCGCCGATCTTTCTGTTACCAGGGGGTATTTGGCCAATGCTGAAAAAGTTCGTGTTAAAGGTGCTGAACTTGACGGAAAATTCAGAATTGCCGAAATGCTTTCATTGAACGCTGCATTGGCTTATACCGACGGTAAATATGTTTCGTTTAAAAATGCACCACCACCGCTCGAAGAAACCGGAGGGCCATCATTCAAAGATATTTCGGGCAAACAATTGCCCGGCATTTCAAAATGGGCGTTTAGTGGAGGTTTCGAATTTTCAAAAGCTGGAAATTTCTTCTCACAACCAGTAACCTATTTCTTTTACACCGATTTGTTTTACCGATCAAAATTCTCGTCCGGTTCATCCCCGTCAGAATATCTTGTTATCGACTCGTATGCGTTATTGAACGCTCAGTTTGGAATAAAGAATTTTACCGGATTGTCGCTGTTTGTTTGGGCACGCAATCTGTTGGATACAGACTATTTTGAACAGCTGATGCCGGCAGGAGGAAATACAGGTCATTTTGCCGGAGTGCTGGGGGATCCCTTAACTACTGGTTTTACACTTCGAAAAACCTTTCAATTCGATTAAAAATTATGATTTCACCATTATTCAGCCAACTTCTTATTCCCTTCATTATTGCCATGTTTCTTGCCATTACCATGGGGGGCAGCGGAACCGGCCCTTCATTTTCTGCTGCTTACGGAGCCAATGTGGTTCGTCACAGTTTAATTCCGGGACTTTTCGGAATTATGGTTTTCCTGGGTGCCATTATTGCAGGAAAAAATACGGCAACAACTATTGGGCAGGGATTGCTGGCGCCAGAAATGATGACCTTTTCAATTGTTTCCATCATCCTTTTTTCTGTGGCTGTTTCCTTGCTAATTGCCAACCTTGCCGGTGTGCCCCAATCTACCAGTCAAAGTACCGTTTTTGCTATTGTTGCTCCGGCGTTGTATTTTCATGAATTCAACTCTACGAAACTTCTTACTGAAATAATTCCCACCTGGTTTATTCTGCCGGTTATTTCATACGCTATCAGCTATTTCCTCGGAAAATATATTTATCGGCCCATGCGACGCAGGGGATTGACGATATCGAGGGCTAAAAACATTAACCTCAAACCGGTGTGGGACGGAATCATTCTAATTACGGCCCTGTATGTGGCATTTTCTATTGGAGCAAATAATGTAGCCAACGCTGCAGGCCCAATTGCCTCAATGACTGCCAACGAGCTGAATCTTTCACTCGACCAGCATTTTGTAATCCTAATGATTCTTTCCACACTGATTGTTGCTCCCAGCTTTGGCATAGGGAGTTCTTTTTTTGGAAAAAAAATAGTTCAAAACACAGGAAAAGAAATTGTTTTGTTTGGCAAATTCGAAGCCGTAATTATTGGCATTGTTTCAGCCAGTCTGTTGCTTCTGGCCTCCATTGTAAAAGGAATTCCCACATCGCTCGTTCAATTGAATGTAGCTGCCATTCTGGGCATTGGCGTAGCCAAACTCGGTCCCAAAAACATTTTCAGAAAAACAGAGGTGAAAAAGTTTTTCCTTATGTGGCTAATTGCTCCCTGCATAGCTTTCTGCCTCTCACTGTTGCTTATTTTTCTGGCAGATTATTTCAAAATTGTATGAAATTAAAAACCAGCAACATTCAGAGTTAACATCAGTGTACCTTATATGGGCACTGTTACATTACTGCCTAAACATAATTTTGGAAGCCGCATTTTCGGCTGCTTTCACCAGCGGATAACCTGCCGGAGAAGCCGTAAGCAGCGGATGGGTACCAAACTGCGCAGTAAGCAAGGAGTTCAGTGTCATCCGGTTTTGCACGATAATTCCTATGATATTGGTTAATTCGCCTGCCGAGAGGCCACCATACACCTCGCCTCCCAAAATAACACCCGACTCGCGGCCAACTACCAGCTTTACAAATTGTTTGTGTGTATCTTCAAGGGTTCCCGGGTGCCGATCGATTCCTTCAAATGTTCCGGCAACAAATTCGAAATTCTCAGCTTCTGCCTGCGTTTCAGTAATTCCTGCCACACCAAAGCCGGTTGTTCCGATGGCGGTGGAGAAAATTGAAATGGTCCCGATAAAGGTCTTGATGGCCGATAGCTTATACAGGTTCATCCCGGCAATCCGCGCTTCTGCGCAGGCCGTCGAGGCCAGCATCACCGGCGAAGGCTTGCGGGTAATAAAATCGCGTTTTTCGGCACAATCGCCAACAGCAAACACATCGGGATCTGATGTACGCATATAATCGTCCACTTTTACAAAACCGCGGTCGCTAACGGGCAACCCTGCTTCGGCAGCCAGTTTTGAATTGGGTTCGTACCCCATGGCAAGAATTACAGCTTCGGTATTCAGTTTTTGGCCATTTTCAAACTTAACGCTATCTACTTTCCCGTTTCCTGCAATTTCGGAAACCGTGGTTCCTGTCATAATTCTTACACCTCTGTCTATCAGCAACTTCTCAGCCCTTTCAGAAATATCGCCATCGAAAGCCAGGCCTAAAATGCGCGGCAATTTTTCAACAAGCGTTACTTCTTTTCCGGCTTTTTTCAGTTCATCCGAAATTTCGATACCAATAAACCCGGCACCAATGACTGCAATTTTGTTGAAAGTTTTCAGTTTCTCGTGCATTTCATCGAGGTAAACCTTGTTTTTGGGCACGGTAAAAACATTTTCAAGGTCGGCGCCTTTCAACCATTTGGGTTGAATGGGTAGCGAACCGGTTCCAATCACCAGTTTTTCGTACTCAATCACTTTTCCAGACTGAAACCGTACAGTTTTTTCATTTAACCGAATGGATTCTGCCTCATCTACCAGCATCTCAATATCGTTGGCTTCAAACATTTTACCGGCTGGCAGAATATCGTTGTCCGAACTTCCGACCGAGCCGAAAATGTATGGAATTCCACAGGGAATTAACGTTTTAGGAAAACGGGTTACCACTGTAAACTTTTTTGACGGGTGAACCCTTTTTCCTGTCAAAGCTCCCACCAAACCGGCAGCGCTACTGCCAATCACCAATACATCTGTTTTTAAATTCGTATTTTCCATTTTAATTTGAATAAACTTTTGTTTAAAATTATGCGTTAAAATTAAAGAACAAATGATTAATATAAAATTTTTTGGGAGATTAATTTTGCAGCATTGGATCAATGAGTTAAATAGAACAAAAAATTTGGTTATAAACTATTGAAAAACTTTAACACAAAATGAATAATTCCCTTTTATGAGTGCGGTTGCTTAAAATGTTCAATTTCAAAATCTGTTAAGAAAAATCAATACATTAAGAATATGGCATATATCATATATTTAATATATATTTGCAAAAAAACAAATAAAAATGGAAAAAGAAAGGAAACGGAAAATAATTGATTTAAATGCAGATACTTTTAAAATTTTATCGGTTAAAGCTGCTGAAGAAGGAACAAACTTAAAAGCTCTGATTGAAAAATCGCTTGACGAACTGGCCGAAAACATCCAGGACTCGCAACTCTATTCTTACCTGTTAAAAAATTACCCCGAAGGAAAAGATACTATTAACAACCTGGAAAAGGAAGAATTTGAAAATTGGCTTGGATTATGAAAGTTGAATATTCCAAAGCGTTTGTAAAGGCAGTTAAAAAATTATCCGGGAAAATGCTGGATTCGGTAAAAAAAACCATCCTTGAAGTAAAAAAAGCTGAAAACGTTGGAAGCCTGAATAATTGCGAAAAATTAGTGGGGTATAAAAATGTGTACCGGTTACGGATAGGTGATTTAAGGGCATTCTTTTTTTTGCGCCTGGAAGTTGACAATAATACTGTAGTTTTTGAATACCTGGTACCACGGGGTCAGGCTTACAATAAAAAAATTCACGATCAACTGAAGAAAAAAAACTAACAGAACTACTATTCAAAGCATAAAACTCTTTTACCTGTTCTTTCTTTCTCCTCATTATTTATAGATGCGCACATAAACACATAAAATCATTCTATGTGAAAAACTTGTCCAAACAATTTAATTGAAACCGAAAAGTTATTTCTCAAAAAAGATTATTTTTAGTCCGCAATGACGAACAAAAAACCAAATATCGTTCAACAAATCTGGCGTTTCTATATCAACGGTTTCAGGAACATGAGCGGCTGGGGAAGGCAGGTATGGCTCATTATACTCATCAAACTTTTTATCATGTTTGCCATTTTGAAAGTGTTTTTCTTTCCCAACTTTTTGAAAACCAATTTTGAAACCGACCAGGAGCGAAGCAATTATGTATTGGAAATATTAACTGAACCAAAAGAATAATTATGGTTGAATTAGCAGATTTATCATTAGTAAACTGGTCGAGGGCGCAGTTTGCCCTCACGGCTATGTACCACTGGTTATTTGTTCCGCTCACGCTGGGCATTACATTCATTATCGCGTTTATGGAAACGTTGTATGTGAAAACCGGCAAGGAGGAGTGGAAACGAATAACCAAATTCTGGATGACCCTTTTCGGTATAAACTTTGCCATTGGGGTAGCTACAGGTATCATTCTCGAGTTCCAGTTTGGTACCAACTGGTCGAGTTACTCCTGGTTTGTAGGCGACATTTTTGGTGCCCCGCTGGCCATTGAAGGGATCTTTGCTTTTTTTATGGAGTCCACCTTTATTGCCATCATGTTTTTTGGATGGAACAAGGTGAGCAAAAAAATGCACCTGCTGGCCACGTGGCTAACAGCAATCGGAGCCAATATGTCGGCGCTATGGATTCTGGTAGCCAATGGCTGGATGCAGAAACCGGTGGGTATGGTTTTCAACCCGGATACCGCCCGCAACGAAATGCAAAACTTTTGGGACGTACTGTTCTCACAGGTTGCTGTGGATAAATGGTTACATGCCACTTCGTCGGGATTTGTGCTGGCGTCTGTTTTTGTCATTGGCGTTTCAGCATGGTTTATCCTGAAAAAGCGTGAACTGCTACTGGCGAAGAAAAGCATTCTGATTGCCAGCGTTTTCGGGCTCATTTCGTCGTTTTACCTCATTCTTACCGGCGACAACTCCACCCGTACCATTGCCCACGACCAACCCATGAAATTTGCCGCCATCGAAGGTTTGTACAACGGCAGCGAAGGTGCAGGCCTGGTTGCACTGGGACTTTTCTCTACTTCGGAAACCGACCCCAACAACGAAAACCTGAAGGATTTTACCATGAAGATTGAAATCCCCAACTTTCTTTCATATATGGCTTTCCTCGACTGGAACGCATTTGTGCCGGGAGTGAATGATTTAATTAATGGCAATGAGAAATATGGTTATATGCCGGCTACTGAAAAAATTGAACGGGGGAAAATAGCCATCGGTAAGCTATTTGAATTCAAGGAAGCCAAAAAAACCGGGAATGAGGCCCTGGCAGGCAATTTAAGGACTGAACTCACCAGCGACGATTTTCAGGAAAATTACTTTAAATACTTCGGCTACGGGTATTTTGAAGATGTAAACGATTTAATTCCCAACATACCCATTACCTTTTACAGCTTTCACCTGATGGTAGGATTGGGTTTTATGTTTGTTCTTCTCTTTATTTTGTCGCTTATGTTTCTGCTGAAAGGAACACTTACAGAAAAACGCTGGTTCCTGCGTCTGGCCATCATTGCCATTCCGCTGGCATACCTGGCAAGTCAGGCGGGATGGATTGTAGCCGAAATGGGCCGCCAACCGTGGGTTGTACAGGATTTGATGCCAACTATGGCCGGAGTAACTCGTATCAGTGCGGGTTCGGTACAAACTACATTCTGGCTTTTTGTTGTGCTGTTTACTATTTTGCTGATTGCAGAACTGAAAATCATGTTCAGGCAAATTAAAATCGGACCGAAACACTAAAAGGAGGAACCAAATTATGTTTGAAAATTTATCGCATTTGGCGTTGCAACAATACTGGTGGGTACTTATTTCGGTACTGGCCGCATTGTTTGTTTTTCTAATGTTTGTGCAGGGCGGACAAACGCTTCTCTATTCCATTGGAAAAACCGAAGGAGAGAAAACCATCATTCTGAATACACTTGGCCGGAAATGGGAATTTACATTTACAACGCTGGTAACTTTTGGCGGAGCATTTTTTGCATCGTTCCCGCTTTTTTATGCCACCAGTTTCGGAGGCGCTTACTGGGTGTGGCTGCTCATTCTGGCAGCTTTCATCATACAGGCGGTGGCCTACGAGTTCCGTAAAAAGCCGGCCAATTTTCTGGGGGCAAAAACCTACGAAATTTTTCTTGTGCTGAATGGTTTGCTGGGCACCATTCTGATTGGAACAGCTGTAGGAACTTTTTTCAACGGCGCTCAATTTGAATTGAACGATATGAACCAGGTATTATGGCAAAATCAGGCCCGCGGACTGGAAGCTGTGTTAACATTCCATAATGTGTCGTTAGGCCTTGCTGTATTTTTCCTGGCGCGGGTATTAGGACTGTTGTATTTTATTTACACCATCGATAATGACCTGATTGTGGCGCGTTCACAAAAACAATTGTTTTTTACAACAGTATTATTCCTGGTATTTTTTCTGTATTTCCTGGGCTGGCTGCTTCTGAAAGAAGGATTTGCTGTTAATCCCGAGTCAGGCGTTGTATTTATGGAAAAATACAAATACCTGAATAACCTGTTGCAGATGCCGGTTGTGTTAATAATCATGTTGATTGGTATTGTCGGAGTATTGTGGGGAATCATTTCAACCCTCTTTTTCCAGGGCAGCAAAGGCTTTTTGTTTGCCGGTCCGGGAACGGTGCTGACTGTTTTCGCACTCTTTCTGGTTGCAGGATTTAACAATACTGCATTTTACCCGTCGGTTGCCGATTTGCAGTCGTCGCTAACCATACAAAATGCTTCGTCGAGCAAATTTACACTTACAGTAATGAGCTATGTTTCGCTAATGATTCCGTTTGTGTTTGCCTACATTTACTATTTCTGGAAGGTGATGAACCGGAAGAAAATTACAGATGAAGAGATGAATGAAGAATCACATGTATATTAAAAATTTTGAATATGTACACCACACCAATATTATGGATGATAAGCTGGCCGGTAGTCGTTTTAATTTCTTACTATGCAGTGAAATGGGCAGTAAAAAAATACGAAGCTAAACTGGAAGCGGAAGAGAAGGAAGATTAGCTGAAATTCAGACTGCAACGATACGCGATATTTTGCCAAAAAGTATTGAATTTGTAAAACTGAAACTTACCTTCACTGAAACTCCGACATAAATATCCGGAGGGGCAGGTGCAATGGCAGAGTAAGCCTCATCTCACCTAAAAATTTAGCAGCCATTTCCATACGGGGTGACTTCAATCTTTTTGCCACTTATCTCCAACATCTGTTCCGTGTCCCGTGTGATGATTAACAAATGACGACACTCCAGTACTTCTGTAATCTTCAGCAATGCCTTCACTTCCCTGTCAAAAGTGCCGGCGCTGTTGTTAAAGTCAAAACAAACCTGAATAGCAGTACCGGCATCAGGCACATAAAAATCGACTTCAACTCCCTTGTTTTATACTCAAAACAAAAAACATATATTTTTATTCCACAGACAGAGTAATAACACTAAAAATCAACATTATGAGGAACAACTTTGGACTTTCAATCAAAGTGATCAAGGATATTCCGGATAATATTGGATCATCACTCCAATAATATCCGATATTTTTGGAATACACATCCAATAATATCTAAAAAACCAAGTTTTTGAAGAACCGCCGACCAAAAAGAAATAGATTTCGTGGTAACTACATCTTTTAATGAAGGGTTGGCCTTTGAAATTAAAATGAACTGCCGGAATTTAAACTCAACTTCAAAAAAGAAATTTACAGAAAACTATCCGGGCTACCGGTTTCAGGCAGTTTCTTATGCTTTAAACAACGATTGTCAATGGGTTTTGAAATTATAAACCATACGTTGTAATCATGGTCAGTAAAACCGCTTTTCTTGTACTTGTCTCCTTTTTAAACACCGATATTTTATTTCGCATGTATAATTAAACAAATTGCCACAGTTTCACAGAATCAATCCATTGAATTATTCATAATCTGTGAATCCCTGCCCGACTGCATCATTACGGCGGGTGTGGCAAAATTTTTCTTTTATAAAATTAGCAGCCATTTCCATATTCCTGATTTTTTTAAAGTTAATTTGTATTATTTATGGGTAAAGAGGCAGCAGCGCCGAAACAGACTACATTATTGAAAAAGATGGAAAAATTATACCCATTGAAGTAAAAAGCGGAAAATCAGGAAAATTAAAAAGCCTGCATCTGTTATT
Source organism: uncultured Mariniphaga sp. (assembly GCA_964559175.1). Lineage (GTDB taxonomy): Bacteria > Bacteroidota > Bacteroidia > Bacteroidales > Prolixibacteraceae > Mariniphaga. The sequence continues at coordinate 104,268 of CAZLGT010000003.1, read as the reverse complement.
GAAAACGTTTCCTAATTCACAATACGCCTATGTTTTAACAGAAGATAAATACGGAGAAATCCCGGAACAAAAAATCAAATTCCGGCCTTTGTTTTGCGCAGCAACTTTGATTTCCGGCAAATTAGCCGGGCATTATTAAAATTTACAAGCCCGATGTACCTTTTTGTTCCATTATGCGCTCTATTTCTTTTAAAAGTAGCGGGTGCGCTGGGTTTTCCATGCCATGATCGTAACCATCGAGCTCCATTAAGCGCGTTTGCGTATGACCTACCACTTTCATTATGCGGTTCATGTAAGCATTTTCTTCGTAACGGCCCAGTATTTCCAATTCACGATCGCCTGTTATCATCAGCAATGGCGGTGCATCGGGGCGAACATGGAAAAGGGGTGCCATGTTGTCTATCACGGGTTGTTTTTCGTCGATTCCGCGCTCTTTGCGCACAGCCAAATGGGTAATGGTGTGACCGCTAAAAGGGATTAAACCGGCTAAGTTATCGGCATCAATTTGATAGGTAGCCATCCAACTTTTATCGAGGCCCAACATAAGTGCTAAATAACCACCGGCCGAATGACCGCTCAAAAATATTTTAGATGCATCGCCACCGTATTTTTCAATGTTGTTGAAAACCCAAGCTACCGATGCGGCAGCATCTTCGACACATTTCACCGTGTTAACATTGGGGTATAGCCGATAATTGACAGCTATCACGGCAATGCCTTTTTCTTTCAACGCTTTGGGAATGTATTTGCTGCCGCTTTGCAAACCCCCGCCATGATACCACACCAATGTAGGGTATCCCTCTACATTATCGGGATAATATATATCGAGCAAACAGCGTTCTCTAATATAATTATCTCTTTTTGTTACCGACTCGGGGTAATAGTTAATGTTCTCAATTGTTTTGTATTCATCATTTTGTGAAAAAACATTTCCGAATAGGAACAATGCAAATAAAAGTAATTGTAATTGTTTCATTTTTTATTTTCTTTAAATATATAAAATAAGCTTACTCAATAATCAATTCTACGGGTTGACCTTCAATATTATATGCAGTTGCACTTACTTTAACATTACCACACTTACCTAAAGGCCTTAGCACAATCATACATTTGCCCTGAAAGGTGTTGCAACTATCTGCCTGAAAACTTTTCATTTCGGTGGGATTGCCATTCCCAACAGCAATTATCTCGGCATTGCCTTCAACTTTGAAATACATTGTGCGGTCGTTGTTGCGCACCAAAAGTTCGTTCTCGTCGAGCAGGTTAAGTTCAATGTAGAACAAATCGTTGCAGTTGGCATAAATTGATTGTCTGTCGGGCAACAAAGCAATTTGCGACGGCTTCTTGGTTGTAACCAATGATTTGCGAGCTATTTCCTTATTATTGTCGTATGCAATTGCAGTTAAATTACCTTGTTGGTAAGGAATTTTAAAATGAAAAATATAATTTTCACTTTCCGAAGTGTCCTTTCTATCAATAAGCAAACCGTTCAGTTCTATTTCGATTTCGGAAACCGAGGAATACACGTAAACATCGAGCTCCTGACCTTCGTATTCAGGCCAGTTCCAGCTCTGAAGCTCATTGCGCCAGCCCCATGCGCTTATTGCCCAATTGCTACCCATGGGAGCTGGCTGTTCAACAAACATTTCGAGTTGACTGCGCCCCCAAACCACATCACGGTAATACGATTGTGGTTTTTTGTTGCCTATAAGGTCAATGTCGCCACAATTGGCATTGAACCACGGGTAGTCCATCGTTACTTTATCGGGCCATGCCTGCCCTATTCCGGCTTCGCCCAGGTAATCCATGGCAGTCCACACAAAATCACCTATCACATAGGGCTTATCCAGTACAAGTTGATAGTTTTCCAAGGCTTTATCGGGAAACGATTCGGAACCAAGCATTATACGTTCGGGATACAATTTATGATCGGACACATAATTACCATATTGGTAATTGTAACTATGTACGTCCATCAGTTCAAAGGCGGTAGCAGTATGCCCCCAATCACGATCGTAGGCTGTTTCCCAGAAATCGCAAATAGCCTGAGTAACCGGGCGCGTAGTATCCAATTCTTTTACAGCCTCAATAAGCATTTTGGCTATTTCGAGCCCTGATGAATCGGCACGCTCCCTGATTTCGTTTCCATAACTCCACATAATTATCGAAGGTGAGTTACGGTCGCGCAATACCATGCTTTGAATGTCGTTCACTGCCCATTGGTCGAAAAAGCGGTGATAATCGTTGGGGCGTTTGGGGATTTGCCACATGTCGAAAGCCTCGTTGATGAGCAGCACGCCCAAACGGTCGCAAGCTTCAACAAACTGCCTCGACGGCGGGTTATGGCTGGCCCGTATGGCATTGAAACCGTTGGCCTTGAGCAGCTCTACCCTGCGCTGTTCGGCACGGTCGAAGGTTGCTGCACCCAGTATGCCGTTATCGTGGTGCACACAGCCACCATAAAGCAAAACAGCTTTGCCATTGAGTAAAAAGCCCGTTTCGGGTGAAAATTCGATACTGCGGATACCAAAGCGGGTTTCAGCTCTATCTACAGCTTTGCCATTTAGTAAAACAGTAGTTTCGAGGGTGTACAAACTGGGCTGTTCGCACGACCACAGCAGTGGTTTATCCACTTCAACCAACTGAGTGCATCCGATTTCGGAACCGGCTGCGATTTGCCTGGTATCTGTAATGCTTTTGGAAACTACCCTTCCCTTTGTATCGATAATCCTATTTTGGATTTTCACTTCAACACCGGCCTTGCTTTGGTTTTGGATTTTCATCTCGGCCGAAACAGTTGCTATGTTTTCAGAAACAAGCGGTGTAGTGACAAACACGCCCCAAACGGGTATGTTTACGGGTTCTGTTACGCGCAACCACACGTGCCGGTAAATTCCGGAACCTGAATACCAGCGGCTGTTTTCCCCAATGTTTTTGGCACGAACAATCAGGGTATTTTCATCGCCCGGCATGTTTAAGTACGGTGTCAATTCATAGTGAAAAGCCATGTAACCGTTGGGGAAAAAACCAAGGTGATGGCCGTTAAGCCATACATCGGACTCCATATATACACCATCGAAATAAATGGTGAAGATTTTGTGCTTGTCTTCTTCATTGACAACAAAAGTTTTGCGATACACGCCAGTGCCCCCTATGGTAAAGCCAGTTGATATACCTCCCGGGCTGTTTTTAGAGAACTGGCCAATTATGCCGTCGCCTTCGGGCAGGTTTTCTATGCTCCAGTCGTGTGGCAAATCAAGCAATCGCCAGTTGCTGTCGTCGAAATCAGGGGCAAGAGCTATGCTGTCGTCTGTTTTTGCAAAACGCCACCCGAGGTCGAAAAGCCTCATACGGGAGCTATTTTCAGGAGCATGAAAATGGGCAACACCAAACTTATTAAACGATTCTTCGGGTTGAGTATTAGGGTTGCATGCAATTCCTACTAAAAGAAAAAAGAAGGATAAAATGGCAATATGCACCTTAGTAATCATTTTAGAAAATTTTGAATTATGTCTATGTTATATGCTATTAAAGCAATTCCCTTGCTTTTCTATCGGGGTCGTTTTTCACTTCCGATTTATCGTTGAGTATCATGATTTCACCGTTTTCGATGGTATAAGCCGGCCAATTGGGCAAGGCACTTCCGTTTGGATTACCTGTACGCATGAAATTCAACAGGGCACCGCTCATTTTATCGGCCAGTTCGCGCGGGCGTTTACCTCCGCCGGTATGGGTAAGCATCAAGTCGGTATTGGCAAACCAAAAGCTAATGTCGAGACAATGAAAAGCCCTTGTACGGCCATTGAACAAGTCGGGTTCCCAGCCAAACCATGCCATATAAACAGGTGCCGGCTGGTTTGCTTTTGCATTGGCCGTATTAACCGCTCCTTTGCGGTTGCTGTTTATTAGCGAGATAATTTCAATGGGCTTTGCCGCGGGAAATATTTGCTGATAGGCTTCGTACACTTCAACAGCATTATTGCTTACAGTAGTGCGCATGCGACCGGACTGCTGCAACATTTCAATAGCTTGCTCTTTGTTTATGGCTTCCATTTCGGGGTTAGTGCGAGTCATGTTCCACTCGTGAAAAGTTGTACTTATAAGCACAGGTATTTTTGAACCTTCACCATTAGCATCTTCGAAATATTGACCCAGGGGCAAAACCTCGCCATCGGCAACGGGGGCAAAACCAATCCTTCGACCGGGCTGAGAATAATCTTCAGCACATTTGCGTGCTGCCCTATTTGCCAAATGTATATATTCGAGCCACGGCATTTCTTGCAGTTTATTTATTTCGGAAGCATCCAAACCAGCTTCGTCCAAAATATATTTCCCCACCAACTGTGAGTAGCTTTGATCAATCGAATTGATTAAAGAGCCGCTTAACGGCACTGCTTTATGAACAAGGTGCTGCGACATGGGCGAAGCCATTAGGTTGCATACTTTTTGACCTCCGCCCGATTGCCCCATGACTGTTACGTTTGAAGGATCGCCACCAAAATTGGCAATGTTTTTATTTACCCATTCGAGGGCAAAAATCATATCGAGCACTCCGGCATTGCCCGAATATTTATATTTTTCACCACCAACACCCGAAAAATCGGTAAAACCAATTGGTCCCAAACGATGGTTAATGGAAACGAAAACAATATCGCCCTTACGACTCAGTTTTTCACCATCATAACCATCCTGCTCAATGCCGTTTCCATTGGTATAACCACCTCCATGGAGCCAAACCAACACGGGGCGTTTTTTTCCGTCGGCCAAAGCTGGTGTCCAAATATTTAAGCGCAGGCAATCTTCGCTCAACTCATCGTAGTTCCAATGATCGACAAACGAAGACCACTGATTGGCAAAACGGCCTTCCATAATTTGTGGTGCAGTGTTTCCCCACCACACCGCAGGGCGAATATCGTCCCAGGGCTGTGGCGGCTTAGGCGGCATAAAGCGGTTTTTTCCGGCGGTATTATCGCCATAAGGAATCCCTCTAAATTGGTGAATACCACGCAAAATAAAGCCTTGAACTTTACCGTATTCGGTTTGCGCAATAGCTATGTTGTCGCCAATAAAAAGTTGCTGGTCATCGCACGGAGAAGTTGAACTCATTTCACATCCAACAAGGAAAAATACAATCAGATAAAAAGCTAATACCTTCATATCAATCAAGCATAATTTGTTCAAATAAATAAATCAATTATTAATAGAATTCAAGGACAGGTAAAAACTCTGTCCTTGATTCTTCATTAAAAGATACTAATTAAACTATTTCATTCATAACAAAACTATGGTTTATCAAAATCCAATCAACTAGTAATACGGATTTTGGATAAGCATAGAGTTCTTATTTAGTTCATCAAACTTAATTGGAAGCAAATAGTATTTATTATTCCATGCCCTAGGAATAATTCCTTTAACCTCCTCAATAACTGGAATATCCGATGTGGTTTTATCTGCATTAAGAGGATAACGCACACTTACTCCTTCAACATCTGTATAAGCATCAGGCGCAATTAGCCACCTTCTAACATCAAAAAACCGATGATCTTCGAAGGCAAGTTCAATTTTCCTTTCATTACGAATTAAATCTTTCAAACTTTCACCACTCAAATTAGTAGGAGGCATACCTGCTCTTTTACGAATTTGGTTTATAGCCCAGCGAGCTTCATCATCCATTTCCAATGCATTGCATGCTTCCGCATAATTAAGTAAGACTTCGGCGTATCTCATGTATATCCAAGGAGTTTCTTGATAATTTGTAGAAATGGTAATATCGATTGATTCGTCGATAAATTTTCTCATATAGTAACCAGTATAAGTACCATTCCATCCATCGACACCATCTCGTGTGTCGAGGCCAGGCAATAAGGTAATTTCACCTTTTTCGTTGTTCCAAACTTCATAGTAACCAACCTGAACAATACCAATTGGATCTGCAACTCTTACATCCTCAGGTCGTGGACTCCTTTTAGCACCTTCGTAGAGTACGGTTGCGTAAAATCGTGGATCTCGATTTTTATAAGGATTTGCAGCATGCTGAGGGTTATTCCAGTCGAATTTAGTTCCATCGGCCATTTCAAAATCGTTTACAAGTTGGCCTGTTGGGCAAGTACCACCCCAGCCATGCCAACCAGATGGTGCATTAAATTGACCAGGCTGATATTGATCCCATCCGCTTCCTCCCCTAAAGGAGTTCATGGAAGAAACAGCATCAGCTACAAAGTGTTTAACAAAAATATGTTCACTTGAGCTGTTAACCAAAAACAATTCGGCATAATTTTGGGGTATTGAATCCCCCAAAGCTGGTTCTCCTTTGTGTAAACTATAAATATTCATATCGATCAAAGCTTTGGCTGCATTTTTTGCCAATTCCCAACGAGAATTCCGGTTGCTATTAGCAAAGGCAATTAGTTCGGGATGTTCGTAGCTTCCTGCCCATGAAGGATCATTAAAAAAATCGCTAGCAGCATAAAGCAACGCCCTGGATTTTAGTGTCATAGCAGCTCCTTTTGATGCCCTACCTGTTGGCGTATTTACCGGCAAATAATGTATTGCACTATCACAATCGGCAGCAATGGCATTAAAACACTCTTCAACAGAGTTACGAGCAATCGAAAAATCATCATTGAGGCCATATACTCTTTGTATGATTGGCACACCTCCATAAAGAGAAACTAACGAAGTATAATAATAAGCCCTTAAAAAGTAAATTTCCCCTTTCAGCCTATTTATAAGATCGGCATTTTCAAAATCAACGGGGCAATTCTCAAGGAACACATTACACTTGCGAATTTCGGGGTAAACTCGTCCCCAATTCCGTAGTTTATATGAATCGGCAGACCAAAAGTTGTTGTCCCAAAGCAACATATCAGTGGCAGAAATAAGGCTTTGATTAGCTGCACGAGCTTTGATCCCCTGATCAATATCGGCCGAATGAGCTTCATCGACACCGCAAGCAAGCATAATCCAACCAAAACCATGAGGTATTCCCCAATAAACATCATTTACATATGCTTCCATTAATATTGGATCCTGCCAAACCACAGTAGAAGCAAATTGATCGAGAGGCGCTTGATCCAAGAAATCAGTATTACACGAAATGGCAAATAAAGATAAGCCAGCAATGATTATATATTTAAAATTCTTCATGACATTACTTATTTTTAAAATGTAACAGAAATACCAGTATTAATAATCCTTTGAATTGGATACCCAGCACCCCATTGTTTATTCGGTTCAGGATCAAAATCTTTTAGGTGAGGGGTATAAGTGAATAAATTATTTCCACTTAAGTAAAAACGAACATTTTCGAGACCAATACGATTGGTGAACTGAGGTTGAAGATTGTACCCAATTTCAAAAGTTTTGAATCTCAAATAATCGGTATTGTATAAGAAAAAAGTATTACTGTTTGATTTCCAATAGGCCTCTGTACGGGTAATGGTTCGAGGTTTACTTGCATTCGTATTGGTTGGTGTCCATCGGTCATCATAAGTATCTTTCAAATAGTTTGCAAAATCGCCCCCTTGAATCGAAATGTATTTATCGGCTCCAGAGGCTCCTTGAAATAAAACAAACAAATCGAATTGTTTATATTTTAAGCGGAAGTTGACCCCCCCATTTAATTTTGGAAAATTACTTTTGGTTCTATATACCCGGTCGCTGGCATCAATTTTACCATCGTTATTCATGTCTTTGAATATAATATCGCCTGGAACAGCTCCATTCCAATGGGGTTTTGAATCAATTTCGGATTGATCTTTAAAAATTCCATCGGCAACATAATATAAATTGCTTTGATAGTTATTTATGTTTTCAGGAATTGGTTTACCAGTTGCTTGTTGATATTCAGGTAACCCCAAAGGCTCATCTATAAAAACCACTTTGTTTTCGGCATATAAGCCATTTATACCCACAGAATAAACAAAGCTAGATACCTCACCGTTATATGTGAGTTTGAAATCGAAACCTTTATTGCTTGATTTTCCTATATTTTCACGGGGTAGTGTAAACCCAGCAGTTGCGGGTACAGTTGCATTTCTATTCCATAACAAGCCGGTCCTTAAATAACTAAAATAATCAACTTCAAGTGCCATCTTGCCTTTGAGTATTTCAGCATCAATACCAAAGTTGGTCTGATTGGCGACTTCCCAAGTTATGTTTTCATTAGGTATTTTTGTTTCGTAAACAGCTTTGTTCTTTTCAGAAGTATTGGTTATAAATGAACCAGCCCTGAAAGCATATGAAGCCAGATATTGATATTCATTAATTCTATCGTTACCAGTTTGGCCGTAAGATGCGCGGAGCTTCATGTATTCAATAAAGGCTATATTATCATTCCAAAAATCTTCTTCAGAAATACGCCAACCAGCCGATATACTGGGGAAGAATCCAAAACGTTTGTTTTTTGGAAATATATATGAACCATCATAACGCGCTACTGCCTCGAGTAAATACTTCTCTTTGTAGTTGTAGTTTACACGGCTTAAATAACTTAAGCGGGCGTTTTGATACGCAGAACCATTGTTTTTCCATTGCTCTTCAGATCCCGCAAATAATTGGTCAATTGCATCGGTCAAAAAGTCTTTTCGGTATGCATAAATTGAATTGCCATTGCCGGTAATCCTTTCAATACCCGCTAAAGCACTAACACCGTGCAATCCAAATGAACGTTGATAGTTTATCATCGCCATGGTGTAAATGCTAATACCATCAGCCCAGTTTTCAGATAATTCAGGGTTGCTAACACCTTTGGTTGCTTTTTGTAATACTGGAGTATTATTAGCATCTACGGTTTGGTTATCCCATGAGTATATATAGATTGGTTTTTGAAACCTGCGATTGATACTGATTGTTTTATCAACCGAAGCTTTGCCAACAACACTTAGACCTTGAATCCAAGGAATATTTACATCAAGGTCGATGTTGCTGTTTAAAACATATCTTTTGGTTTTGTCGTAACCAGCTTCATCGGTTGAAGATATTACAGGTTGGATGCCAGCTTCAAGATCGGGACCAGGAAGTCCGTTTGGCCAATATGCTTGCATGGTAGGTTTACTTCTCATGGCATAGTAGAAAATATCTTCTGATGATATGACGGTAGCATTCCTGTCTTCCATCCTTCCTGAAACATCAAAAACAAGCTTGGCATTTTTAGTAATTCTTCCGTCAAGGTTCGACCTGAAATCGTATTGGTTGTAATTTGCCCCTGAGTTGTAATAGAATCCATCTTGAAATGTTTTCCCTACCATTACAAAATATAAAAGGTTTTCGTTCCCGCCCGATATTTCAACGTTTGCTTTATTTTGTAGTGACCAAGGTTTGAGAATTTCATTTATCCAATCAGTATCGGGATACCTCCAAGGATCTGAGCCATCTTTAAACTTTTGAATTTCTTCATTTGTGTAATTAGCAAGACCAATTTCATTCAAAAGAGTAGCATATTCTTCAGCATTACACATTTCGGGTATGCGAGTTGGCTGACTAAACCCATAATTATAGTTTAAACGCACCTGAGGTTTACCCAATTTTCCGCGTTTAGTTGTTACGAGTATAACTCCGTTTGCAGCTCGTGAACCATATATAGCAGCAGATGCATCTTTTAGAATTGATATACTTTCAATAGAGGCAGGATCAATTCGTTCTAATGATCGTCCTGGCATCCCATCGATAATTACTAAGGGGTCTGCATTTCCAAAAGTACTGATTCCCCTGATCCTGATTATTGAGCCATCCCTGCCTGGTTCACCCTGTGACTGTACTGTAACTATACCGGGTAAAATTCCTGTCAAACTATTGCTTACATTTGTTGTAGGAGATCGCATTATATCTTCTCCTTTCACTTTAGAAACAGCGCCGGTTATGGTTGCTTTCTTCTGCATCCCGTAACCAACAGCCACAACTTCTTCTAGCCCAATCGTCTCTTCCTTTAAAATCATCGTAATCACAGTCTTTCCTTCAATCGGAACTTCCTGCGCCTGCATCCCCACAAACGAAAACTGCAACGATTCAGCATTTAGTGGAATATTCAACGAAAACTCCCCATCAGCATTGGTTACTGTTCCAATGGTTGTTCCCTTAACAATTACCGAAACTCCCGGTAAAGGAAGCCTGTCGGTGTCGGTTACTTTCCCGGTAATTTCTTTTTGCTGGGGTTGATCGATTACCGGTTTCATATTCACCTTGAGCCTAACCGCTTGTCTTTCCAACTCTCTTTTTGGCGCTACGCCAATTACAATCTGCCGGTCGTTTATCACATAAATGTTTTCGGTACCGGCAAAAAGCTGATTAAGTATGGTTTCCACCTCCTGCTCGGTGGCATGGAGGGTTACCTGCCGGTTTAAGTCCACATGCTTTTTCTGGTAAAAGAAAAGATATTCGCTTTGATCCTCAATGGCTTTTAACACCTCTTTAACCGTGGCTTTGTTCAGGTCCAGCGAAAGTTTTGTGTTTTGCGAATAGGAGTTGGCACTGAATGCCATTGCTGTGCTTATAACTATCAAAAACAGACTTAACCGCATAATTCGCATTGTTTTACGGAGATATTTCAGAAAATCTCCTTTTTCTTCATAATAATTCATAATTTTGTTTTGATTTTTATTACTAAATAAGAATTCGCTTGAAACCGGGGTCTGTTGGTCGCACATCCCGGTTTTTTATTTTTTCAGGTCGTTTGTTTCGTTCTAAGTCATAGGCAATTCGTTTTTGAGTTTTACGGTCTGATTAGATACACATCGTTTTCGCAGTCCACGGAAAAGGAGGCTGAAAAACCGATATTTTTCAGCACCTTCTCCAGGTCGTCGGCCAAATCGAGTTTTCCAGTGAACTTAGGTTGGCCGGAGAGCTTCTCTGTTAAAATATTTTTGTTGTAATACCGTTCCAGTTTTTTAAAGATGTTTTCCACCGGTTCGTTGTCAAATCTCAGGTACCCGTTTACCCAGGAAGCATAGAGTTCCACATCCACAAGGTCTTTCTCCATATTATCTTCCAGCCTGTTATAGACAATCCGTTCGCCGGGTTCCAGTTCCACGGAGCGGGCAAACCGCTGGTTTTTTGCTGCGCTCACTTTCCCGGTAAGAAGTACAGCCTGGGTAGTGGGGTCACTGGCATAAGAAGTGACATTAAAACGGGTGCCGGTTACCCGGATTTTCATATCGCCGGTAATCACATGAAACGGTTTTGCCGGATCGGATTCCACTTCAAAAAAAGCTTCGCCCGCCAAATAAACTTCTCTTGTATTTCCTTTGAATTTTACCGGGTAAGAAAGCTGGCTGCCGGCGTTAAGCCAGATTCTGGTTCCGTCGGCCAGGGTAATTTCCGAACGTTTCCCGTAAGGAATAATCACCTGGGCCATGGCCTGTTTTTCAGCCTTTACCGGAATATCCCCTAATGAAACGGTATCGCTGTTAATTGTCAGTTCTCCGGAAGCCGTTTGCCGGATTTGGGTTTTTTCGGTTTCAAACTCGTTTACCGTGCCATCGGGTAAAATAACCCTTCCTTTTTCCTGTTGTTCTGCAGTTGCCAACTCCATAGGGAAGGATTCCCTGTCGGTTTGTAAATAATACCAAACACCTCCAATAGAAACCAGTAGAAGGAATACGGCAGCAATTTTAGCCATCATCCATCCAATTTTGCGGACAGGCGTTGAAGAAGGTTGTGCATTTTCGTAAACCTGATCAAGCCGCAGTCCTGAAACAGCCGGCTCAACTGCCCGGATGGCTTTAATCATAAAAACTGCCTCTTTTACCTGCTGCTTTTTTTCGGGGTGATCTTTCAGGAAATCGTTCCAGTACCGGTCGGTTTCCAGAGTCGGGTGCAGTACCCATTTCATGAAGTCGTCATCAAGGATGAATTCTTCGGTGGAATATTTTATATATTTTTCGTAATTCATAAATGTCATGCTTATACCCTATAAAGACATGACAAGGGAAAACATCATCAAAAAATTTGAGTTATTTTGAAAAAAATCTTTAAACCAATATCGTAACAACAAAAATAAAGCGGCAGCGCCGCGAAATATTTGTAGCAACTTCCCTATTAATAAGATAAAAAATAAGGTAATTAGGTATGAGTCATTGGGGGTCTGCTTGTTACTGAGGTTAGGGATTGGAAATAAGGTAAGCTCATAAGCAAACAAATTTTATTTTTTTCAGTGCCATCAATCCCCCTAACCCCCTTTGATATTGATGTTTGGGGTTCCAAAAATTATTCGGCAATCAACGGGGGACGAGGGACTGCTCCGATGTTAAGCAGGCAGCTGTTCGGAGCTTGTCCCCCTTTGAACGCATAAGTCGTATAGAAGCAGTGTTTTTAATTTCAAAGGGGGAACACAAGGGGGATTCAATACCGGAAATATCTAAAACGAATAAATAAATTTGAGAAGTTTTGATTGTTTCAAGATTGATTAAAATTGAAAATTCTATTTCGAAATCCCCCTGAAATCCCCCTTAACATTGGAATAACTGCACCTGCCATTTAGAGAATAGAACCACCTCCCTCCGCCAAAGGCAGAGTACTCCTCCTGGTCAAAACGCAGGAAATTGACCAGGAGGAGAAATTCGTGCTGCTTTAATGTTTTGCATTATTAAAATTGTTGGCAGAAAAAATATGATTTAGCACCAATTTCCCCTCCAAAAATTGATATTCCGCTTCCTTTTCCTCCGCCAGCTGGCGGGGGAAATTTGGCAGAAGTGCAGGGAATTTGTGGTGGCTGATGCCGAAAGGGGTAAAAAGGAAGGATTGCCACGGCCTGCAGTGGCGGGGTGGTTGTACCAACTATTTTTTTACTTAAAAATCAAAGCAAAAAACACAGCCGGGCCACCTCCTTTTTCTTCAATCCATTTTTTTAAGATTGAAATGGCTTTGCAAATGAGGTTGCGGCAGGCTTCCACACTGATGTCCATCAAGCCGGCCACCTCATTGTAATCCAATTCCCTGGTAAACCGAAGGTAAATGGCTTCCTTTTGTCGGGGGGTGAGTTCGTTTAGCGCCTTCAGTAACATTTTCGATTTCTGCTCCGAAACCTCTTTCAGAATCAGTTCGTGTTCAACAGACCAGATGACTTCAAATTGGTATTCCTGCAACTCTTCATCGCTCATAAACCTTTTTTCGGTTTGCATTTTACGCAGCAGCTTTCGTTTATAGGATTTCAACAGGTAAAAGAGAATATTGTCGGTGTCACCAATATTTTTCCGGTTTTTAATGAGTTCGGCAAACAAATCCTGGAGCGCATCTTCTATAAAAGATATATCGGAAGTAAATTTTAATCCGTAACGGTACAATTTTTCAGCGTGTTCAGCATAAATAAACGAAATAGCCCATTCCTCCCCTTTTTTGAAAGAAGCCCAGATTTCAGTTTCTGTTAAGCCGGTTGAGTTCATTTATTCTTATTGGTATATTGGATGCAAGTTTAGCAAATACCAACGTAAAAACAAACCTGTTCTTTGTGAATCACAAAAATCCAATTTAAAAATTTCCAATCCAATCACCCTTTACCTCTCCCAATTTCTTACTATTTTTGCCCCACAAAAAACAAAACGAATGATTAACGGCAAAAAAGTAGTAGTTGTGCTTCCGGCATACAATGCTTCCAAAACAATTGAAAAAACGTATAATGAAATTGATTTTTCGATTGTTGACGATGTAATTCTGGTGGACGACCTGAGCAAGGACGACACGGTGGAAGTGGGCAAAAAACTGGGCATCAAACACATCATTGTTCATGAAAAAAATACAGGTTACGGCGGAAATCAGAAATCGTGCTACAACAAAGCGCTGGAAATTGGCGCCGACATTGTAGTGATGCTCCATCCCGATTATCAATATACGCCCAAGCTTATTCCTTCCATGACATACCTCATTTCAAGCGGACTTTACCATGTGGTTCTGGGATCGCGCATTCTGGGCAAAGGAGCGCTGCAAGGCGGAATGCCGCTGGTGAAGTACATTGCCAACCGCGGGCTCACCCTTTTTCAGAATATTCTGATGAACGCCAAACTGTCGGAATACCACACCGGTTACCGGGCTTTTTCGCGCGAAGTACTGGAAACTGTGAATTACGAAGCCAATTCCGATAATTTTGTTTTCGACAACCAGATGCTTGCCCAAATATGGTACGCCGGTTACGACATTGCTGAAATCACTTGCCCCACCAAATATTTCGACGATGCATCGAGCATCAATTTTAAAAACAGCAGTATTTACGGAATCGGGGTATTGAAAACCTCGCTGCAGTACAGGCTGCAAAAGTGGAAAGTTGGAAAATTCCCGATTTTTGAAGAAAAATAAAATCTGCCATGGATATGAAGTACCTGCGATATTCTGTCATTTTACTCCCCGCCCTCTTTTTGTGGGCAGGACTGAACATGCACCTGGCAAAATTTGCCAACGATCCGCAGTATGTATATCTGCTCAATTCCGCTGCCATGTGCGACGGGAAAAATGTAGGATACATCGATCACCCGGGAACAACCGTAATGCAAATTGGCGCCGCCACCATTTTCCTGAAACACAGTTTTTCAAACCCCGGGAAAAAGCCCGTTGCCGAACATGTACTTACTTCGCCCCACAAGTTTATTATCAGCATCAGAAACGTTTTACTTTTTCTGAACGTTATCGGTTTGTTTTTTTTGGGATGGATGGCAGTAAAAAAAACCGGATCGGTCTGGATTGCATTGCTTTTACAAGCTTTCACCTTCATTTCGGCCAACACCCTTGACCACGCCTGGACCAAAATATCGCCCGAACCGCTGCTGTTTTTCATCACCTGCATATACATTATCGCAATTCTCTGTTTTTACACCGACAAAGAAAAGAATTCATGGAAATGGGTGATTGCTTTTGCTTTCATCACAGGTGCCGGACTGGCTACGAAAGCCACATTTTTGCCGCTCGTTGTTTTTCCGTTATTTATAATTCCTGAGGTAAAAAAGAAAATGGTTTACCTCGCATCCCTCATTCCTGCATTTGTTTTGTTCACCATTCCCATCATTCCCGAATACAAACAAATGTATTACTGGTTCAGGGATTTAATCAGCCACTCGGGCATTTATGGTCACGGCGAGAAGGGAGTAATTGATGCCAGCACCTATTTCCCCAACATACTAAAAATTATGCTGAACAACCCCGTTTTCGCCATCGTTTTCATTGCCGGAGCAGGTGTTGCCGCATATTTGCTGGTCCGAAACTACAAAACCAAAAAACCGTTTACATTAGAGGTTAAAATACTGACCGGACTGGTGGCCTCTTCTGCAGGCGGTATTTTAATGGTTGCCAAACATTACCATTCCAATCACTACTTAATACCTGTTTTGCTGTTAACCGGTGTGTCCTTTTATTTTGTGCTGAAAATCGTATTGGAAAAAATCAGAATCACGCATTTGCAGAAATTTATATGGCCTTCCCTGTTCCTTGTACTTGTGCTGTTTTTAGCATGGAAGCTCCCTCCTGAAATGAAATACATTAACGAAGGCTACCGGCTTACCAATGAAGAGTTGGACGCAACCCAGGCCATGGTTGAAGCCGACTACCCGGACTACACAAAAATTTATTACTATCCGGTTTCGCTGAATAAATTTTCGGCACTGAACTTTGGGGATGTATATACCCAACGCAGAATGCTTGACAAGATAAAAGAGCTTTATCCCGAAGTGTATTTCTATAATTCCATTGAAAAATCCATTCAAAACTGGAATGCACAAACGCATGTAGATGATTTGATTTACAAACATGGAAACAGAATTATGCTCATTGGCGGGCCGCGCGGAGAAGCTGAAGCTGCTGAAATATCAGAAAAAGATTTTCCACTGAAAAATATTTACAAAGGCAGGCTGCAGGCCATTTATCTGCTCGATACGTTGAGATACAACCGGCAGGTTGAGCAAAAAGAATCAAACACCAACATACTGGCTGAATGTGATGCAGAGGATGTAACAACAGACCGTCAGTATTTTCGGGGACCCACCGGTGAAAAATTCGCAAATGCCAATACCCGGTCACGGGAGCAGGCCCGCTCGGGGAGCTATTCGGTTAAAATGGACGAATCGGTTGAATTTGCCCTGGAATACCTGTTAACTGAACCCGAACCTGGCACAGAATACGAAGTGGAGGTTTGGCGAAAAGCCGACAACAACAGCGGGCGACTGGTGGTTTCCTCGGCCGATGCACGGCTGTTCTACCGGGCCCAGGCAGATCACACCATTACCGACGAAAACGGCTGGCAACTTTTACGAATCACCTTTACAGCCACTCCGGAGATGGAGGGAGAAACACTCAAAATTTACCTTTGGAACAAAGATAAACAGCCTGGGTTTTTCGACGATCTGGTTATCCGAAAACGTTCAAAAAACGCCGTTTAATCTTTATTTGAATTTGACTTTAAACAACGCAAACCACCACATTTTCAACAACAACAGCCCGTGTTTAAACCGCGAAATGTTGGTATCGCCATACACACGTTCCTGGTAGCGGATGGGCATATCGATGATTTTCAGGTTGAGTTTGAACGCCCCAAACAGCAAATCGAAATCGCCAAACGGATCGAAATTGCCGAAATAGTGCCGGTTGGCCACCAGTTTCAGGTAATCTTTGCGGAACATTACCTTGGTACCGCACAGTGTGTCTTTAATAGGTTGTTCCAGCAGCCAGCTAAATGCCATGCTGAAAAACTTGTTGCCCAGCGTGTTTAAAAACCGCATGGCATTTTTTTCCATAGGGTAAATAAGCCGGGTACCATTAATGAAACCGCCTTTGTTTGTGGCAATGGCATTGTAAAATTTAGGCAACTGCTCTGGCGGCACGGTTAAATCGGCATCCAGAATCATCAGAATATCGCAGGTTGCAATGGCATAACCGGCACGTACCGCATCGCCTTTCCCCTTACCGGGTTGCTGAAGAATTTTTATGTCATGCGTTTCCTTGTACTTCTGCTGTATTTCCTGAATTTTTGCCCAGGTATCGTCGGTGGAATTTCCTTCCACAAAAATAATTTCAATGTGTTTGCCAAAATCGGGCATGCGCAAAATGGCATTCTCAATGTTGCCGCTTTCGTTACGCGCCGGGATTAACACGGAAGTGGAATATTTTTTTGCAGCTTCCTCTTCATTCACAGGGACAATGGGCAACGCAAATGTGTAATGATTCAATGCAAACCAGTTAAACACCGGTAACCTCGACAGAAACTTGTTCAGAAACGGCGAAAGCAGCGGCACATAAAACGGAAACAGCATGGAAGCGTTTTGCTTGTATGTCTCAAAACCAGCCAGATAAAGCAGGTTGGCCAAATCTTTCCGCGAAATCCAGCTCTGTTTGGGACCTTTTTTCTTGATTCCCACAAACTCGGCAAATTTTATAAACGGTTCCCAGAAAATATTGTAATAGGTAACTATAACTTTGGTTTCGTTGTGGCAAACCTTGTGCAGCTCTTCAAACACCTGCTGAATATCTGTCAAATACCCAATTAAATTGGAAAGAATAATGACATCGAACTTTTTATCCAGTTGGATATCTTCTGCCGGACAGCAAACAAACTCAATGTTGGGAAATTGATTTTGGGCTTCTTCAATCATCTTCTCGCTGAAATCGATGCCTGTTTTTTCCTTTCCTTTTATTTTTGCCAATAGCTCACCGGTTCCGCAACCTACCTCCAGCACCGACGATTCATCGTGCACAAAAAAATTTACATAGTTTGTGATGCTGTCCCAGTAATACCTTTTGCTTTTGCGGTATTTAATGCGTGTAGGCGCTACCTTGTTAAAATAAGCTTTCAGTTGTTGCTTTTTTTCCTTGTAAATGTCCATTCCATTGGTTTAATGAGCTATTTCACTGCGGAAATGACTTGTTCCCACAACATATTTTGAATTTTTATCTAAACGAAACGGAAGCTGATTGGTAATTATATCGGCTTCTTCCTGCCAGTTATGATCGTACTTCAACTCGATGACCGATTTCAGATCTTCGCGATGCACATGCAAAAAATAATTCCAGGTTTGACGCAGGTTGTAATATTTCATTTTATCGTCAACCGTAACCCTGAACTTCTTATTCGCCGATTCAAAATAGCTTCGCTGATAAGCGTTCAGCAAAACCGGCTGCAGTCCGGCAAGCCTTTCCCTCACTTCATCGGGTAAATCTGCCGTCAAAAAAAGTGGCTTCCAGACGCTGCCATCAAAACCTTCCGCCAGAATTTGAAAAGGAGGCAGTTCATACGATTTTTTGGTTCCTGTAAACCCTTTTTTTATCTTGAATTCCAGCACCGGCGAAGAAATATCGCCAAACAACTCCCCATACCATCGCACGCGCACTTTCCAGCGGTCTCCCACTCCGAACAGGTTATCCATAAAGCAGTCCATTCCCGGCGTATCGAAATAAACATTGTTTACCTGCCTCGCCGGAAACGTGGGTGTGAAAAAAGCGCTGTTTTGCCTAACATAAGTTTCAGCAACCGAACGCGGAACTTTTTCCCCGACAAATTTCCGTTCGTAGCGATAGGTATCTAACCGGGTGTAGTCTTGCATTTTTTAAAAGGAATTGTTATCTACAAACGAAACGCGCGTATTTGGGCTGATTTCGTGCAACCGGTTTTTTAACTGCTGCAGGTCGTCTGATTTTTTGGTTTCAATCCAAAACCCGGCTTCAATTAAATCGGGAGTTTCATCGAACCTTACCAGTTTGGATGCCTTGAAAATCTCTTGTACCAACCCATCAATATCACCCAAAGCAGGCTTGCCCGAACCGTTTCCGCTTACAGTAAGGTAAAGGTTTTGTTTGCGTGTTTTTTTCGATGAAAGGTACCTGGCCCAGATAACTCCAAGCAGGATAATGGCCCCCACAATGGTTACCACACGCTGGTCGGCGCCAAAACCAAGGCCGATGCCAATTGTAAAAAACAGGTAAGCCAGCTCCTCGGGCTCTTTTATGGCCGAACGAAACCGGACAATGGACAACGCACCTACCAAACCCAGCGACAAGGCCAGTGACGATTTCACAATGGAAATGATGAGCATGGTGGTAAAGGCAATCAAAAAGAAATTGGCTGCAAATGCTTTTCTGCCCGACAGACTTTTGGCGCAGCGCGAATAGGTCCATTCAAGCGCAAACGATAAAATTAAAACAATGAGCGCATTGATTAAAAACTCCCGAATCGAGATATGAGAGCTTTCGGTTATTAAAAACCGCTGAAACAGGTTCCACTTATCCATTTTTCAAATTTTACTGATATAATTTTGTTGCTAAATCTTTTTCCCGTCCATGTATGTCGGTTCCCTCAAAAGTGAGTTTAGAACCCTCTTCAATCTGATGAAGAACCATATTGTCTTTCATTTCTATATTACGTGCAGTAATGGTAGCCGGCCCGTATTCGGGTTTTTTAATGAAAACCACAAACCCGTAAACGGTATTGGTCATTTCAATATTATTCAGCTCCACATGCGATAAATCTTTCGAGGCCACACCTATCGTAGCTTTTTCTATGATGCAGTTTTCTACAAAAAGGGTTGAGTTTTCACCGCCCGAAATGGCCTTGTCATCAACCATCGTCATTTCACAACCCGATATGGTAACCACACTGCCCGAAAAATCGATGGCGTCGTTTCCAATGTTTACAAAGGTACAATTGATAACCTCGCCTGTGCAAAAATCGGAATCGAACGCATCGGCAAAGGTATTTTCAAACCGGCAATTTTCAGCCACAAAATCGGAACGGACAGTATTCAGAGCATCGTCGCAATTCACGTTCGATTCGAAAATGCAGCGATAAAAATCCACATCGGCTTCATAAAAGGTTACTGCCGACGGTGTTTGCCAGCCGCCGCGGTCAATGCTGCCCAGCTGATAAAACCGGGTATGCCTCAAAACTGAGCGTTCGGCAGCCTGAAGCACATGTACCCCCTGGGATGTCCGGTCGCTGGAGAAAAATTCCACCAG
Source organism: uncultured Mariniphaga sp. (assembly GCA_964559175.1). Classification (GTDB taxonomy): domain Bacteria; phylum Bacteroidota; class Bacteroidia; order Bacteroidales; family Prolixibacteraceae; genus Mariniphaga. The sequence goes on along the minus strand of CAZLGT010000003.1, from coordinate 84,351 downwards.
GGCATCTTCCTCCCCGTTCGACCTGAATGCCGAAAACGAGAAAAAACCTGCTCCGCCGGTTAGGTTTATTTTTGTGCCGGGCTGAAAAATAACTTTTTTATTTGCAGGAATATAAACATCGGATGCGAAGGTATATTCACCGCTAAAAACAACGGAATCGCCCGACCAAGGCAAATCTCCGGTGTTGGCCGACCTGACCAGCCGCTGTCTGGCGCTTAAATCATCGGAAAACGGCCAGTGGCTGACATCGGTTTCCAAGGTTTGTCCGCCTACCGAAAAAACCAGCCGGTAAGGTTCTCCCTGTACCTGAACAGAAGCCTTTCCGGGATTCAGTCCGTCGTAAGCAGTTACCTCAACCCGCGGAGAAAAGTTTACCGGCAGATTGTCTGAAATGAGGGCTCCAAAAACCGAGATTTCACTTCCGTGATAATTCAAAATATCCATTTGCCCGGTTGTCCGGTCGAAATGGGCATGCACCAGCAGGGGCGTAATTTCCGGATGAGCTTCGGCAGTAAACTGTTTTTTAAACTTTTCACGGTTTACCTCGCTGAAAGCTTTGCCCAATTTGGGAATATTTACTGCAATGTCTTCCAGATTTTCCTTGATTAATTCCGCCTGCTGCCTTATAAAATCAAAACTGAAGCGGTAATACGGAAATTCCATCCGTATCAGATTTTCAAGCGAATCACTTTCGTGACTGTATTCATCAATCATCAGTTCAATATAAACCGGATTGGAATAGACTTTCAGGTAATTCAGGTATTTTTTATTAAACAGGCTGTCGGTAAAAACCTGATAAAGCAAAAGTTCTTCCTTTCTAAAGCTTTCAATTTTCGCCGGGTCGAGTAGTGAAATAACCGGTTCTTCAATGCGCCGGTAAACTCCGTTTTCAATGAATCCGTCGAATGCAATGGGCTCCAGCAGACAGGTAACCGGGTTGAAATAAAACCGCTGGTTGTGCCAGGTAAAACCATGGTAAGCCTGTGTAATATCCATCAAAGCGTAATACCTGGCCAGAATATCGATATCGAAAATCTCCGATACCGGCATCGACCAGTTTTTGTATTGCAGCAGCAATTTTTGAGCCTCCACGGCCTGCCTGGTTTTCAGGGAGTCGGAAGTGGTTGAACCTTCTTTGAACGGGGTAATTTTAGCGGCGCCAAAATAATCCACATCCCACAGCTTTTCAGTTTTGTTGAATTCCATGCTGCGGTTCCAAAACAGGGTTTCGTCGAACCTCACAATAGGACCTTCGCGCCGGTTGCGGCTTTCCACCAGGTGCTTTTCAAAATGTTCTTCCCAGGCATAAATTCCCTTCGACTGGTTGTTCAGCACCAGAGGCACAAACCCGTACCGTGTGGTAAGTACATCTTCGCGGTCGAAAATCCGGTGTGCCAGCCATTCATGTAAAAAACTGCGTGTAATGGGATCCTGCACGGAAAAAGTACGTACGTTATTCCATGCGAAGTCTTTTTTCAGTTTTATTCTGAACGACCACTTATCGCCCTGAATGTGGTCCATCAGGTCGCCTTTCAGCCGGAATTCGCCGTTTAAAAAATCGTTGCCATCGAAAATGACGATGCCGGAATAATCAGCATCTTCGTTTACCAGAACCCCTTGTGCAAAAGCTTCAATTCGTTTCTGGTTAAAAAAGTTCAGATGCTGCTCTTCGGCATAAATGTGGAGAGCGCTGAAAGGTTCGTATTCAGGATAATCTTTGGTATGCCTGTGCACAATCTGTATATCATCGAAATACACCGGCTCCCCGCTATTGTTCCATACATAAACTTTTACCTTTCCAAACAGAAAATGGGGAGGCGTAAATACCTCGAGAAAGATTTTTTCCCATCCGTTTTCGCCCTCTTCCACCACAAATTTACCGGCGTTGTAAAATCCCTCACCACCGTCGATTACAATCACTCCGCTGCTGTTGCTGCTTTTACGCCATGCAGTTACCTGAACATACTCATCGGCGCCGGCCCTGAATTCTGTGGTAAAGCCGAACCGGTCCTCAGGCGTAAGTTTCAAGGCATGGTTTCCCGAAAAAGCTTCCTCTGAGGTACGGGTTTCCACGTTGCCAAAGGTGAGTGATTTACCGTCGCTTTCGGAAAAGCTGCGACCGTTGTTTTCCAGATTCTCAGCGTTGCACGAATAAACCTTTTCAAAACCGCCGTCGGCCGTCCTGCTTTCAGGTGCACATGCAACCGCAATTAAAACAACAATCAAAATTGCTAACGTATTTTTAAAACAATCGAACATCCAATCGCAAAATTTGGCCGCTAATTTAACAATTCAAAAAGAAACTTATTAGTTTTGTAAAACAACTTTTATAAAAATGAGCTTTAAAAAACTATATTTTTCCATATTTATAACTTCTTTGCTGCTGCCTTTGGTACTTTTTTCCCAGAATGTGCTTTTTCACGGTACACCAGAAGAGGATATTGCCCGATCGATTACACAATACAAAAATCATTTTTACATTGTGGGTACCACCCGAAAAACGCATAAAAGCCCGGCAGATTATTACGTGCTTCAACTAAATGAAAACGGCAGTTTAAAAAACGAGTTTATTTATGGTGAAATTCACCGCGATACAGGCAATGATATTATAGTGGACGACGACGGCATTTTTGTTTTGGGAAAAACCTGGACCGGAGGCTACCCCAACAACGACATGCTTTTGTCGAAACTTAATTTCAACGGGAAACGGTTATGGAAGAAATACTACGGTGGCGAAAAAAACGACCTGGGGCATAAATTCATTTCAACACGCGACGGCGGATTTGCCATGGTTGGATTCAACCGCACGGTTGACAACTTCGGCGATGTTTACATTGTAAGAACCGATAAAAACGGGGAAATTCTTTGGGAAAACCACTTTGGGGACCAATATATCGACCATGGGTTCAGCGTGGTTGAAAACGAAGCAGGAGAATTTATTATTGCCGGCACAAAAGGCGGGTTTTACAATCCCACCAGCACCGATTACCTGAATCCGAATGCTGAAATATATTTGATTAAAACCGATGCTCAGGGGCAGGAAATATGGCAGAAAACGTACGGTGGAACCAGCCACGACTGGGCTAAATGTATCATTCATGCGCCCGGCGGAGGTTACTATGTGAGCGGTTCGACCCAGAGCGAAGGCGCCGGCAGTTTCGACATGTTCCTGATGAAAATTGACGAAGACGGAAACCAGTTGTGGTTTAAAACGTACGGCGGACCGGAATGGGAATACGGGGAAATGGTCAGGCTCAGCACAGACCAGCATTTGTTTCTAATTGGCACCAGCGCCAGTTATTCAGGAAATTACAAGCCTGACCATCTGCTTGTAAAAACCGATTTGGACGGGGAGGTTATCTGGCAGAATACTTATGGCAGCGAAGGTTCGGATTACGGAATGGCGATGGTTTGCACTGCCGACTCGGGCTGTGCTTTTACGGGCTATACCGACAACGGCACCATCGGCAAGCAGGATATCGTTTTCTATAAAATTTCAAAAGATGGCGAACCAAAAGCCATTTCATACATCACTCCGCTGAATGACTCCATTGAGCAGATAAAGGTTTATCCAAATCCGGCAACTAATCGCTTTTCGGTATTTATCGAAGGTAAAGTAACTTCAAACTTTGATGTTAAACTTTTCAACATACACGGTGCCATTGTTTATCAGGCTACGGCAGAGCCCAATGTGGAATGTACTTTTCATAAAAAATTATCTCCGGGAATATATTTTCTGAGTATTCAAATCGACCGGCAAACGGTATTTAACAGCAAACTGATTTTTCACTGAAGTCCCCGAACTTGCATCGTGGAGTCCAAATCGTGGAACTTCCAGTCGAGCCAGCGTGTTTCCGGCACATGTTTGAACTCGATAAACCAGTCGCGGTCTGAGTTTTCGCGCACTTCGGGATCCTGATATTTGCTGCGGTTCAGGCCGGTTCCCACAAAATGAATCCCATCGGGGTTGAGAATGTTTATGCGCTGCGAACCCATGTCGCCCATAATCAGAATCACTTCAACTCCCCGGTTCTTTACTTCAATTAACCGTGGGTAAATGTCGTTCAGGAAGGTGGCATTTAGGTCGTCGCAGGTAAAACTGAAATATCTCAAATTACTCTGAGCGTATTTATAGGGAACAGGCAGCCCGGGCACGTTTTCCCAAAGGCAATGGTGCACCAGAAAAATTAAATGCGAAGACTCCTGAATGGTATCGCACAGATTAACAATGATGCGGTACTGGTCGTTCAACTGCTCGCAATGGTAAGGTGTCAGGGTGGAATTCAGCACCATATAGGTAATTCCCTTGTAATGACTTGTGTAGTAAGTTTTCTTTCCTGATAGTTCTTCAAACCAAATCCAGTTTCCGTTTCTGGAATCGTGGTTTCCAAAGGCCCAGTGTGTATTTGGGTGTTTCAGGTCGAAAAGGTTATCGATGTATTCCAGAGTGGAATATTCCAGCAAGGCCTCGGAACACACATCGCCGCCAAGCCAGATGCCGTCGTACTCCGAAAAATCGAATTTTTCCAGCCGCTCATCCACTTTATCGCCGGCTGTGTGCCACTGGTACGTATGGCCTTCAAAAAAATATTTTACGGTGTCGGACTGGCCGAAACCATTTATGGAAGAAAGGATCAAAAATACAATTCCCGGAATCCCGTTTTTATATGATTTTTTCATCTCAGTTAATTTTTACAGTTCTCCTAACCAGCAAGTTATACTTTAACACGCACCAAAAAGCCCAAACACCGTCGCGCCAGCCAATTTTTTTCCCTTCTTCGTAAGTACGTCCGTAATAGGATATTCCTACCTCGTAAATTCGTATGCCCAACACCCGCGCCACTTTTGCCGTCACTTCGGGCTCAAAACCAAACCGTTTTTCCTTCAAATCAAGGCTTTTAATAATATCTGAACGAAACAGTTTGTAACAGGTTTCCATATCGGTCAGGTTCAAGTCGGTAAACATGTTCGAAAAGAACGTTAGAAACTTATTTCCGATGGAGTGCCAAAAAAACAAAATGCGGTGCGGGTTACCACCCATAAACCGCGAACCGTAAACCACATCGGCATTCCCCTCGGCAATGGGTTTCAGCAGATGGTTGTATTCGCGTGGGTCGTATTCCAAATCGGCATCCTGAATAATAATGCAATCGCCGGTGGCCTCTGCAATTCCCCTGTGCAGAGCGGCGCCTTTCCCCATATTTTGCGGTTGCTGAAAAAGTTTTATTCCGGTTTCCGGATGATTTTCAATATAATCTTCAATCACCTGCACCGAATTATCAGTTGAGGCGTCGTTCACAACAATAATTTCTTTTCCGAAACCATATTGCAATTCCGCTGCCAGCACACGGTCGAGTATGGCATCGATGGTGTTTTCTTCGTTATAAACAGGAATCACAACAGATAAAATCATCGGCATTAAAAAAATTCGTTTTACGGTTTCTCATTCGAGATGACCCCAAAAGTAACGAAGAAATTGGAAAAATCAACGGAAAGTTTATTTGAACGATTTTGAATATCAGGCACAGATATCTATCTTTATCGACCAAAAAAAGTAACTACAACTGACTAATTGCAATATAAAGAGAGTGATGAAAAATTTAACAGCCATAACATCTTCATTGGTTATATCGGTTCTGATTCTGTTTTTCCTGTTCAAACCGGCATTTCAAACGCCTGACAGTGTACTGTTTTCAAAACATGCAGATGGGCTGAAAAACTATTTCAATTTTTCGTATTACCTGAAATTTGACGACGGTATCCGGCACGACGGTATCAATTATCCTTATGGCGACCACCTTCAATACATTAATTCGCATCCGCTTTATGTGCAGATTATAAAATTTGTGGATACAAAAATTTATCCGGTCTCCGGGTACGGGGTTTTTATTTTAAACCTCACAATGGTTCTTTCATTAATTCTCGCCATTCCGTTTTTATTCCTGATTTTACGAAAATTTGCTTTGCCCCGCTGGTATGCTGCACTGGTGGCCATAATTTTACTGTTTCTTTCTCCACAGCTTTCAAGGATTCAAGGCCACTTTGAAATGGTTTATGCCTTTTTCATACCCATGTACTGGTACTTTCTTATCCGGTGGCGCGAAGGAAAAAAACGATGGGTTTGGTCGTTACTGCTTGTTGCCGGGGGTTTGGTTGGCGGATTTACCAGCGCTTATTTCGCTTCGTTTTATGCCATATTGTTGCTGGGCGTTTTGTTTGTGGAGTTATGGATGCACAAAAAAAACCTGAAAAACTATTGGAAACAAGGAATCAGCTTATTCCTTCTGGCCATTTTACCGCTTTTGGTTGTAAAAGGTGTTGTTTCTGCCACCGACTGGGTTTCCGACCGGCCCGATAATCCGTATGGCTTCGATTTGTATCATGCCAATATTTACAGTGTATTTCTTCCACCTATCTCAACGTTTAAAGTACTTTTGGGAAATGTGATTAACATGAAATTTGAATGGGAAGGCAGGGCTTATGTGGGTTTACCAGCCACGTTACTGGCTATTTCAATGTTTATTTCAGTCTTGTTCAACCTGTTTTCACAAAAAAATGGAGGGTTTAGAAATTACCAACCCTCAAAAAATATGAATGTTTATTTTTATGCATCCATCCTGATTCTGCTTTTTTCCATGTGCATTCCGTTTAAATACGGTTTTGAATTTCTGCTGGAAATTATCCCACCCGTAAAACAGTTCAGGGCGCTGGGAAGGTTTGCCTTCATTTTTTATTACATATTTACCATTTACACAGCCTGGTTCGTTTACCGGCTCTACCGTTTTTTGAAACATAAAAAATTACCGCTGCTTGCATTTCTTATCCTCTTTTTTACACTTCTTCACGGAGCAATGGATGCCGCATTGAACACCCGTCAGGGCACCAACCGGATTTTCAATACGAACAACAGACTGGAGACTTCAAGTGAAAAATACATGGCCCGGTTTAGCGAAGCCGCGGTGAATCCGGATGAATTTCAGGCCATCATGTTTCTGCCGTTTTCCAGCACCTGCGGCGACAAGCTGTTGTTCAAAAACGGCATGGAGGCTTTTGGATATGCCATGCAATGCGCCCACCACACCGGGTTGCCGCTGGTTCAAAGTTTTTCTCCCCGTTTATCTTATACCCATGCACTCAGCAGTATTCAAATGCTGGCACATCCGGCCATCAAAAAAACGAGGCTGGATGACATGAATGAAAAACCACTTTTGCTGGTCAGTTCAAAAGAGAAAATGAATGAACAGGAACGTTGGCTGTACTCCAAAGCAGAAGTATTTTGGCAAGATGAAGAAACTATCCTTTCAAAACTTCCTTTGGATGTTTTTCATGAAAGCCATGAAAGCTGGCGAAAAAAGGTAGAATCTGTCATTCCAAACCTAAATCAATACCGAAATATATCTACCGACACAGAAATCAATTCGGTAATTTATATTGATTTCGACGACCAGAAAGAACAGCTTGCGTTTAGCGGCGAAGGTGCATTTTATATAAAAAAGGGGGAAACCGAACTTTTAAATGAAACTCTTCCGCTCGACTTTTTGCCGGGAAAATATGAACTTTCGTTTTGGTTGTATGTAAATCCCCGCCGGTACAACATGCCACAAGCTACTCTGGAAATTGCAGATAAAAACGGAAAAAGAATTTTCAGTAAGCGACTCAACACCCGCAGTGTGAACGATATTTATCAGCAATGGATAAGGGTAAGTGAAATGATTGATTTGCAACCGGAATACCAGATTAAGTTGAGCATCCGAAGACATTATGTTTCGGTAGATGATATTCTGCTAAAGCCTGCCGATGCAAATGTCTTCATCGAAAAACCGGATGGCTTAGGGCTGTTCAACAATTTTCCCCTGGAACGTAATTAGTCCGGTTCATTTCCGGTTAACGTGATTTCCATCTGTTTCAAAGCAAGCCGGTTTCGGTTTTTGTTCAAGATGTACGCTTTCAATTGTGCATTTTGAGGCAGTTCCATCGTAAACCGGTCTTCAAAACGATCGGTTTTCCAGGTTTCATCCTCCCGGCTCCAGGCAAGTGGAAAAACCCGGTAGGCTAAAACCTCCTGCTGGTTTTCAACCGAAACCACCAAAACCACCTCCTTTTCATCAAAAGCTGACCAGGCCCTGTATTCCAGTTTTATTTCCAAAGTAAACCGGCTTGCCTGTGCTGTTTTGTCCAGTTGAATTATAGCGGGCGGACTGTAAACATCATCGCGACCGATGTTAATAAAATAGATTCCCTGCTCTATGGAGAGCCAGTGGAACATCGGAGCCTCAAATCCCAGTTTTTGCCTGGCAAGAACCTGCCCCGACTCTCCGTCTTGAGTAAAAACCTCGTCCTCAATACTTTTCATTTTCAGTAAATAATTACCGGAAAGCGATTTTTCCCTTGTTTTTGGGTGAATAAATTCAGGCGAAATCCTGTTCATTCCACGCTGGTTTATTTCATAAATGGTATCGATTGGCAACTGCAGGTACCAGATTTTTCTGAGCCTGTCCTCATTGGTATAAACCCAGGCCCCCGGGTGGTTCACAACATCGTAAAGTTCTTCCCAGGAAAACACATTCTGCACCTGTTTTTCGGCATTAAAAAACAACTCGTATTCCTCCAAACCAAAGTTGAAAAGCTGTTTTTCGTTGGTTTGGCAGCTTTCAAAAATTTCAAGCGCCTGCGAATGTCCCTGGTATTGAAACATGTTTGGAATAACCGAAGCATTAAGATAAAGATTGATAAAAGCCAGCGAAACCAGGGTTGCAAAAATCAACCGGTTCCACCGGTGCAATTCAATTCCCCTGAAACATACAATGAGTGTTGTTGCACTTACCAGAAGAGACAGGGGCAGCAAAAAATGATTTCCCGGAAACAGATAATAAGAAGCTGGAATAGCAAGTAATACAAGCAGGATGATAAGGCGCTGGGCAAAAATGAGTTTTCTGGTCATAATGGTTGGCCAAAGCACAAAATATTTCATCCGGTTACCTGCCAAAACTGCCAGCAGGGGAATAAACATCATCATGTAGTTTGGTGCTTTTCCGCGGGCAATGCTGTACACCACAAACAAAACCAGCACGCTACCGAAAATGGAAATCCCCATTTTGCGGGGCTTCGGTGCATAAAACCAGGTGATGATTTCGCCTCCCAGGGCGGTAATAAAAACAATGGTCCAGGGCGCAAATGCCCAGAGCTGGTTGTACAAATAAAAAAACGGATCGGTGCTGGATCCGGCCACTTCGCCGGTTATCCGTCCAAAATTATTTCCGATGAAATAGAAGTGAAACCCTTCGGCGCCAAAACTTTCCCACAAATGGTAAAGTGTTGGGGAAATTATGAGAAGAACCAACAGAATTCCCAAAATCCATTTGGGGTGAAAAAGTTGCCTGAAATCTTTTTTCAGCAACAAATAAAACAGCACAAAAAAGAAAGGCAAAACCGCTCCTACCGGTCCTTTGGTAAGCATAGCCAGGCCAATTCCCACAAACCCGAAAATGAAATAAACCGGTTTTTTGTTTTCCAAATATTCGGCCAGTTGCCAAATGGCCAGTGTTACGGTTGCCTGCAACACCGTGTCGGTATGGATATCGAAAAAATAGAGAAAAAACATTTGGGAGGTGCCTGCAAGCAGCGCTGCCAGTTTTCCAGACAATTCGGAGTAAATGAGCTTTCCCAGCCGGTACGTAAAATAGATGCCACTAACACCAACAAGAAACGGGAACAACTTAAAGGCCCAGTTTGAGTTTCCAAACAACTGAATACCCAAACCCGCCAGCCAGAAAAACAGATGTGGTTTCTGGTCATAAGGTTCGCCGTTGATTTTCAGGTTCAGCCAGTCGCCCGACTCCACCATTTGCCGCGAAATGGCTGCATGCAAACCCGAGTCGCCGGTTAAGTCGATAAACAAACCGAAAACCCAGGCCAGTATGACAAGCGAAAAAGCAACAGCCCATAAACTTTTTTTCAGCAGTTCGTTCAAATGTTTTTCTTTTTGAAGTTTGAAGCACAAAATAAAGGATTTACGTCAACATCGCCGAAAAAAATTGAAATTTAAGGCAGAATATGAGCAATGCATTTGCATTTTTACAGAATTAACCCAATTTTTAACCCTCGAAAAATTAGGTATGGGGAAATCGCTGGTTAATACGAATGCAAAATTTGGAACTCTGCCGGTATTCTTTACGGCACTGTCCACCATTCTTGGTGCAATTCTTTTTCTTCGCTTTGGCTGGGCTTTGGGGCAGGTAGGTTTTATCGGAGTAATTGGAATTGTTGTACTGGGGCATGTGGTTACCATTCCCACAGCATTTGCCGTTGCCGAAATTGCCACCAATCAGCGTGTTCAGGGAGGCGGCGCGTATTACATCATCAGCCGGTCGTTTGGCTTAAACATTGGTGGCGCCATTGGCATTGCGCTTTACCTGTCGCAAGCCATCAGTGTGGCTTTTTACATTATTGCCTTTGGAGAGGCCTTTGAACCGCTGCTCGACTGGATTAACCAGCGGTATGGGTTTCACATTGCCGATCGCCGCTGGATTTCCATCCCCACCATGATGCTGCTTTCGGTGCTTATTCTGACCAAAGGAGCCAACCTGGGAATGAAGGCGCTGTATGTGGTAGTGGTCATCCTTTTTACTTCCATTTTGTTTTTCTTTTTGGGCGATTCTCCCATAAAACCACAGGAAGTGAACCTTCATGCACATGTGGAAAATCCGGAAAACTTCTTTTATGTATTCACCATTGTTTTTCCGGCTTTCACAGGTCTTGCCGCCGGTCTGGGGCTCTCGGGCGATTTGAAAGACCCAAAGCGATCGATTCCGCGCGGAACACTTTGGGCCACCTTTGCAGGCATGTTGGTTTACATTGCCGTAGCCTGGAAATTCACTGTATCGGCTTCTCCCGAGGATCTGGTGAGCGACCAGCTCATCATGCGAAGAATTGCCCTTTGGGGGCCCATTGTACCCATCGGACTGGCAGCGGCCTCGCTCAGTTCGGCACTGGGTTCAATTATGGTGGCCCCGCGTACATTGCAGGCCATTGGCTTCGATGATATTTTCCCGCAAAAAACCATTAACCGCTGGTTTGCCCGTGGAAAAAAACAGGACAACGAGCCGGTAAACGCCTCGCTGATAACCGTTATTATAGCCTTTGTTTTTGTTGCTGTTGGCGATGTGAACTTTGTTGCCCAAATCATTTCCATGTTTTTTATGGTTACTTACGGCGTTATATGCCTCATCTCATTTTTGGAACATTTTGCCGCCGACCCGGCCTATCGCCCCACTTTCAAATCGAACTGGTACATATCACTCATCGGAGCGTTGTTCTCATTCTGGCTCATGTTTAAAATGAATGCGCCTTATGCTGCAGTTTCATTGGTTATTATGGGCATAATTTATTATATAGTGATGCTTGGCAACGAAGAGAACCAGGGGCTGAACAAACTTTTCAGAGGTGTAATTTTCCAGCTGAGCAGGCAATTGCAAATTTTTCTGCAACGGGCAGAAAGCGAAGACCAGCAGAAAAGCTGGAGACCGTTTGGAGTATGTATTTCGCACGATACCTTCAACCGGCGATCGGCATTCGATATTATGCGCTGGATTTCATATAAATATGGTTTTGGAACTTATATTCACTTCATAAAAGGCTATCTGAATTCCAAAAACACCGAAGAATCGAAAGTAGCGCTCGATCGGCTGATCCAGCTTTCACACGGCAGCAAAAACAGGGTTTACCTCGATACCATTATTTCACCCTCCTATACATCTGCCATTGCGCAGGTTGTGCAGCTTTCAGGCATTTCTGGAAAAGGCAATAACCTCATTCTGTTCGAGTTTTCGAGAACCAATCCGGAAAATCTGAATGAAATTACCGCCAATTACAAAATTGTGGAATCAACGGGCTTCGATATTTGCATCCTCAATACTTCCTATAAAAGTTTTGGATACAAAAGGGAATTACACATCTGGATAAGGCCCGACGATTACCGCAACGCCAACCTGATGATTTTGCTGGGCTACATTATTTTAGGCCACCCCGACTGGAAAAAAGGAAAAATAAAAATTTTTGCCCTTTACCCCTTGAAGTCGATGGAAGAAAAACGCAAACAACTGCTTGAACTGATAAAAGCCGGACGTTTGCCCATAAGCCCGTCGAACATTACCATGATTTCATTTGAAGAAGGAAATCGCCAAAAGGTTATTTCCAAATATTCGGAAGATGCCGATCTCACTCTGGTTGGGTTTACATCGGAAATGCTTAAAAACACAGAGAATTTTACCGAGGGTTTTGAAAAGTTGGGAAATATTCTGTTTGTAAACGCCAACAGGGCCAAAGCAATAAACTGATTTGGGCAGACGTTTTTTTCTGACATGATTAAATGATATAGTATATTAGCAAAGAATAAAATATTGACAAAACGAAAAATTATGCCAACTATTTCAATGTTTTTTGGAATTATCATTAGAATGTACTACATGAAAATTGAATTAAAGGAGGTAAAACCTTCAACTGAATATACCCTATTGTTGGTTTTCAGTATTGGTGAAAGAAGAAAACTCGACATGAAACCCTATTTGAATCTTGAAATATTTAAAGAGTCGAAAGATGTTAGACTTTTTAATTCTGTAAAAAAAAGTTTTGACACCATTCAATGGGATAATGAAGCGGATTTTGATCCGGACATACTTTATGAAAAAAGCACTCCTTATATAACCAAATAATCTACTACCATGAAGATAGCCATATTTCCAGGGTCGTTCGATCCGTTTACTATCGGCCACGAATCCATTCTGCGGCGTGCCATTCCCATGTTCGACAAAATTGTTGTGATGATTGGGTTCAATGCCAACAAAAAATCGTTTTTCCCGCTTGAAAAACGGCTGAAATGGATAAACCAGGTTTTTGAAAATGATAAAAAAGTGGAGGTACGCGTGCACGAAGGTCTGACTGTAGATTTTTGTAAAGAAGTTGGCGCCCGTTACATTTTAAGGGGTTTACGGACTTCTGCCGATTTTGAATACGAACGGGCCATTGCGCAGGTGAATAAAAAAATGCATCCCGAAATTGAAACAGTGTTTCTGCTTACGTTGCCCGAGCATACTCCGATTAACGCTACCATCATTCGCGACATTGTTTTCCACGGCGGCGATGCCAGCATGTTTTTGCCTGCCGGGCTCAACATGAACGAGTTTAAAATTTCCGGCGAAAAATAAACAAGGAATGAGCAGACGCGCTTTTTTTATTCTTTTCCTGTTGATAATTTCCCTGACGGCCCGGGCTGCCAAAATTGAAGGCCGGCACGAAGCCTATGCCGGGAAAAAACTTACCTTTTTTCGGTATTCCGACCCCGTTACACAAAACAGCGTACCGGTTTTTACCATTGAGTTCGATAATGAAGGCCGCTTTTTCACCGAAATTGAAATAGAAGAAACCACATTCGTTTTCACCGATTTTGGCATTTACCGCGGCATGTTGTTCATTGATTCCGGAGAGCACATCCAACTGATGCTGCCCCCCTATCGCGAAAAATCGTTCGCCGACCGCAAAAATCCGTATTTCAATCCGGTTGAATTCTGGTTTACCACCGATGGAGGGAATCACCTGAACGACCATATTTCAGCTTTCGACACACAACTGAACCAGCTTACCGACAGGTTCTTCGACCAGCTTTACTTCAATCAGTCGAAAACCATTTTCGACACCATTCTTGTGAACATTGAAAAACAATTTGGCGATGTTTCGGACCCTGCCTTTGTGTGGCACAAAAAGTTAAAAATAAAATCGGTAGAAACCGATGCCTTCAGGCTGGAACCGGCAAAGGTATCTCCTGTATTTACGGGGCCTGAAATAGCCCGATGGAACGATCCGGCTTTTATTGAACTATTCGACAAAGTTTTTTCCAATCAGCTCGGATTTGAGGCACGAACCACCCGGGGAAATGTTGTCAGGCAGGCAATTATGAAGCACGACATCGTTTTTCTGAATACACTGGTGAAAGAAAAATACAACCTGGAGGGAACAACAGCCGGCCTGGTCATACTGAAACTGCTGCACGACGCTTTTTTCTCGGGTGATTTCTCGCGCAACGATGTTTTAAGCATGGTTGGATTGCCTGCATTTCAACAACACCAAAACAAATACCTCCGGGAAATGGCAAAAAAAGTTAAGGGCAAACTGGAACACCTGAAACCCGGTAGCAAAGCGCCGGTGATTTGCCTGAAAGACACTTACGGCCATCGTGTTTGCTCGGATAATACGCCCGGCGCCGAAGAGCAGAAATTCAAATACCTGATTTTTGCCGATACCGAAATGGTTGTTTGCCAGGAACACCTGAAATACCTTACCCGCATAAAAGAGCAGTTTGCCAGCCACCTTGAAATTTTTGTTGTTTTGCGAAAAACAGACCTAATCGAAATGAAAATTTTCCTGGAAGAAAAAGAAATCCCCGGCGTACATTTGGTAGATGAAAACGGTGAATACATCGAAAAATACCGGGTAAAATCGTTTCCAGCCAGCTTTTTGCTAAACGCAGGCCACGAGGTGGTTTTTCAACAAACCAAAACACCCCTCGATGGTTTTGAACAGCAATTTGGGCCATACCTCAGGCAGGAACTATTTGAACGGCAGCGAAATCAGCCACAGTAGAGCTGGATGATTTGCTTTAGATTTTCATACGTATTTGCAAGCGCTTCATCCAACCCGCTTTTTGAAAACCATTTTACCTCGGTAATACCTTCATCGTATTGGGGAGCAGGTTCTTCTTTACCAGCATGTTGCATTTCAAACCAAAAGGTCTCTTTAAAAATCCATTGTCCTTTTGTTTTCCGATAAGTTGACGGATAGATATGAAAAGTAGAGGGAAGAGCTTTGATGATGGTATGTTTTGAAATGCCACACTCCTCAGCTACCTCGCGCAGGGCTGCCTCATCAGGCGTTTCACCGGCATCAATTTTACCCTTTGGCAAATCCCACTTTCCATTCCTGAAAATAAAGAGCAGCTTGCCAGCCGAAATTACAACACCACCGGCAGCCGGAAGCTCAATAAAAGCCTGCCGGAATATTTTAAAAAAGGTTTCCGGGTATGGATGCGCCAGAACAACCTCATTTTCAACACCTCTCTCAAAAATATGAAACCAGGCCTTCACCTCCGAAACAGTAACCGGGTTGTTAAAAATTACCGAGGGTTTAGTTTTTGTTATGTTAGCAGAATCCCCGATTTCTATCAGCCGGTCATTCAGAAAAACTTTATACATTTGTTTCATTGTTTTAAATGCAAATATATTTACAACACATCAAATTATGGAACGAACACAAGCAGAAGTAACAAAAAAACTCCTGGAGATAGATACCATCAAAATTCAGCCTTTAAGCCCGTTCACCTGGGCATCGGGCTGGAAATCACCCATTTATTGCGACAATCGCAAAATATTGTCGTACCCGGAAACAAGAACATTCATCCGGGATAAATTTGTGGAAATAATCAAAAAGAAATATCCGCAGGCCGAAGTGATTGCAGGTGTTGCTACCGGAGCCATTGCACACGGTGTGCTGATTGCCGAAAAGCTTGGACTTCCCTTTATTTACGTGCGTTCGAAGCCCAAAGGTCACGGGCTTGAAAACCTGATTGAAGGAGACCTGAAACCGGATCAAAAAGTGGTGGTGATTGAAGATTTGGTTTCTACCGGCGAAAGCAGCCTGAAGGCCGCCGAAGCGGTGAATAACTTTGGAGGAAAAGTGATTGGAATGCTTTCTATTTTTACCTATAACTTTGATGTTGCCAAAGAAAAATTCAAAAAAGCAAATATTGAACTCACTCCGCTAAGCAACTACCAGGTTTTAATTGACACTGCATTGGAAGCAGGTGAAATATCGAAAGACCAGATTGAAACTTTAATGGAGTGGCGCAAAGACCCTGCAAACTGGGGAAAGAAATAAAATTATGACTATCCATAAATACATCAGCGAAGTTAAACTCATCGATCACAACCAGCAGATTGTTTTCGATTACCTTTCCAATTTCGAAAACCTGTCGGAATACCTGAACTCGGGGTTGATAGAAAAAATCACCAAGCAAATTCCGCAGGTAAAAATCAGCGATTTTGAATCGGATAGCGATTCGTGCAGGTTTAAAATTACAGGAATGGGGCTGGCTGAAATACGGATTGTAAACCGCGAACCGCATAAAACCATTAAAGTGGAGAGCTCGGGCGGACTTCCATTGAGCATTACCTTCTGGATTCAGCTTTTACCGGTTTCGGCGTTCCAAACCAAAATGCGACTGACACTGCATGCCGATATGAACATGATGATTAAAATGATGGCCGGCGACAAACTGCAGGAGGGAATCAACCATCTGGCCGAACGGCTTTCCAAACTGCCTTACAAGTAGCAGTATCAAGGTTACAGAATAAACTCCACTTCTTTAAAAGAAAATTCAGACTTTTCGCCGGAACGGCTTTCAATAATGAGGTTTCCAAACTCACCGGTTCCCAGGATACGCCCCTCCCAAACCGAACCCTTTTTTTGGAACTGGCTCCATTCATTCATTCGGAACAAATGGGCATGATAAGCCGCATCGACCCCGGAATAAAAGCCCGTCTGAAGTTTCGCATACCATTCCATAAACTGTTGCTGAATTTCCCGGGCAACCGTTACCGGCTCATACGTTTTTCCGGTTAGCTGCTTTAGCGAAACCGGATTGGGAAGTTCCGGGCTGAATTTTTCCTGATTCAGGTTCAGCCCCACACCAATAACCGCCGAATGAAAACTGCTCCCCTGCACCGAAGTTTCAATTAATATTCCGGCAATCTTCCGTTTCCCCACAAAAATATCGTTGGGCCATTTTACAGAAACCCCGTCAACATGTTGACTGAGCCAGTTTACCATGGCGATGCTGATAATTTTCGACAGGTAAAACTGCCTCTGAACGGGTAAAAATTTCGGGAATACAATAATGCTGGCAAGAAGGTTCTTTCCCGCTTCACTCTCCCACCGGTTTCCACGCTGTCCACGTCCACTGACCTGAAAAGATGACAAAACGACAGTACCCTCAACGGCCTTGCCGGTCGAAATCAGCCGGTTGGCATAGTTGTTGGTTGAATCCGTTTCGGATAAAACAACGGTATTATTTTTTGTGCTTCTCATGATACGAAATTATAAACCAAATGCATAGAAATGGGTTTATTTACAGAGAAAATTCAAACTTTTTCAATTTTTCATGTAAAGAAACAGGTAATTAAATAATTTGAAAATAGAAGTAAGGCAAAAAGTATATCTTTGCAGGGTTAAATGTTATTTAATGAATAAAAACACAGAAATTACGGAAAATATAAAAAATGCTATCCTTGAAGGGATAAAAAGAGTAAAAGGGAAAGAAATTACAATAATTGATTTAAATTCAATACATTACACAGAATGTGGCTATTTTATCCTGTGTCACGGAACATCAACCACACAAGTGAGTTCCATTGCGCAGTCGGTAGAAAAAACCGTGGAAGAAGAAACAGGTGAGAAAACCTGGCACAGCGAAGGTTACAGAAATGCAATATGGGTACTGCTCGATTATGGCGAAATTGTAGTCCATGTATTTCACGAACAGGCAAGAAATTTTTACAACCTGGAAGGCCTTTGGTCTGATGCAAAAATTTTTAAAACAGATTCAGAAAATTAGAAGAATAAAATGGCAGAAAGGAAAAAAAACAATAATCAAACACCACCTCCCCCACCTCCTAAAAATCCGTTTGCGGGGGGGAACAAAAGCGCCGGCAAAAAAGACCCCAAGGGTCCCAAATTTAATGCATACTGGGTGTATGGACTTATTGCGCTGGTATTTATTGGCGTTCAGTATTACCTGAGCAGCAGTAGCGGGCCGGTTGAAACCAACTGGAGCGAAGTGAGATCTACCATGCTGGCCAACAACGACATTGAGCGTATTGTAGTGGTCAATGAAAAAAAGGCAAACATTTACATCAAAAAGAACAGCCTTCAGAAATACGAACAGGAATTTACCGGCCAGTTTGCCAAGCCGGCAGAAGAAGGCCCGCATTTTACTTTCACCATCGGTTCGGTTGAAACCTTTGAGCGAAACCTGCGCGAAGCACAGGAAGGTTCTATTGATGAAATTCTTCCCGAGTACCGCGAAGAACGTAACTGGGCCGGAGAAATCCTCTGGACCATTGGACCTTTTGTGCTGATTATTTTATTGTGGGTTTGGATTTTCAGGAGAATGAGCCGGGGAGCAGGTGGCGGAGCCGGAGGTATTTTCAATGTAGGAAAATCGCAGGCAAAAGTTTTCGATAAAGACCAGAAAGTAACCACCAGCTTTAAAGATGTTGCCGGTTTGGCCGAAGCCAAGCAAGAGGTGGAAGAAATTGTAGAATTTCTAAGAAACCCGGCGAAATTCACCAAATTAGGCGGAAAAATCCCCAAAGGAGCATTGCTTGTCGGCCCTCCGGGAACCGGTAAAACTTTACTTGCCCGTGCAGTGGCAGGCGAAGCCAGCGTTCCTTTCTTCTCCATGTCGGGATCCGATTTTGTGGAAATGTTTGTGGGTGTTGGCGCTTCGCGCGTGCGCGACTTGTTTAAACAAGCCAAAGAAAAAGCGCCATGTATTATTTTTATTGACGAAATTGATGCCATAGGCCGTGCGCGTGGGAAAAACTCCAATTTCGGGTCCAACGACGAACGGGAAAACACCCTGAACCAGTTGCTTACCGAAATGGACGGGTTCGACACCAACAGCGGGGTTATTATTCTGGCAGCTACCAACCGCGCCGATGTACTTGACCGCGCCCTGATGCGCGCCGGGCGCTTCGACCGCCAGATTCACGTAGAACTGCCCGACCTGAAAGAACGTGCCGAAATTTTTAAAGTACACCTGCGCCCGCTAAAACTGGGCGACGATGTAAAAGTGGATTTCCTGGCCAAACAAACACCAGGATTTTCGGGTGCCGACATTGCCAACGTTTGCAACGAATCAGCCCTTATTGCTGCCAGGAAAAACCGCGAATCTGTTACCAAGCAGGACTTTCTCGATGCAGTGGACCGAATCATCGGCGGCCTGGAGAAAAAGAATAAAATCATTTCAAAAGACGAAAAGAAAACCATTGCCTACCACGAGGCTGGCCATGCAACCATCAGCTGGATACTGGAACATGCACACCCGCTGGTAAAAGTAACCATTGTGCCACGGGGCAAAGCGCTGGGGGCTGCCTGGTATTTGCCCGAAGAACGCTCCATTACCACCAAAGACCAATTGCTTGATGAAATGTGCTCGGCACTTGGCGGAAGAGCCGCCGAAGAATTGATTTTTGGCCGGATTAGCTCCGGAGCTCAAAACGATTTGGAAAAAATAACCAAGCAGGCTTATGCTATGGTTAGCTATTTTGGCATGAGTGAAAAAGTTGGAAACGTAAGTTTTTACGATTCTTCCGGCCAATCTGATTATGCCTTTACCAAACCATACAGCGAAAAAACCGCCGAACTGATAGATGAAGAAGTAAAAATAATTATTGACGGACAATACCAGCGTGCAAAAAAAGTACTGAAAGAGCACGCCGAAGGGCATAAAAAACTGGCCGATCTTTTACTTGAACGGGAAGTGATTTTCAGTGAAGACCTGGAGAAAATTTTTGGCAAACGCCCATGGGAACAAAAGCTCATTGAAAACGAAAACGGACAGGATGCTGAAAACCAGAAAGAAAATAAGGATACGTCAAAAGAATCATTGCCGCAGGAAAATGAAGTGAAAGAAGAAACCAGCGAAAACAAAACAGTTTCAACTTAACGTTTAAAACAAACTCTATGGAAAAAGGATGGAAGGATGTATTTCTTACAGTACACGAATACAAAGCTACCATGGCCAAAGATATTCTCGAAAATGCCGGGTTAAAAGCGGTTGTGTTGAATCAGCATGATTCTGCATACAAATCGTTTGGCGACTTTGTAGTTTATGTGGAAGAAAACGATGAACAAAAAGCACTGGAACTGCTAAAAGAACTGAAGCGTTGAAAGACTTTACCAGAAGATCCGTAACCGGAGTAGTGTATGTTTTTTTGATGCTGGCGGGCGCAGCCATTCACCCGTTGGTTTTTGCCATAGTATTTGGTTCGTTGCTTTTTCTAACGCAACTCGAATTTTACCAGTTGGTTGAAAATGCCGGAAGCAGTCCGCGCAAAAACACCGGACTCACCCTGGGCGTTCTTTTTTTTGTTATCTGTTTTGGCATGGTAAACAGCATTTTACCAACCCAATCGTACCTCATTTTTATTCCTGCGTTGCTTTTCATTTTCCTTTTCGAAGCCTTTAGCGAGAAAACCGGAATTTTGCAAAACAGTGCCATCACATTCACCGGCTTTATTTATGTAGCCATTCCATTTAGTTTGCTCAATTTCATTGTATTTCCCGGTTATCCGAATTACCCTGATTTTAATTCAGAAGTTCTTATTGGTGTCCTTTTCATTGTTTGGACATACGATTCTATGGCATACATGGCAGGTTCAAAATTTGGCAAACACAAAATCCGTAAAAAAATCTCACCCAACAAGTCGTGGGAAGGGTTTTTTGGCGGCGCCATCTTTGCCCTGCTTATGGGCGTTCTCAATTCAGTAATTTTCAAGCAACAATCAGTTATAAACTGGTTGGTTATTGCAGTTATTGTGGTGGTGTTTGGCACACTTGGCGACCTTTTTGAATCCATCATCAAACGTCGTCTTAATGTGAAAGATTCAGGAACCATTTTGCCCGGTCATGGCGGTCTTCTCGACCGTTTCGACAGCTTGCTTTTTGCGATTCCTGTAATTTACGTATGGTTATCTTTATCTGGAAATATTTAAATTATGCAAATTCACAACGAAGGGAAAAAAATCATTCCCATTGCCTTTTTCTTTTTGGCCGTAATCGATGCCATCATCTATTTTACGCTGAAAGATTACCTTGTTTTCTATTTTTTAATGGCTGCATCGCTGGCTCTGGCGGTACTTATTGTTTTCTTTTTCAGGGTTCCGCAACGCGAAATTGAAAAAAACAAAAATCATGTGCTGGCTCCTGCCGACGGCAAAATTTTGGAAATAACGAAAGCGTACGAGGGAGAATACTTTAAAGACGAACGGCTGAAGGTGTCCATTTTCATGTCGGTGTTTAACGTGCACCAAAACCGCTCGCCCATTGGCGGAGAGGTGACTTATCTGCATCATAAAAAAGGTGCATTCTATCCGGCATTTGTCAAAAAGTCGTCGGAAAAGAATGAGCGATGTTCTACTGTTTTTAAAAATGCCGGCGGAGTGGAAGTTTTATCGCGACAAATTGCAGGAACAGTTGCCCAACGCATTGTTACATACAAAAAACCCGGAAACAAAGTAGAACAAGGCGAAGAATATGGTTTTATCCGTTTTGGTTCACGGGTAGATTTGTTTTTACCGGCAAATGCAAAGGTGCATGTTCAGCAAAATCAAAAAACGGTGGGTGGAATAACTGTTATTGCATCATTTAAATAATCAGGCATGAACATGGTGATAAAGCAAATACCCAATTTTATCACTTCGCTGAACCTGATTGCCGGTTCGCTGGCTGTTATTTTTGCCATCGACGGGCACCTTATCTGGGCAGGCATATTTATCTGCCTTGCAGCAATTTTCGATTTTCTCGACGGACTGGCCGCACGTTTACTGAAAGCCTATTCAGAAACAGGCAAACAACTTGATTCGCTGGCCGATTTAATTTCGTTTGGCCTGGCGCCGGCAGCCATCCTGTTTACCCTGCTCGAGTTTTCACTCTTCGGGAAAAACCAGCCCATCCATCTTATCGCTGCCAGTTGGGACCAGTGGCTCATCCTTTTTTCGGCGTTGCTGATGCCTGTAATGGGCGCCATCCGTCTCGCCAGATTCAATACAACCCAGTCAGACGAACCTTTTTTCAGAGGTCTGCCCATTCCATCGAACGGTATTTTCTGGGCATCCTTCGGATTAATGATTGAATCGCAACGTTACCCCGAGCTTTTTCAATTCCTGTTATCGACACGCAACCTGCTCATTCTTGGCCTGTTTACCTCGGGAATGATGGTAATCAGCCTACCCATGTTTTCGCTGAAAGTAAAAAACCTGAAATGGAATGAAAACTGGTACCGGTATGTTTTTTTATCGATTGCCGTAGTTCTGCTGGCCACGCTAAATGTTTACGGACTGGCGCTGACCATTTTAACTTATATATTTATGAATTTTGGGGTTTACCTGATGGGGATTAAATTTCACTGAGTGCTTTAAAGAACCGCTTTGCGTTGCGCTTATTTTTACCCCAGTCATAAACTTGAAATAAAAAAGAACAGACAGACTTAAAACAGATGATATGTTCAGCATTATCTTTTATTAGTTTCACTTCTATGAACTCACCCCAGGATGACATTGATATTTTTCCTGTAGCAAGAAATCGATTTTCTTCAGAATAATGTCTGACTCGACAAAACCCGGCGGCCTCTAAGGCTGCAATTATTTTTTCCGGTGAAGAGTATTTTCTCTCAATTGACTTAAATTCAGAATATTTACTTCTAAATGCCTCCGGATTTTTTGAAAAAATACGGTATAAAACTATAAAAGCAATAGTTGAAAAAAACAAAATCCAGCCAATATAATTGCTCATTATCTGGGTTGAGTATTTAGTTTTACAAGTAATCTATTATTAATGAATGCAATATAGATAAAATTTGGCAATCTTTCAATTTCTTGTAACACTATGATAATTTTGAAAATTCACCTCCTGCGCCCTGAAAAATTCATACATTTTCTGGTCTAACGGGTAATCCCAGCAACCCATACGATGGTACATCCGGCCTCCAAAACCGCTCTTAAACCTGTAAAGTCCGTACATCGGATGCGACGGATCGTTGTTGGGTGCTGCTCCAAACATGTCGTATTCTTCGCAACCGGCCTCATGTGCAAGTCTGATTCCTTCCCACTGTACTGCATAAGTAGCCATCAGGTTTCGTTTTGAATTGGAGGAAGCGCCGTACAAATAGGTACCACGCTTTTTCGACAACACCAAAAACATGGCCGCCAGGTATTCGCCTTCGTAGTCAGCCATCAGTAACCGGGTTTGTACATCGTTGTTTTCTTTTACTGCATTGCCAAACGCCGAATAAAAATATTCCTTCTGATGCAGGGTAATGTGGTTTCGAAGTGATGTTTCCCGGTACAATTGATACCAGGCATCCAGTTTTTCCAGTCCGTGGCTGCTCACACGCACTCCCTTTCTTTCTGCGAGACGAATGTTGTACCGGGTTTTGGGTTTCATCCGCTGTAATATGTTTTCCTTGCTTTCTCCTACATTCAAAAAGAAAGTATTCGAAGGCAAATTGTCACTGGGGCTCTTTTGCAGATTCCAGTTGCGGGTGTTAAAATTCACCCTGAACTCCTGGCTTTGAACCGATGGCGGGCCCTGCCAGTTACCATTGTCGTCGAAATAGTTGTCGTCGGTTGCCCACTGGTTCTCCCAGGGCAAATCGTAACGTATCAGAATGCATCCCTTGGGTAAAAAAGAACGTAACACTTCCGACAGCTCCTCAAGAAACAATCCCTGATTTTCAAACTCCGGTTCACCTTCCGGGCCGTAAGGCACATACGCAATACAGTGTTTCGAATCGATGTAACGGATAAATACCAGCAAGTCATCATGCATCCGGTAATTTCCCGGCAGAGCAGGGTTCAGCAAATCACCGGTGGCTTCATATCCAAATGCCAGCGGTTGTTCACCAAGCTGTTTTTTAACATTGGCCCAATACGAGGTTTGCTGGACAATGTTGGTAGGAATCACATCCCCAATGGCCTTTTTTTCTATCGCACAATGCATTAAAAATTGAATTTGAGCGGACAAAAGTAACAAGTATTCCCGGCAAAGAAAATGATATTTGATTCTTTCAACCCATGTTAAACGAATGTTAGTGAAACATCCGGTATTGCCAATCCATAAAAATTCTGAAATATTTACAACTGAAAATAAAGAAAAATGGAAGGTAATAAGCTATATTTAACAATCCGAAAAATCAAATCAGAAATGAGTAATAAAAGCAACTCCACTATCCTTATCAGGAAAGCATCGGGCGAAGAGGAACCCTTCAGGGTGAGCAAACTGAAACAATCGTTGCGAAATGCCGGCGCAGAAGAAGAAATAATAGACCAGGTGGCTGGCGATATAGAATCGTGGATAACCAGTGGCATAACCACCAAAAAAATCTATGCCCGTGCGTTTTCGCTGCTGCGGAAAAAGAGGAAACTCTTGGCATCGCGCTACAAACTGAAAAAGGCCATCATGGAATTGGGACCGACAGGGTATCCTTTCGAACACCTCATTGGGAAAGTAATGGAATTAAAAGGTTATACTGTTGAAGTGGGTAAAACCCTACAAGGCCTGTGTGTCTCCCATGAAGTAGATGTGATTGCCACCAAAGGGAAAAAGCAATATTTTGTGGAATGCAAGTATGGACAAAGCCCCGGAAAAACAGTTAATGTGCAGGTTCCGCTGTATATACGCTCGCGGGTGGACGACATTGTGAACCAAAGAAAAAGTTCAGACCGGTTTGAGGGATACGAATTTGGAGGCTGGATAGTGACCAACACCCGGTTTTCTTCCGATGCCATTGATTATGGAAAATGCAGCGGTCTTAACCTCCTTAGCTGGGATTATCCTACAGGTAAGGGACTAAAAGACATCATCGATCGGGCGAAAATATACCCGGTAACTGTGTTGCACAACCTTACCAAAAATCAAAAGCAAAATCTGATGGACCGCGGCATTGTTATTTGCCGGCAAATTTTAGAAAAACAAGAGGTACTGAATGATTTCCAGCTTCCGGAAAGACAATACAAGGAATTAATGAAGGAACTGGAAAATATTTTATAGGCACTGTTTTTTGTGAAATTAAACGAACATGCTTAAATTAGCTGTTTTTCAACAACCAAAGAACGTTTGGCCATGCACAATGAAAAAAATCAGCATCTAAAACTGGCTTTCAATTTTATTCATTACACAAACCGAAATTTGTTTCTGACCGGAAAAGCAGGAACAGGGAAAACCACATTTCTGAAAAATCTGAAAAAAATCTCGCCCAAACGAATGGTAGTGGTTGCTCCAACAGGTGTTGCAGCCATTAATGCAGGCGGGGTAACCATTCACTCCTTTTTTCAGCTTCCTTTCGGACCGCAAATTCCGCAACATGCCGGAACCCGGGGATTCCCTGATAATCGTCCTGCCGCAGGATATTCCGACCGCATCAACCGGTTCAGTAAAAACAAAATCAACCTCATCCGCAGCCTTGATTTGTTGGTCATCGACGAAATCAGCATGGTGCGCGCCGATGTGCTGGATGCCATCGATGCCACGCTGCGCCGCTTCAAAAACCGCTACCAACCGTTTGGCGGAATACAGCTGCTAATGATTGGCGACCTGCAGCAACTGGCGCCGGTTATAAAAGATGATGAATGGAATATTCTGAAAAATTATTACGATACCGGATTTTTCTTCAGCAGCCATGCCCTGAAAAAATCGGATTTTGTGGGCATCGAACTGAAACACATTTACCGCCAGAGCGAACAGGAATTTATCGATTTGCTGAACAAAGTGCGCGACAATGAAATGAACGGTGCCGATTTGCAGATGCTTAACAACAGGTTCAAACCCGATTTCTCACCTGCCGAAGACGAAGGATACATTACGCTTACCACCCACAACTATCAGGCAAAACGGATAAACGAAATGCACCTGAAAAAGCTGAATACCAAACTGCACCGGTTTCAGTGTACCGTGGAAGGCGATTTTCCTGAATATGCTTTCCCTGCCGATGAAATTCTGGAAATTAAAACCGGCGCCCAGGTTATGTTTCTGAAAAATGATGCTTCCATTGAAAAAAGATATTACAACGGCAAAATCGGCAAAGTGGTAAACATTATCGATGATGAAATTAAAGTACTTTGCCCCGGCGATACCGAACCCATAACCGTTGAGCCCGATGTGTGGGAAAATTCGCGTTACAGCCTGAATGAATTCAGCGGTGAAATAGAGGAAGAAGTGGTTGGGAAATTCATCCAGTACCCGTTAAAGCTGGCCTGGGCAATTACCATCCACAAAAGCCAGGGACTTACCTTCGAAAAAGCCATCATCGACGCCCGGCAGTCGTTTGCCCACGGGCAGGTTTATGTGGCGCTCAGCCGTTGCAAAAGTTTGGACGGTCTGGTGCTAAGCACGCCGTTGAATTCCCAGAGCGTTATCAATGACAAAACCGTTATTGGGTTTACCACCCAGGTGGAGCAAAACCAGCCCGACGAAAAAGTGCTGGAAAAACACCGTAAAACTTATGAACTTCAGCTGCTGAACGAACTGTTCGATTTTAAATCGGTTGTGCGAACTATCTCCTGGATTTTGAAAGTTTGGAATGAAAATGCCTCATCGCTGATGGGGAACCTGCAAACGGAGCTTCAAAACATTCTGAAACCGGTTCAGGCAGAAATGATTGATGTGGCTGAAAAGTTCAGTCCGCAAATAGAAAAAATGGCTGAAAATTACGGCCATGCCGAAGAAAATACTCCTTTGCAGGAACGGCTGAAAAAAGCGGCAGACTACTTTTTAACCAAACTGAAGGAACATCTGGAATTGCCGCTTGAACAATCAGGTTTTGAAACCGACAACCGGGCCATCAGAAAACGAATTGCTGATTTGTTGGGACAACTGGAAACCGAAATTACCATCAAACGTGCCGGACTGGAATCCATTACCGGAGGATTTTCCATACAACGATACCTCGAAGCCCGCGCACTGGCCTCCATTGAAAAACCTGCCGTTAAAGCCCGGAAACAGGCTGCATCGCTGAATGTTACCCATCCCGAATTTTACCGGAAACTGCTGGAATGGCGTGTGAACAAATCGCTGGAAACAGGCATGGACGAATCAAAAATTGTCCGGCAAAAAGTAATGCTGGAAATTGCACAAAAACTTCCGTCCACTGCGGTCGAACTAAAAGCGGTGAAAGGAATGGGCGGAAAAAAAATGGAGCAGTTCGGTCAGGATATTCTGGCGCTTGTTCTGGAATTCCGAAGGGAAAAAGGAATGGACATTCCGCTGAACGCCAAACAGGAAGTGGAACTGGCCGGCCTCGACACCAAAGAAGTAAGTCTTACACTTTTTAAACAGGGACTAAAACCGCCGGAAATTGCCAAAAAACGCACTCTGGCCGTTTCAACCATCGAAGGTCATCTGGCACATTTTGTGAACCGCGGCAAACTGGATATTTTCGACCTTATCGACCGCAAAAAATACGATACCATTGCCAAATGCCTGCGTGAAAAAGCCGAAACGGAAACCACCAGCGACATCAAAAACAAACTGGGCGAAAGCTATTCTTATGGCGAAATAAGGCTGGTAATGGCCGATTTGTATAAATAAATCATATCTTCTTCGCATTTCATCCAATAAAAAACCGGGTATTCTTGGTAGTACACCCACAAAAATATCGGATATTTTATATAGTCCACCCATCAAATTATCCGATAATTTGTATAGTCCATTGACAAGGGAGAGCTTTGGGAAAACATGGTTTTCAGGCAATTAATTGAAAAATACCCGATTGAGTCCATACATTACTGGCGCACTTCATCAGGACAGGAAGTGGATTTCGTATTGCCGGGAATTACCCACCCCAAAGCCATCGAAGCCAAATTCGACAAAGCGTTAATCAAAAAAAGCAAATACCGAAAATTCGAAGAAACCTATCCCGGAATTCCACTGGAGTTTGCATGGATGGTGCCTTTTAATGAAGATTTTTTCGGACTTGTAGCTAAAAACGTGAGCTAATCTTGTATCAAAAACGCCAGGTCAATTTTCCAGGTTTTCTCTCAGATTTTGAAAATACGATATTACCTGATTTCTTTTCGGTAAATAAAAAAGGTTGAGATTAATAAGTTTTTGTTCCTGGTTTTTCAATGAAACAGTAACAATTTTGTTGTCAATTTCAACAGACTGAATTTCAGAAATTTTAATTAATACCGGCAGTTTACTTTTGGGCAACAGATAGTGTATTATATGTTCATCCCACGAAATAAAATACCGCTTGCTTTTAAGGGCATTCCATGAAATGAAAACGGTAATCAATCCCTGAAAAATCAGAAACCCCATTTGCCAGAAACTCCCGGCGTAAATAATATATTCTTTTGTCAATCCGTACCAGATTAATCCTGTAATTCCGAGAAGTGCAAGAACAACTCCCAACCACATCAACACTTTGATGGCTTTTGTATTCCGGTTGTAAATCTGAATATAGTCTGGCTTCATAAAAAAATTATAGAATGTATAAAACATTAGCGGGTTTAAAAATAGGATTTTAGGAGAGGAGAGTTAATAAAATGTCCGGAAATTATTTTCCGACTAGCACCATTTAAGGATGACTTTTTCAGAATCTAATATTGATTACTCTGCCCAATTAGCTGTAAATAAACCACTGACTGGCTTGAAATGCTTTTGGTTGTTAGTCACAAGAGTAAAATTATTTGCAAGAGCAATACCAGCGATCAATAAATCAGCTGTACCGATAATTATTCCTTTATGACGCAGTTTTCCATACTGAATTGCAGACAATCGGATTGAAGTATTCGAAAGATTTATAATGTTGCACTTCTGTATGAATTTTTCGAAAAATTCTATTTGCTTGGTGGCATTCCGATATTCGAGACCGGCAAGGATTTCAAAATATGTTATTTCAGAAATATTTATACCATTGTAATCAACTTCAGAAAAATAATCCTGAAACTTATTTATTACTTTTTGATTTCCCTTCAAATAAAACGATAGAATGTCGGTATCAATTAAATAATCATTCATCTAATGCGTGTTCGGCCCGATTTCCTGTTAAGGTGCAAGTCATCAGTAATTTCAATAAAAAAATCAGAATCTAATTCTTCGAAAATACCAGCATAAGATAATATTTCATCTTTAGAACTTTTTGAACTTTCCATTTTATTCAAATAGTTTTCCAAAGCATTAATCTTATCCCGGCTTAATTGATTAATTCGCCGAATAAGCTTCTTTCTTACAATATTTTCCGTTTCTGTCATTTTCTCTTTTTTCCTGGCAAATTTATTAAAAATAAGAGATTTTAGATTCCGAAAGTAACAGATTATTTTCAGATTGACAGCTTTGTGCAAAATTTGTTAAAAATACTTATAAAAACCGGCTCATTACTTTGGTTTAAAACAACAAAACCGATATTATTAATGCAATTAAAAATATCGGTTTCCTGCATTTTCAATTTTAATAACCATTGTTTTATTCAACTAATATTCAGACCAATGCAAATCAAAGAAACTATTGCTTCCGAAAAGGAGAGATTAAAAAAAATACTTTCTCCCCAGGAGCTGGCGCTGGGAGAAATTACTTTTAACAACGGACAGTGCCAGTTGCTTACTCAGTCGGTTTCGCGATTCGAATTGATTGTTAGCGATGAATCGAAAAATGAAGTGGCTGAATATAGCCTGGATATTGAGGAAGACGGGAGAATTATTCCTGTTCGTGGCAAAGAGGCGGCTGGTTGGGATAAATATGCCGTTGCCTGTCTGCTTCAGGTGGAAAATGAAATGCATTTGCTGATCCAAAAGAGCACATCGAACACAAAAAATACACCCGGCAGGGAATGATAAAACGGGTGTTGACCGAACGGCGCCAGAAAGCAGACAAAGCAGAGTACAGAATCAGGTGGGCCGATAACATATACGGCGACCACCTCCTTACCAACGAAAAAGGCATAAAATACAAAGTGTTTTTGCGCGATTTTGAAAACGAAACCGGATACAGCGACAGTATGGACGCCCGGCTGAACAAACTGGGCACTACAAAACACATCATGTTCGCCTTCAGACAACTAAAAGAGAACAAGTCGCTTTACAGCCGGCTTAGCAAAACATATCCGTTTGTGGAAATTTTCTGCGATCCGCTGAACGATTACAAAATTACCTGGCACTATCCGCATACACTAGCGGTAGAAGAAAAATTGCTGATTTCAAGATACTTCAAAAACGCCTCTTACCTGGAAAACGAACAAATTACCACGCTTCTAAAATTTATGGAAGAGGCAACGGATTACCCGCATATCCGAATCAGGCCCGAAGTAGTTGAAAAACTTGAAGCGGCTTTTGAAGCAGAAATGCTCCTTAGTCTGCGCGACCAGCATATTCCGGATTTCAGCATGATACATGTCGATTTATACCCCTATCAGAAAGAAGGCATTGAGTTTGCCCTTTTTCGCAAAAATGCCATCATTGCCGACGAAATGGGCCTTGGGAAAACCATCCAGGCAATTGCCACTGCCATTCTAAAAAAGCACATCTTCGGTTTTTCAAAAACTTTGGTAGTTTGCCCGGCTTCGTTGAAAGAACAATGGAAAAAAGAGATTGAAAAATTTTCGGATGAAAAGGCTTTGGTGGTTCAGGGATTTCCCGATGAGCGGGCAAAACAGTACAAACAAGATGACATTTTCTTTTTTATTGTGAATTATGAAACCGTGCTTCGCGACCAGCGGGCCATCAACCGGGCAAGCATCGATTTTCTGATTCTCGACGAAGCGCAACGGGCAAAGAATTATGAAACAAAAACAGCCGCTTCGCTGAAACGCTTAGACGCTAAACACAAACTTGCCATTACCGGCACACCTATCGAAAACCGGCTCATAGATATTTTTTCGGTGATGGGAATTCTCGAGCCCGCATTCTTCGGGCCGCTTTGGGAGTTTTCGTACCAGCATTGTCTGTTCGACCCTGACCGGCACAACAAGATAAACGGCTATTACAACCTTCAAAAGCTGAATAAAAAGTTGGAAAAAGTATTGTTGAGGCGTGAAAAACGGAAGGTATTAGACCAACTGCCCCATTTGCAACAACTCACCATTACGGTTGATTTGTCTCCTTTGCAGGCCGATTATCATGCTTCGTATGCACAGGGTCTGGCCTCCATTTTACGAAAAAAATTCCTTACGCCTTACGACATGCAAAAGATGCAACTGCTTCTGGCCAGCATGCGCATGGTGTGCGACTCAACTTTTTTGATTGACGACGAAACCAACGAATCGCCCAAGTTGGAGGAACTGGAACATATTCTTGTTGAAAAATTGGATGTTCCGAACAGAAACACAAAAATCAT
The DNA here is from genome assembly GCA_964559175.1 of uncultured Mariniphaga sp. GTDB lineage: Bacteria > Bacteroidota > Bacteroidia > Bacteroidales > Prolixibacteraceae > Mariniphaga. The sequence goes on along the minus strand of CAZLGT010000003.1, from coordinate 53,199 downwards.
CATTTTCTCCGAGTGGGTGAAGGTACATAAACTCATCGGCAAAATACTCCGCGACAACAACATCGGATTTGTTGAGCTGAGTGGAAAAATCCCGGTGAAGTCGCGGGGAGAACTTATCCGAAAATTTGAATCGAACCCGCAGTACAAAATATTTTTATCGACCGAAGCAGGCGGTTCGGGGTTGAACCTGCAAGTGGCCGACACGCTTATTAACTTTGAGTTGCCCTGGAACCCGGCGAAAAAGAACCAGCGCATCGGACGCATCGACCGGATTGGACAAAAAAGCAACAAGCTTACCATTTATAACTTCATCAGCCGGAATTCCATCGAACAAAAAATTGCATCGGGACTGCTGGTAAAACAAAGTCTTTTCGACGGAGTGCTGGGCGACAATGCCAACACCAATTTTGTTGACTTTAGCACCAAAGGCCGTTCACAGTTCATTCAGCAATTAGAAGAATTCATAAACGAAACCGAACAGCAGGAACAGGAAATACAGGAATTTTATGAAGAGATTGAAGAAACGGAAATTCTGAAGGAAGCAGCTGTTGAAGAAAAACCGAAAGATGAAATTGACTTATCGGATGAAACACCTAAACCCCGGGAAGAAACCGCTGTCGTTGCAGAGGCGGGTGGAAATGGGTCGTCTGGCACCGGGAACCAGACGGAAGAATTCGAAAAAGTAATGAACAACGGCATGCAGTTCTTATCGGGGCTATTTAAAATGGCCACAGGCAAAGATATTGGCATGGAAAACCAGAAAATTGAAGTGAACAAAGAGACTGGGGAGGTAACGATGAAGTTTAAGTTGCCAATGTAACTGATTGCTAATTTTTAAAGCTCAAAAATCCCTTTTGCGGGTTTTCATCCATAAACCTGGAAATGAGTTCGGGTTTCAGCCGGCCTTTTACATAAACCATGGCGTTGTCGTCGCCGCCAACCAGAATGAGCAATTCTTTAATTGATTTTTCATCAGCTATCCCGAAAATAGTTACCTGGTCGTTCCCGTCCCTTACCACCATCAGTTCTTCCATTTCACTGTTTTCCCTGACGGCACTGTAAAACTCCTTGTGCAAATTGCTGCGGGCATTCAAATCTTTGTCTTCAATGGCAAGAATTTTTACCTTATCGATACTCTGCAGCAGTTCGCGTTCATTCCTGTCCAAATCGCCCCAGCGCGCAGCCAGCCTGATTGCCCAACCGGGCACTGTAATGGAAGTCACACCATTCTGGTGCTTGTATTTTGCAAATGCTTCGGATACACCGGGTTCTGTTTCGCAGGATGTAAACAAAAAAAGAAAAAGTACCGGAATAAGGAAAATGTTTTTCATAACAATTTGTATTTCATTTCAGTTAAGACGCACAGAAACCTGTTTCGTTACCCAAAACTGAGAAAAAAGCAGTTTTAAATGCTATTTTTTTCGATGAACTACACGAAAAACCAGTCAAACAAAAAAAACAATGAATCTAACACAACCAGGTGCTTTGCGCGCTGCCAGGCAATAATCAATACCCCAGATTTTCGCCTTTTTCCACTGCCGGCACTCCTTTTTCCATCCACCCGGGCATAGGTTCGCCTTTCAGGTAGTGGTTGAAAAACTGGAACATCCGTTTGCTTAAATCCATACGATTGGCCCAGCTTGCGGCATTCAGGTTATGCGGTTCGCCATTGTAGTTAAGCATCCATACCGGTTTATCGAGGCGGCGCAGTGCCACAAAATACTCAATACCCTGGTACCATGGTACAGCTCCGTCATCGTCGTTGTGCATCATCAGCAGTGGCGTATTCACTTTAGGTGCGTAAAACAGGGGAGAATTTTCGATGTAATGCAGCGGTTTTTCCCAAAGTGTGCCGCCAATCCGGCTTTGGGTCTGTTCGTATTGAAACATCCGGCTAAGGCCGGTTTGCCAGCGAATTCCGCCGTAGGCACTGGTCATGTTGCTTACCGGTGCACCAGCCATGGCGGCCGCATACAAATCGGTCCGGGTAATCAGGTAAGCAATCTGATAACCACCCCAGCTTTGCCCCTGCAGGCCCATTTTCTTTTCATCGATGTAAGGAAACGTATTCACCAGGTATTGGGTACCGCTTACAATGGCATTGTATGCACTTTGACCCGGATAGCCTTCTTTGTACGTAATATCGGGTACAAAAACAATGTAGCTGTTGCTCGTATAAAACGGACGGTTAATGGTGGAACGGCTTGGCGCCGGGTGCTGATGGCGATACAACCCTTCCGAACTTCTTTCATAAAAATAAATAACCATCGGATATTTTTTATCCGGATCAAGATTTTCGGGAAAGTAAAGCATACCATTTAGTTTTTCACCTGAAAATGAAGTCCATTCCACCAGTTGTACTTTTGGCCAGATAAAATTTTCCTGTTGCGGATTGGCATCCGAAATTCGTTCCGTTTTCATAAAATTCAAATCGCTGCACCACAAGTCGGGGAATTCACGCACATTTTCCTTTGTCCAGATCAACTTTTCTGCATTTTTCGCCTTTTTAACTCCGCCAAAATGGTTCTTTTCCATAATGAGTAAACCGGGGTCGGAAACCACTCCAAAACGTACGCTGAAAAATCCGCCCGACATCGTACGTTCATCAAAACCACTCAGCAATACATATTCATCGGAAGGAATATGTTCCAACTCAGGTTCAAGGTTTACGTAACGAAGGCGAATTTGATTCCGGCGGCCATACGTATTTGTCACGTTCACCGGCACCCGTTCTCCGGCCGGGTCAAGTTTCCAGATGTCATAGCGGTCGTAAATGTAAACAAACCGGTCGTTTTCGCTCCATCCGGCAATTCCGTAGGGACGCGGATCCATCGGCGCGTCATTCCGTTCGTCATAAAAATTTACCGGCAGAATTTTGGTCAGAGACACAGCTTCAAGCCGGTTAATATCTGTTGATCGGGCGTAGAAACTGCTGTCAGCCGGATCGTACCAAACCACATATTTCCCTTGTGGCGAAATACGAACATACGATTTGCAATCGGCAATTTCGCGCTTTATTCCCGATTTTACATCAATAACATAATAATCGCGGTTGCGGGTGCCGGTCCAGCTTGACTCACGCAGGTAAAGTAATTCGTTGTATCCGAATGCCAAATCGCTGTTTCCCTTTTCAAGTGTAGAAACATCCCTCACCTGTGGATCGGCCAGTTGAATGAATCGATTGAGGTTGATATGATAAACCGCAAGAAAGGTTCGCTTTTTTTCCCGCTCGGCTTCCACTTTTTGCTGCGACTGAAGTTTTAAATCCTGCCAGTGCCAGATGTCAAGTTTCGGCTTTTCATCTTCGGGAATCGTGTCTTTGGGCGCCGGTTCAGAACTCTCTGCCGTTCCGAAAAACAGTTTGGTTCCGTCTTTCGAAAAATAGATATTCCCGTTTTCGCCGGGTGTCCAGCCAACGGGAATGCCACGTGTGTATCCATCCACAATCTTTTCCGGTTCTTCATCCAAATCTCCCAGAAAAAGCGAATAAGCCTTTTCTTTGATGGTATCCTGCGAAAACAAAAATGCAAATTGATTTCCTGCTTCGTCGGAGGTCAGCTTTTTTATCCAGCCTTCTTCTGAATAAATTTCCGATGATTCACCCGTTGAGGTATCGAAAACATGGAGTGACGAAACTGTTCCGGTTGAATCTTTAACTTCCCGGCTGAAAAAGACAGATTTCCCTTTTTTGGCGTACGTCCAGTCAGAAACATTTCGGAACATCAGCGTATCACCAGTTTCCACCTCAAAAAATACAATATCGTCACCTTCCTGTTTTTCCTTTTTCTTTTTCGAATTGTTTTCTGTCGTGTCTTTCGGAGCAGGTGCCGGCTCAACCGTAAAGGCAATCCAACGGGCATTCTCTTCCGGAATTTTAAAGGATTTCAGCTTTGGGAACTTTTTCACTTCGTTTCTGTCGAAAATCCGGATCCCCAGACTGTCTTTGGGCATATCTTCCTTTTTCACCTTATCCAGTTTTGCTTTTCTGATGCTGTCCTCGGGCTGTTTAATGGAGAACACGATAAAATCGTTTTCCGGCCCGAATGCCGCTCTGTTTCCGCGGGGAATTGTATCGAAATCTGACTTTCCACTCTTCACAATCAGCATCCCGTCGCCTTTTTGCGGATTTTGTTCGAAGGCAATCCGGGCTCCATCGTTCGAAATGATGGGGTTCGACAGTGTATTCCAGCTACTAAAATCTTCAACAGAAAGTGGCTTTTTAGCAGGGTTCTGTGCCAAAACGCCCAAATAAACAAAACTCAAAAACAACAGTGCAATTCTTCTCATTACAATTCCCTTTTTCTTGATTTTAAATTGAAATTTCAAATATAACTGAATTTGAATATTGGACAACAGTAAAATTTATAAACGGAAAGCAGCAGAGCGGTGATTATATTTGTAGAAGTTGCAAAAAATCGAAATTAAAGCTACAGCGCACCAATAAATAAAAACTTATATTGTCAGACAGCTATCCATCACCTTTTCAAATTCCTCTGGTACAGGAGAAACAAATTCTTTCCGGGTTTGTGTTTCGGGATGGGAAAATTCCAGCGATGATGCATGAAGAAGCAACCGGTTTATTCCGGTTTTTTCAATGATAATTTTATTCAGCGTAAAATCGCCGTGATGCGAGTCGCCAACAATATCGAACCGGTTTTTGGCAAAATGCTGTCGAATCTGGTGCCAGCGACCGGTTTCGGGAGTTATTTCAACCAGGCTCAGCACAATGTTGGTTTTCTCTTTGTATGAAATATCCGTTTCAACCGAACGCAGTGTTTTGTAGTGCGTTACAGCCGGTTTTTTAAATTTCGACTTCTTTTTTACCAGTACCTTTTCGTCGAATGTGCCCTCGCCTGGATTTCCCTGAACCACAGCCACATACTTTTTCGCCACCTCTTTGCGTTCAAACTGCAAAGTGAGTTCTTTCGCCATTTCCGGAGAAAACACCAGCACCATCACTCCGCTGGTTTTTGCATCGAGCCGGTGCACATTGTAAATCCATTTGCCGGTCACATCGCCCAGTAGTTTGGTCAGGTAAGGCGCATCGTGTGGCATAAAATCGTTTTTATGCACTGCCAGTCCAAACGGTTTGTCCACCACTATAATCTGGTCATCCTGATACAGAACCGGTAATTCAAAATTATTTTCCACTGATATTTTTTAGGTTATTGTTCCAAGCGTTTCCCTATCTTTGTTCAACTGCAACATCGGAACATGGGCCAAAGATCAGAAAATATTGCCATTCTGCTGCTTTTCGTATTGATTTTTTACGGATGCACCCCAACCGATCAGCCCGATAAAAAAGCTTTTGAACTTTTTAAAGAAGGCAGGTTTAGCGATGCCCGTAAACAAATCAGTCTCATTTTCCAAAAGAATCCGGAAAAAAAACAAGCAGGAGAATTTGAAATTCTGCTGGCCAGAATGGACCGCATTGAACTCGATTTTTCAAAAACCGAACCGGAAATAAAACAAGAACTTCAGCAATATTTTCCCGAATTAAAAAAAGAAAAACTGGAAAACTGGGAAAATTCAGGAAAACTGGAAATGCGGAGAATCGACGGTGAAAAAAGATATTTCAGGAATGCCGTGCCCAACCTGTTCCGGGTTGATTCACTGGCACGGCAGGCAAAAATCAGCAAAGACGGGGAAACTGTTGATCCGCTGGATGTTTTTTGTCTCGAAAACACAGCCAAACTGGTTGAATGTTTTCAAAAAGGAGTTTTGCCGGAAGAACTCACGCACCAATTCCAAATCGATTTCACCATTACCCTGAAACCCGATGCAGTACCTGCCGGTGAAACTGTGAAATGCTGGATGCCTTTTCCGCGCGAGTCGCTGCCCAGGCAAAAAAATGTGAAATTGCTGTCAGCCAATTCAGGAAATTACCACCTTGCTGAAAATTCTGCACTTCAGCGAAGCCTTTACATGGAAAAAAAAGTGATTGCCGGCCAACCCACTGTTTTCAATTTCTCGGCTGAATTTGAAACCCAGCCGGAATGGATTCAGCTTTCACCGGAAATCATTCAACCTTACGTTACTTCATCGGATTTGTACAAAACCCACACTGCCGAACGCCCGCCGCATATCGATTTTTCTGAAGAGATAAAAATTCTGGCCGAAGAAATTACACGCGGTATTTCCAGTCCGGTTGAAAAGGTAAAAGCCATTTATTACTGGATAAACGATAACATTCCCTGGGCTTCGGCGCTGGAATATTCCACCTTTGAAAATATTCCTGAATATGTACTGAAATACCGGAAAGGCGACTGTGGCATGCAAACGCTGCTTTTCATGTCGCTGGCGCGGGTGAGCGGAATTCCCTGCAAATGGCAGAGCGGATGGATGTTGCACCCCGGCGGGGTGAACCTGCACGACTGGTGCGAAGTGTATTACGAAGGTGTGGGCTGGGTGCCGCTTGACCAGTCATTCGGATTACAAAACGCAGATAATAAAGAAGTAAACGAATTTTACATCTCGGGGATCGATGGTTACCGGTTGATTGTAAACGACGATTTCAGCCGGGAATTCGACCCTCCAAAAAGATATTTCCGCAGTGAGCCCATCGACTTTCAGCGCGGCGAACTGGAATGGTACGGAGGAAATATTTATTTCGACCAGTGGAGCTATAAAATGACCGTAACGTATTTAAACAAACCGGAATTATGAAACAACTGGGAATTTTTGTGCTTTTGATTCTGGCTGTTTCGTGCGGTGTAAACAACCGCAAAGAAGCAGAAGATATCATACTTCATTTTGAACAAAATAAAGTTCCTGACAAACGCGAGGCGATTTTCCATGTGGAAGCTGCGTTTCAAAAAGGAAAGGTTGTGTTGCAGGGAGAAACCGATAATCAGAACCTGAAAAATGAACTGTTAAACCAATTCCAGTCTTTTGAGATAGTTGATAAAATTTCACTTCTCCCCGACTCCACCGTTGGAGAAAAACCGTATGCGCTGGTAAATGTTTCTGCGGCCAATTTCAGGGCAACTCCGCGGTATTCTTCGGAACTGGTTACCCAGGCATTACTGGGAACTCCGGTTAAAATTCTGAAAAAACAAGGCGGCTGGCATCTGGTTCAAACACCCGATCGCTACATATCGTGGACGTCGTCGGGCGGAATTTTTCCGGTTACTGAAACCGAACTTCAAAACTGGCGGCAGACCGATCGGGTTATTTTCACAGGCTCGTTTGCACAAATTTTTGATACGGAAAAAATGGAAGATCCTGTTTCCGATGTGACCATGGGCGGCATTTTGGAACTACTGGAACAGCGATGGAATTACGTCAAAGTGCGGTTTCCCGACGGACGGGAAGGTTTTGCCGCTCCGCAAAACTGGGTTTCCTTTTCTGAATTCAGGGAAACCATTCGGCCCGATAGTGCTTCAGTTGTAAATTCAGCTCAAAAATTAAAAGGACATCCCTACCTTTGGGGCGGGACTTCGGCCCTGGCCATGGATTGCAGTGGGTTCACCAAAATGATTTATTTTATGCACGGAATCATTCTCGCCCGCGATGCTTCGTTGCAGGTACGGCATGGTCAATCGGTTAATCCGGGTGATTCATTAGAAAATCTGCAACCCGGCGACCTGCTTTTTTTCGGGCAGAAAGCAAATGAGGCACAACCCGAACGAATTACCCATGTAGCCATTTCGAAGGGAAAAACAGAGTATATTCACGCCGCCGGAAAAGTGGAGGAAAACAGTTTCGATAGTCAAAGTGAAATATATTCAGAATATCGAAAAAATACGTTCATCAGTGCCCGGCGGGTTATCGGGTCGGAAGGAACAGAAGGGATTTGGTGGGTGAAAGAGCATCCATGGTATTGAAGAAGTTTAAAGTTGAAAGTTTTGAGTTTAAAGAAAATGGGTACGAACAGAAGAAATTTTTTAAAAAATACGGCATTATTTACATTAGGTGGTTTAGCGCTGCCCCAGTTAACTTATTCGAATATGAAAGGAAGATTTCCGACACCGGGTTTAAAACTAACATTTGAACCCTACGATTTGCAGTTGAAACATGTGTTTACACTGGCCAACAGTTCACGAACCACCACACCGGTCATGCTAACCAAAATTGAATGTGACGGATTCACCGGTTATGGTGAGGCCTCCATGCCGCCTTATCTGGGTGAATCGCAAAAAACAGCGGGAAGGTTTTTAACGGCGCTTAACCTGACTCAGTTTACCGACCCGTTTCGTATGGAGGAAATTCTGGAATACGTGGACGAGGCAGCACCCGGAAACACGGCCGCCAAGGCTTCAATTGATATTGCCCTGCACGATTTGTTGGGGAAAATAATGGGGCAGCCGTGGCATAAAATCTGGGGGTATTCGCCGGGAAATACGCCTTATACCTCTTTCACTATTGGAATGGATGAATCGGATGTGGTGAAACAAAAAGTGGATGAAGCTGCTCCCTACAAAATTCTGAAAATTAAACTGGGCGGCCCCAACGACAAGGAGATGGTTGCAACAATCCGCTCGGCAACGAGTAAACCGCTTTGTGTGGATGTGAACCAGGGTTGGGACAACAAGGAGAAAGCGCTTGAAATGATACACTGGCTGAAAGAAAAAGGCGTTGAATTTGTGGAGCAACCGTTGCCCAAAAACCGGAAAGACGACCACGCCTGGCTGACGGAACGTTCGCCGCTGCCTATCATTGGTGACGAAGCCATTCAGCGGCTGTGCGATGTGCAGGATGCCGTGGGTGTTTATTCGGGAATCAACATCAAACTGATGAAATGCACCGGCATGCGCGAAGCCCACAAAATGATTAATCTGGCACACGCCAGCCACATGCGGGTAATGATTGGCTGCATGACCGAAACTTCGTGCGCCATTTCAGCAGCCGCCCAGCTTGCACCACAAGCCGAATGGGCCGACCTGGACGGCAACCTGCTCATTTCCAACGATCCATACGAAGGGGTTAAAATTGTGGATGGGAAAATCACTTTATTGGACAGGCCTGGGATTGGAATAAGAGAGATTTGATGAATTTGTCATTCTTCAAATTTACGGAATAAGTTTGATGAGGGTAAAAATGTCCTTATCGGTAATGTATTGTGATTCCAGAGCTTTTTGAAATCAATAAATTCATATATCACTAAATCTGAAACAAAGTTTAATCAATTTCTTGTTTACATTAGCAAATGTAAAGCACCCAAATGGATAAAACAAACCGCATCAATTCATAAACCAACTGAGTGAAAACTTTTGTACCACATGCTTAGACCCTTTCCTCCCAGCCAAAACCGCGACAAAATTGAAAATATTTACTATTTTGTGCCTGAACCGAAGTTTTTCACTCTTTTCATTTCCCTTACCATACAGGTTTATACAGGAATAACTTCTACCAATAAAGAAAGTATATGGCATTAAGAGGATTCTTGCTTTTTCTGTTTTGGATGCCGGCAGGCCTGTTACCGGACCTAACTGCTCAGATGCAGGTGGAACGTTTGGACAGGGGCGCTGTTGCTGTTTTCCAGGAGCAAGGCTGCTATTTGTCGTGGCGTCTGCTGGCCGGCGAACCTTTCTATTTGGGCTTTAACCTGTACCGAAACGGACAAAATATAAACTTGAACCCATGAAATTTTTCAACCTTTTTAAAAGATTAATGCCCGCCCTGCTATTAATATGGATGGCTGCGGGATGCTCGGATCCGGTACCGGATTTTACTGATGGAAGAATGGTGGAGTCTTTAAACCACGGATGGAAGTTTGTTCACGATGATCCTTCCGGTGCTGAGGCTGTTCGTTTCAACGACAGTGACTGGCGAACGCTGAATGTACCGCACGACTGGAGCATCGAAGGAGAGTTCGACCGCGATAATCCTACCAGTCGGGGTGGTGGTTATCTGCCTGCCGGAATTGGCTGGTACCGCAAACATTTTTCCGTGCCTAAATCTGCCGAAGACCGTAAAGTTTGGATCAATTTTGACGGATTGATGGCCAGCAGCGATGTTTACATCAACGGTGAACACCTGGGTCACAGGCCTTATGGTTATGTACCCATCAGTTATGAGCTTACGCCTTATCTGAACTACGGAAAAGAGAATGTGCTGGCTGTTCGGATCGACAATACCCGTCAACCTGCATCGCGCTGGTACACCGGGGCCGGAATTTACCGGAATGTAAAACTGATTGTTACCGAACCTCTGTATGTGGAGAAAAACGGCGTATTTGTAACCACCCCCGAAGTAAGTCCGGACCAGGCAACGGTAAGGGTGCAAACCACTGTGAAAAACGACGGACCCGATGCGGAAATGGTTTTGAAAACGACCCTTGTTGGTCCGGATGGGAAAAAAGTGGCTGCCGATTCGCTGACATTCAGTATGGCTGCGGGTGAAAATCATACTTTTGACCAATCGGTAGAACTTAACCATCCTCATTTATGGTCGCTGGCCACACCTACCATGTATGCCAATGAAACAGAAATCAGGGTAAACGGAAAACCGGTTGATCGGTTAACCACTCCCTTTGGCATCCGCTCTTTTTATTTCGATGCTGCTACCGGGTTTCACCTGAATGGGGAGAACATCAGGCTGAAAGGAGTCTGTCTGCATCACGACGGAGGTGCCGCGGGTGCTGCAGTTCCACTGGGTGTGTGGGAAGAACGGCTGGAACGTCTGCGGGAAGTGGGAATTAATGCCATCCGCCTTTCCCACAATCCGTTTGCAACCGAATTTCTGGATCTGTGCGACCGCATGGGATTTTTTGTCATGAACGAAACATTCGACACCTGGCGGGCCAAAAAGAACCATGCCGATTTTGGCTATCAGCACTATTTCGACGAATGGTGGGAGGCCGATACCCGCTCGGTGGTGTTGCGCGATCGCAACCATCCCTCGGTATTCATTATCAGTGTGGGGAATGAAATTCGCGATAACCTGAACAAAGAGCAGGGCTTCACTACATACAAAATGCAGCACGACCTGATTCATGAACTGGATGGAACACGTCCGGTAACCATGGCTCTGTTCAGGCCCAATCAGTCGGGTGTTTACCAAAACGGTTTTGCTGAAATGATGGATGTGGTGGGACAAAACTACCGGGAAAACGAACTGGCAGATGCTTCCCGGGACAATCCCCACTGGAAAGTAATCGGTACCGAAAACGGCCATACCCGTCAGGCTTTTTTGATATGGCGCGACAACCCATCCATTGCAGGACACTTTTTGTGGACCGGTTATGATTATTTAGGTGAGGCCGACTGGCCGGAGGTTTCGCACGACTTTGGGTTATTCGACCGGGCCGGGTTTACCAAACCCCGCACGTATGAGCGCCAGAGCTGGTGGAGCGACGAACCCATGGTGCACATCTTCCGCAGAGAGCATCATCTCGGCCAGGGCGGACTGGTGGACGACTGGACACCAACCGATTTTGACACCTACGATGAGGCGCACCTTGAGATTTATACCAATTGCGAAGAGGTGGAAGTTTTTCACAACGAACGTTCACTGGGCATACAGAAACGTCCGTCCGATGCTTCGCCGGTAAGCTACCGCCTCACGTTCCAGCCGGGAACCATAAAAGCAACAGGGCGGATTAATGGCCGGGAGGTGGCAGTGCACGAAATGCAGACTGCCGGCAATCCTTCCGCCATCCGCATTTCTGCATCTAAAACCACATTGGAAAACGACTGGAACGACGTTAGCATCGTTCGTGTGCAACTGGTAGATGAAAACGGGATTCCCTCACCCAACAGAGACCAGGTACTGACTTTTGAGATGGAGGGCGATGGAGAACTGCTGGGACTCGACAATGGAGCCCGCGACAGCCACGAATCTTTTATAAGCAATAAACGCAGAACGGCGCGTGGCCAGGCCATGGCTATCGTTAGGGCTGCTGCCGGCAGCGGTAACTTTAAGTTGAAGGTATCGGGAGATGGTCTGGAATCAAATGCAATACAATTAAACATCAAATCAGCAGAAAATCAGAAATAAAAAATTTGAATGAACTTTTGACTTTAAACACTTTAATTATTCATAACATGAAAAAAACACTGCTATTATTAGTGATTATGGTATGGTGGACCGGACAAGGCATAACTCAACCCACAACCCAGCAGGAAATCATCAGAGCTTCCGATGAGGATGTGATTCGCCTGATTGTCGATCATATTCTTGAACAACCCGTTACCCGGTTTGTGGGAGTAAGCGACGGTAAGATTTACGATTCAACCAGCGAAATTCCCGATGGCGAAGATGTGCGGTTTCGCAGTCCGCTCATGGAATGGCACTACTCCTCGGGTGTTACCAACATGGCCATGATCAGGCTGGGGAATTACCTTGATGAGCAAAAATACATCAATTATGCGCTGAACCATGTTGCATTCGGTTTCGACAATTTCGGGTATTTCAAAAAAACGTTCAGGGGCGATCGCAACCACTGGCATTGGCCATTCGGTCAGCTCTGGAATTTTAAGGAACTCGACGACTGCGGGGCGATGGGAGCAAGCATGGTCGATATTAACCGCATAAACCCTCAGCCGGAGTACGAGGAATACATTAAAAATACGGCCAACCACATTTTAAACGGACAGGACCGGCTCGACGACGGAACGCTTTGCCGTACCTTCCCCCGCGAAATGACGGTATGGGCCGACGATCTGTATATGTCGCTTTCTTTTTTGTCGCGCATGGGTGATTACTCCGGTGAAAACAAATACCTCGACGATGCCATTCATCAAATCCTGAAAATGGATGCGTATTTATGGGACCCTCACAAACAGCTGTTTTACCACTGTTATTACTCCGATTTGGAACGAAATGGCGTTGCCTACTGGGGCAGGGCAAACGGATGGATCATTTTCGCCATTACCGATTTACTGGAAGTTCTACCCGAAGATTATCCCAACCGCGACAAGCTGATTTCCATTCTGGAAAAACAGATTGTAGGTTTCTCGCGTTACCAGGATGCAGACGGAATGTGGAAACAGTTGCTCGATAAACCCGATTCGTACCAGGAAGCATCCGTTACCGCCCTTTTTATATACGGCGTGGCCAAGGCGGTAAACCAGGGATGGATTGATCCTGCCTATGCCACTATTGCACGCCGGGGTTGGACTGCCTTGAAAAGAGACCACATCACACCCGAAGGCAAATTCATCAATGTTTGTGTGGGAACCGGAATTTCTGATGACCTTGTGTTTTACTATACCCGACCCGTTGGAGACAATGAAAAACACGGCCTGGGTCTGGTATTGAATGCCGGTCTGGAAATGATGAAACTGAATGAGAAAAATTGAACCAACAATCTGTGTCAGTTGTTTTAATGCCACAATGAAAACAATTATTATCATACTATTTTTTGCTGTGGCTTTTTCCGCCTGCGGACAGGCTCAGGAGAAGGTGAAAATAGAGTCGAAGGCAAAGGCAGAGGCAAAGGTAGAGGCAAAGGCAGAGGCGAAGGTTGAGATAAAGGAGGACAAAAAAATGAGCGAATACAGAAAATTAACTGATTTTGAGGAATATGTAATTATTCATAAAGGTACCGAACGCCCGTTTACGGGGGAATACAACAATCATAAGGGAAAAGGAACTTATGTTTGCAAACAGTGCAGGGCGCCGTTATATAAATCATCGGATAAGTTTGAATCTGACTGCGGCTGGCCCAGTTTCGACGATGAAATTGAAGGGGCTGTGACTAAAACTTTGGATGCCGACGGACGCCGGACAGAAATTACCTGTAACAACTGCGGAGGGCACCTGGGCCATGTATTTTATGGTGAGCGCTATACGCAAAAAGACACACGTCACTGTGTGAATTCTGTTTCGCTTGACTTTGTGCCGGCAGAGAAATAGAACAGAGATTAGCCTGTTTAAATTTCTTCTTTCACAATGGTCAGGCCTTCCATAAAATAGACCACTTCTGCCTTATCTTCGGCTTCGGCAATTATCCGGTGAGCTTCTTCGGATTCTTCATCATGATCATGATCTTCCTCACCATGCTCCCGTGCAGGATTGTGGGCATCGGCTTCGGTTTTTACCTCTTTAAAAATTCCGGTAATGGTAAGGTCGCTGCCCATCTGCTCCTGGCTAAAAGTGCCGATTTTTTCACCCGCCTCAACGCGGATATTAAAATCCTCGTTGCTTCCCATTAAAAAACAGCGGCCACCACCTTGTTTACACACATGCATTACAGTACCTTTCACGGTAATTTCTTTACCAACCAAATCGGAAGCATTGGCATACAGTTCATCTACAGAATATACCACAGCCGATTTTTCAGCACCTTCGGATGCATTTTCACTTTGGCTTTTTTGATTTCCGCAGCTAAAAAAGAAAACTGCAATCACAGCAAGCAGGGCAATTTTTTTCATTGTAATTCTCATTTTGGTTTTCCTATTCAAATATACATCATTGCAAAAAACAAAGGTACAACAATTCCGGCAATGGTCCACCAAAGCCCCCAGCGTCCAAAGCCGCGTTTCCCCTTCAGCAGAAACAATCCGGAAACAGCCACAAAAATCAAAATAACTGCCATGGCATCGCTCACCCATTTCCACAAGGTACCTATGGATGCTTTATGCAATTTGTTCATTTCAAAAATAATTGGACGTTTTTTCAGGTAGCTCATTGTTCCTTCACCGGTTTCGGGGTTAATAACCACCTCGCCGTTTTCAATAAAAATTTTAATGTTTCCCTGATTTGTGGTGTAGTGTTTTTTGTAAACTACACCATGTTCCAGTCCGGCCAGAATGTCCCTCAGCATTGGCTCGGTAACGGTTGTCCCCGGCCCTATTTCTGTCTGAAAACTGTCAAAATAGATATTGTAATCCGGGTTAAAATCGTGGCGGTGGTTCAGAAAAATCCCTGAAAGTCCGTAAACAATGGTCATTCCCACAATGAAATACCCCAGATCGCGATGTAAAATCCGTAAAAGCTTCCGTATCTTCATTCCTGTTTGCTGTTTCAATCCGGTATCCAAAACTTCTTATGACACATGGATTTCTTCCGGATTTTCAGTTAAACCCGCAAATATAACATCTGCTATAAAATAACAGCTGTTATAAACCATAAAACAGATGTTCTACTTCGCGTAAAACTCGTTGAGGGTAATTACATCACCGGAACTGCAAACCGGACACGACGGGCTTTTTTCCTTGTAATCGTTAAAACTGGCCTGGCAGGCATTGCACTTGAACCAGTTTTCGTCGAAATAAATGTCACCACCCCTGAAAATAATATCGCGGCCTTCCACAAATGCTGTGGCTACTTTGTTGCGCGCCTCCTCGTAAATACGGGTTAGGGTTGGTCTCGAAACATCCATGTGCACTGCGGCCTGTTCCTGGGTAAGGTTCTGGTAGTCGAGCAGGCGGATGGCTTCGTATTCCTCGAGCCGAAGAACGACTTCGTTGGATTTGCGGCCACGGACACCGTAAACCGACATTCCTTTTATCACGGGGGGAACCTGAATTCTTCTGTTTCTTTTTCTTCTGGGCATATTACATCGAATTAAGTTTACTCAATAAAAAATGATCGGCCAAAACAAGAGCGGCCATGGCTTCTACAATGGGAACGGCACGCGGCAATACACACGGGTCGTGCCTTCCTTTCGGATGAATGGTTGTTTCGTTGCTGTTTTTATCTACTGTATGCTGCTCTTTCAGCAGGGTGGCAATGGGTTTAAAAGCCACGTTGAAATAGATGTCTTCCCCGTTGGAAATCCCACCCTGGACACCTCCGGAATGGTTTGTCTTGGTGCGGATTCCGGATTCTGACCGGATAAACACATCGTTGTGTTGCGATCCGCTGAGTTTGGTACCTTGAAAACCGGTGCCGTATTCAAATCCCTTCACCGCATTAATTCCGAGCATGGCAAAACCAAGGTCGGCA
This sequence comes from uncultured Mariniphaga sp., assembly GCA_964559175.1. Taxonomy (GTDB): domain Bacteria; phylum Bacteroidota; class Bacteroidia; order Bacteroidales; family Prolixibacteraceae; genus Mariniphaga. The sequence continues at coordinate 37,365 of CAZLGT010000003.1, read as the reverse complement.
TGTAACTTGTTGAAAACCGGTTCGCCCCAACCGGCAGGAACACCTTTAACCACACATGTAATTACGCCACCAACAGTGTCGTGGTCTCTGGCAGCGGTTTCAATGCGGGCAATCATTTTTTCGGCAGTTTCGGCATCGGGGCAACGCACCAGGTTGTCTTCTGTTTTGGAAAGATCAAGCCCGGTATATGATTTTTGAAGTGAAATTTCACCTACCTGCGACACAAACGCCTGAATGGAAACGCCCGGTTTGTCCAGCAGTTGTTTTGCTATGGCGCCGGCTACCACGCGGGCAATGGTTTCACGTGCCGATGAACGGCCACCGCCGCGGTGGTCACGGGTTCCGTATTTTTTGATGTAGGTATAATCGGCATGCGAGGGGCGGAAAACATCTTTCAGATCGTTATAATCGTTGGAATGCTGGTCCTTGTTCCATATCGCAAAAGCAATGGGAGTTCCCTGTGTTTTTCCCTCGAAAATCCCCGAAAGGAATTCCACCTGATCGGGTTCTTTTCGCTGGGTGGTAATTTTCGACTGTCCGGGACGGCGGCGGGCCAAATCGGTTTGAATACGTTCAATATCCAGTTCAATGCCGGCAGGGCAACCGTCAATAATTCCCCCTATTCCACGTCCGTGGGATTCGCCGAATGAAGTTAGCCGAAATATTTTCCCGAATGTATTCATGCCGTTTAAAAAACCCCGTTTCCTTTGATTTACGGTAAGAAAACGGGGTTAAAATAATGAATTTGAACTAATTATCAAAATTTAAAAAATCAGCCGCAACCGCAGCCATGGTCGTGGTTATGATCGCTGCATCCATCATCGTCGCAACCACCGCTTCCGCAGCCACAACCACCTCCCGAGAGTATTTGCGCCAGCTCTTCATCAGATGGTTCGCGCACTCCCAGAACTTTTCCTGCAAAATAAAGGTCTTCGCCAGCCAACGGATGATTAAAATCCATTTTCACTGCTTCATCGCTTATTTCGAGCACAAGTCCGTTCAGTCGCTGTCCGTTGCTGCTCATCATGGGAACGGTGTTTCCAACTGCAATCAATTCTTCATCGAATTTACCGTCAACCAGAAAAACCTGTTTTGGCAATTCAACTATAGCGTCCTGATTGACATCGCCGTAAGCTTCGTTTTTCGACAAACGAATGGTAAAGGGTTCGCCCTCTTTCAGTCCGGCCAGTTGCGACTCGAACCGGGGCAGCATAGTACCTGCACCATAAAGAAACTGTAACGGCTTTTCTTCGGTTGCGCGCTCAATTACCTCTCCCTGCTCATCATCAATACGCAAATCGTAGGTTAGCGTAACCATTGAATGTTTTGAAATCTCCAACATAATCTCTTTTTTTAATAAGCTGCAAAGTAACTCTTTTTATGGAACAGAACAAAATACAATTCTGTCTTTTTATGATTTTTTAAAGTGCCTCTGAAAAACGGAAGATAATGTTTTCCCGAAGGAAAGATTAATAATACGCCATGACAAATTGTTTCTTCCATTTTCAGAGGCACTATTTTAAACACGTGATGCCTGAAAATGTTTCAACAACCCTTAACAAAAAATTAATATGCGCGCTTATCTTTCCCCTCAATGTAATTGATGAAAGAAGAATTAACCACCCGGTTACCACCCGGTGTGGGGTAATTCCCGGTAAAATACCAGTCGCCGGTATCGTTGGGGCAGGCATTGTGTAGATTTTCTACCGATTGATATACGATTTCCACTTCCGCTTCACAATCTTCAGGTTTCAGAAGTTCGGCAATTTTGGCAGAAATTTGTTCAGGTGTAAACAAGCGGTAAATCTCCCGCACATAATTTACCATCTCTTCCTTGGGCAGGTTTTCCTGTTCTTTGCATTTGCGGTAAACTTCTTCAATAACGTTTTCCTGTCCATGGTCTTTTAACAGTTCAATGGTGGCATTAAATGCAATGAACTTACCGAGCTGTGTCATATCGATGCCGTAGCAGTCGGGGTAACGGATTTGCGGCGCCGATGAAACCACAATGATTTTTTTGGGATGCAACCGGTCGAGAATTCGCAGAATGCTGTTTTTTAAAGTTGTTCCCCGAACAATGGAATCGTCGATAACTACCAGTGTATCCACATTGTTTCGAACCACTCCGTAAGTCACGTCGTACACATGCGCCACCAAATCATCGCGGCTGGCATCGTCGGCAATGAAGGTACGCAGTTTCACATCCTTAATGGCAATCATTTCAACCCGTGGCTCAAGGGAGATAACGTTTTTGATGTCGTCGTTGGTCATGCTGCCGTTACCCTCTTTCAGCTTTTCTATTTTCCAGCCGGTTAAATATTCTCTGATGCCCTCGAGCATTCCGTAGAAAGCCGTTTCGGAAGTATTGGGAATATAAGAAAACACAGTGTTTTCAAAATCGTAATGAATGGTTTTAAGGATGGCGGGACTTAGCAGCCTTCCCAGCTTTTTTCGCTCGTTGTAAATGCTGCGGTCACTTCCACGGGAGAAGTAAATCCGTTCAAACGAGCAGGAGCTTCTTTTATGTGGCACGCGAATCATTTGCCTGCTCACATTCCCTTTCTTTTTAACGATGAGGGCTTCACCAGGCTCAATTTCATGCACTTTTTCCCAGCTCACATTCATCACAGTTTGAATGACAGGCCTTTCGGAAGCCACCACCACAATTTCGTCGTCCTGGTAAAAGTGCGCCGGACGAATTCCCCAGGGATCGCGCACCACAAAAGCATCGCCGTGGCCAATCAGTCCGGCCATGGCATATCCGCCATCCCAGTCTTTGGTTGCCCTTTCCAAAATGTTCTGAATATCAATGTTCTTTTCAATCAGTGGCGAAATTTCGTTGTTTTTATACCCCTCGTTTTTATATTTTCTGAAGAGCAGCTGATTTTCTTCATCCAGAAAATGTCCTACCTTTTCAAGCGCTGTAACCGTGTCAGTATAAGCTTTTGGGTGTTGTCCCAGTTCAATCAGCACTTTAAAAAGCTCATCGGTATTTGTAAGGTTAAAATTTCCGGCAAGCACCAGGTTTCTCGATTTCCAGTTGTTTTGCCGCATTACCGGGTGTACAAAATCGATGCTGTTTTTTCCAAAAGTGCCATAGCGCAAATGCCCCAGGTAAAGCTCTCCGGCATACGGATAATTTTCGTAAGCCCAATCGCAGTTTTCCACATCAATTCCCTTGCGCTGTGCCTTTTTCAAAGGTTTATTAACATTATTGAACACATCAAGAATGGGATTCTGATCGATTGAACGGTATCGGTGAATGTAGGTACTTCCCGGGGGCAAATGGTCCTTTACACAAACCATTCCGGCTCCGTCCTGACCGCGGTTGTGCTGTTTTTCCATTAACAGATACAACTTATTCAGGCCGTATCTCCACGTGCCGTATTTTTTTTTGTAATACGATAAAGGCTTAAGTAAGCGAATTAAGGCAATGCCACACTCGTGCTTAATCTGGTCGCTCATATTTTTTCTCTGTTTTCAGCAACGGAAAATTGATATTATCGGGGACAATGAAAGCCCCGGGATAATCATCCTGAATTTGTTTATGAAGTTTTAAAGCTTCGTTTTTGGTTCTGAAATCGCCTACCCTCACTCTGAAATTGGGTGCGGTAAATTTAACATGCACATCGTGGTCGGGGTACTTCGACAGAAATTCCTTTTTCTTATTTAAGGCCTGCTCCTTGGCATTGAGCGCCGAACTAAAAAATATTTCTACCCGAAACCCATCGATACCATCCCGTTTTTTATTATTCTCCACATGCCACTTCAGCATTTTTTCGAGGCGGGAGTCCTGATTTATATCCAGATTATCAAGAATATTCAGATTGATCTCTTCATTTCCGGCCGTATCGGAAACCATTGTATCGGACAAAGCAGGAAATGTAACCTGCGCCGCTGCCATTTGAAATAAAAAAACCCCGGATATGATTAAAAAAATTGTTTTCATTTTTCCGTTTAACGAAGGTGCAAATATAACCCAAAAATCCATTTAAAAACCAACGTCCCGTTGTTCAATCCATTGCCTCACTGAAAAAATTATTAACAAACTGACCGTCAATCTTCGGCCAGTACAGCCTCCAACTCGGGCGTAATTTCAAGGTTGTGAAACACATTTTGCACATCATCGTCCTCATCGAGGCGCTCAACTAAGCGCAACACCTTTTTGGCCTCATCCACAGGCAGTGTGGTTGTGGTATTCGGTATGCGCTGTAACCCCTGACTCTCGGGCTCGAGGCCCAGTTCTTCCAGCTTTTTGGAAACACTTCCAAAGTCTTCCATGGCCGAAGTAATTTCAATAAACCCATCGCTTTCTTCCATCTCTTCAGCCCCGGCTTCAATCATTTCCAGTTCAAATACCTCGGTTGCCGTTTTTTCGTCTGACGGCACAACAAATACTCCTTTCGTTTCAAAAAGAAAAGCCACTGAACCGTTGGTTCCAAGGTGTCCGTTGTGCTTTGTAAAAGCAGAACGCACACTTCCCACCGTTCGGTTGTTGTTGTCGGAAAGGCATTCCACAAAAATGGCAATTCCGCCCGGGCCGTACCCTTCAAAGGTCATCTCCTCGAAACTGGAGGTATCTTTTTCTGCCTTACTAATGGCGCGCTCAATCACATCCTTCGACATGTTTTGCCCCTTGGCGTTTTGCACGGCCAGCCGCAGGCGCGAATTGGCGTCGATATCACTACCCCCAAGTTTGGTTGCAACGGTTATCTCTTTCGATATTTTTGAAAATATTTTGGAACGTTTGGCATCCAGTGCTCCTTTTTTCCGCTTAATGGTTGACCATTTACTGTGACCTGACATATTTTAAAATTTTAAGTTTCGGTTAAAAATAAAAAAAGCTTCACAAAAGGAAACCTAAATCCTTTAATAAAAACCCATGAGCCAAAATAAAATGCGCTAAATTTGCAGCCATCTAAAAAAAATGGAAACAAAAAAACTATACATAGAAACTTACGGGTGCCAGATGAATGTGGCCGACAGCGAAGTGGTGGCAGCCATTTTGCAGGAAAGGCAATACGAACTGGTACAAACCGCAGAGGATGCCGATACGGTTTTCCTGAATACCTGCTCGGTGCGCGACAATGCCGAACAACGGATTTGGGGAAGACTTAATCACTACAATGCAATAAAAAAACGCAATAAAAAACTGATTGTTGGGGTATTGGGCTGCATGGCCGAACGTGTGGGCGAAGCTTTTCTGGAAAAAGGCGTGGTGGATTTGGTGGCCGGACCGGATGCCTACCGCGACCTCCCCTACCTCATCGACAAAGTGGAAGGCGGGGAAAAGGCCTTGAACACCAAACTTTCAACCATTGAAACCTACGACAAGATAACGCCGGTGCGCATGGGCGATAAAGCCATTTCAGGATTTGTGAGTATTACCCGCGGTTGCAACAATTTTTGCACCTACTGTATAGTGCCTTACACCCGTGGCCGCGAACGAAGCCGCGACCCACAGGATATTCTGAACGAGGTACGCGATTTGGCCGCAAAAAACTACAAGGAAGTTACCCTGCTTGGACAAAACGTAAATTCATACAAATGGCTTCCCGAAGGTGAACGAAAACCAGTGCGTTTTTGGGATTTGCTGGAACAGGTGGCGCAAACAGCTCCCGAAATGCGGGTGCGGTTTACTACGTCGCATCCGAAAGATATGTCGGACAAAGTATTGCAAAAAATGGCCGGATACCCGAATATTTGCAGGCACATTCATTTGCCGGTGCAGTCGGGCAGTTCGCGCATTTTGAACCTGATGAACCGGAAATACGACCGGAAGTGGTACCTCGACCGCATTACAGCCATCCGAAACATTTTGCCTGACTGTGGCCTTTCAACCGATGTTTTTACCGGATTTTGTACCGAAACAGAAGAAGATCATGCCGAAACACTTTCGCTGATGCAGGAGGTGCAATTCGATTTGGCCTTCATGTTTAAATACTCGGAACGCCCGGGAACTTATGCAGCAAAACACCTGAAAGACGATGTTCCGGAGGAGACTAAAATCACACGGCTGAATGAAATAATTCAGCTTCAAAACAAACTTTCGCTGGAAAGCAACCGTAAAGACATTGGAAAAACTTTTGAAGTGCTTGTGGAAGGTACTTCCAAAAAATCGGAAGAAATGTTATTTGGAAGAACGTCGCAAAACAAAGTAGTGGTTTTTCCAAAATATCATTTTAAAAAGGGTGATTTGGTTGATGTAACCATTGAGAAATGCACACAAACCACGCTTATTGGAGACATAAAAAAATAAATTATGGGAAAACAGATAGAAGAATTTAATGCCTACCGCGCCAAAATGAATGAAAAAATTCTGGCGAGTGGCAACAAAGTGATGAAGCGAATTTACAGTATCGACACACTCACATACCAGGATGGAGCGCTTAGCGGGAAAGTAAAAGAAATGCTGGGTTTGGCCACATCGATGGTGTTGCGGTGCGACGACTGCATTAAGTACCATCTGGAAAAATGTTTTGAACATGGGGTTACCACCAACGAAGTTTTCGAAATTTTTTCGGTGGCCAATGTAGTGGGCGGAACCATTGTTATTCCGCACACACGGAGAGCTTTGGAATATTGGGAGGAATTAAATGTTGATGAGAAATAAAACTTTTGGGGTTCAAATTGTTATATAAATAAACAACTTTCATATTATGGATAAAATTTTTGCCATTTCATCTACCGGAAAAACTGAAAAATCGTTTCTCGACCTGCGCTTTGGAAAATGTGAATTTGTTGTAATTTACAATTCAGGTACCGGTAAATACAACCTGATTGAAAATCCATTCAAAAATTCGGATCACAGCGGTGTTCAACTGGTTGATTTTTTGAAAAAAGAAGGCGTTTCGGTAATCATCACCGGCGAAGTAGGCCCCATGGTAAGCAGCCGGCTGGAGAAAGAAAAACTGCAACTGGTGCTGCTTCACGAGGAAAAAATCAAGATTGAAGAAATCATCGACCGGCTGAAATAATCAGGTGCATTCAATACAGTCCGGGATTTATAAATGGAATAAGCGCCATAATTACTGCCTGCCGGTAAAGTTCGGTACGGTCGATGGCATTGTGGGTAAGCAGGCCAACCGCCCCTGTTTTTTGTTTTGAATTCGATTCCTTAAAAACCAAATCATTTGCATCTCCCAGTTCAAGCCCCCCTGCCACCAGATGAGCCACTTTGGGTGGCAAAAAAAAGGTGGCTGTTCGCGCTTCTCCGGTTTTGCCTGCGGAATAAATGACTATCCAAGCAAATGCAGCCAGTCCTTTTTCTTCCGACTGCACACCTCCTTCAATGCCCACCCAAAAATCGGCATCGTGTATGCGTTTACGGGCTTCTGCAACCCTGTTTCTGGCACCCAATTGGGTTTCCCTGTCGGTTAACGGTTGTTCCGACACCCCGGAAGAGGTTGTGATACATTCTACTTCAAAATCGCAAAAAAAAGCTTTGAATCCTTTCTTCACCGCATTCAATTTTACCGGATTTTCGGACGCTATTACAATCTTCATTTTGGTTCATTTTCTTTTTAACCGGCACCTGATACATTTTGATTTATTCGTACAACATTTGGCCGGATTTGTTATTTTCGCCTGATAAAATTGAAAAATGTTAGTCAGAAAAGCAAAACCAGAAGACCTTAATTCCATTCTGGAATTTCAGCTGGCCATGGCCAGAGAAACAGAAGGCATTGAATTAGAGCAGGAAACCTTAAAAAATGGCGTTACTGCCGTTCTGAAAGATTCTTCCAAAGGACAATACTATGTGGCGGAAAAAAACGGAAAAGTGATTGGATCGTTGCTCACAACATTTGAATGGAGCGACTGGCGCAACGGAACTGTTTTATGGATTCAATCGGTTTACGTAGTACCTGAATTCCGGCGAAAAGGCGTTTACAGCAAATTGTACGGATACGTAAAAAGCCGGGTTCTTGAAAACCACGACTTGAAAGGAATTCGGTTGTATGCCGACAAATCGAACGAAGGGGCGCACAAGGTTTATCAGAAACTGGGAATGACCCCCGACCACTATGTTACTTTTGAATGGTTAAAATAAGCTGAGTTTTGAACACGGGACTGTACAAATTGATTGATGAAGGCGAGCACCAGCAGCAGGATTTCAAATTCTGCATAAACGACTCGAAAAAAATTGCCAAATCGCTGGTAGCTTTTGCCAATACCGATGGCGGGAGGTTGCTCATTGGCGTAAAAGACAATGGTAAAGTGGTGGGCATCAGTACCGACGAGGAGTATTACATGGTGGAATCGGCTGCCAAAATTTTCAGTAAACCGCCCATTGGCTTTTCTACCAAACAATGGCATACCGAAGGCAAAACCGTGCTTGAAATTTCGATTAATCCCAGTACAAAAAAACCACACTTTGCAAAAGACGAAAGCGGGAAATGGCTGGCCTATATCCGCATAAACGATGAAAATGTGCTGGCACACAAAATTCAGCTTGCAGTGTGGAAAAAACAAAACAGCCTGAGGGGAATCCGGGTTTCCTATTCCGGCGACGAAAAGTTTCTTGTGGATTTTCTGCAGGAGAACCATGAAATTTCATATTCCAAATTTATTCGCCTGGCACACATATCCCGAAAAAAAGCAGAAGAAGTACTCAGCAACTTTGTGCTGATGGATGTGATTGAAATGCACACAACGCGCGACGGTACTGTTTTTAAACTGAACCCGGAATTCGACAAAAAAGAGTTTGAAAAAATCAAATAACACCGATTCAGTAAGGCTTTAATAAACTTTAAGATATTTTTCAACCGAAAATAAACTCTCTACTTACTTTTCTGTTTAATTTTACAGAATCAAAATAATAATTAAAAAATAATAAATATGACAAGGAAATTATTTGTTCTTATGCTTGCCCTGTTTACAGGATTTATTTCGTTTGCACAAGAGGAATACCTCGATGCCGACGCCGAAGAAAATGAAAAAATTTACCGGGGTGGTGAAGCCTATGAGGTAAAGATGTACCCGCAGAACTTCAGGAAAAAACCAAAAAATGTAATCCTGTTCATTGTGGATGGCATGAGCCTTCCACATCTTCATGCCGCACATACGGCCAACAAAGGCAACCTTTTCATTGAAAATTTCAAATATATGGGATTGGCAACAACCCATTCGGCTGACCAGTACATCACTGATTCAGCTGCAGGAGGAACAGCCCTTTCAACCGGGCAAAAAACATACAACGGAGGCATAGGCGTTGATGTGAACAAGAATCCTGTTAAAACCATTTTGCAGGAAGCAGATGCAAAAGGCCTGGCCACCGGACTGGTGTCCACATCGGCCATTACACATGCCACACCGGCTTCGTTCATTGCCCATCAGGAGAGCCGGAACATGTACGAGGAAATTGCAGCCGATTTTCTGAAAACCGACATCGATGTATTTATTGGCGGTGGTTACAAGCATTTTACCGAACGTAAAGACGGCCGTAACCTGGTAGAAGAACTCAAAGAAAAAGGTTACCAGGTGGAACAGAATATCAACACCATAAAAAACATTAAAAAAGGCAAACTTGCCGGGCTTACTGCTGCCGAACACAACGGACGCATGGACGAACGTGGCGATATGCTGCCTGTTGCAACCAATACGGCCATCAATATTTTAAGCAACAACAAAAAAGGTTTTTTTATGATGGTGGAAGGTTCTCAGGTTGACTGGGGCGGACATGCCGGAAGCACCATTTATGTGGTAGAGGATATGCTCGACATCGACCGTGCCGTTGGGAAAGCACTGGAATTTGCAGCCCGAAACAAAGAAACACTTGTTGTGGTTACTTCCGACCATGAAACCGGCGGAATGACCATACTGGACGGGAATTTCGAGACAGGTATGGTAAAAGGCGAATTTACTACCGGCGGACACACCGGGCTGATGGTTCCGGTGATGGCTTTCGGCCCCGGTGCTGAAGAATTTACCGGTTTTATGGACAACACTGATATTCCCAAAAAAATAAGACAATTAATTATCGGAAATTGAATTTGAAATAATTGAAACAGAAAAGCCGGAACCATAATTAGCCATTTAGTTCCGGCTTTATTATTGTTTTTCCCGATTGTTTTCCTATTTTCGGGGCTACAATTAAATGTAACTGGCATGAAAGAAACGCTGGAAGTACTTGACCATGTTCGATTAAACTTCTCTCCCTCAGGATTATTAGCCCTTAATATTGTAATTGCGTTTGTAATGTTCGGAGTGGCTCTCGACATTAAGCTTCAACATTTCAGGGATGTAATACTGAAACCCAAATCGGCAATAACCGGTGTTATTTCGCAATTTTTTCTGCTGCCGCTGGTTACATTTGCCTTTATTCTGGTACTTAACCCTACTCCCACGGTAGCCCTGGGAATGATTTTGATTGCCTCGTGTCCGGGAGGAAATATTTCCAATTTTATGAGTTCACTAGCCAAAGGGAATGTTGCACTTTCGGTTAGTTTAACGGCCATCGCAACGCTGGCGGCTACATTTATGACACCGGTAAACTTTGCAATATGGGGAAAACTGTACCTGAAGTATTACAATGCTGCCGGCGCAGGCACCTACCTGGTGCCCATCGAAATCGACTTTTTGCAAATGGTGCAAACCGTGGTTATTTTGCTGGGAATTCCGGTTGTGCTGGGCTTGCTTTTTTCCAATTACTTTCCCCGGGTAACAGAAAAGGTAAAAAAACCCATCCGGCAAATTTCCATCATTGTATTTATTGCGTATGTGGTTATCCTGTTGTCGGCCAATTTCACCAACTTCATGCGGTTTGTGCATGTAGTATTTTTCATTGTACTCATTCACAACGCACTTGCACTGGGAACCGGGTTTACCATGGGGTCGATTATGCGTTTGCCACGGGTTGACCGCCGTACCATTTCCATTGAAACCGGAATTCAAAACTCGGGACTGGCACTGGTGCTCATGTTCAACCCGAAAATTTTTCCACCCGAACTTGAGTTGGGCGGAATGACCGTAATTGCTGCCTGGTGGGGGGTGTGGCACATCATTAGCGGACTGGCTATTGCCGGATTGTGGGCAAAAAAACCGTTATATGAACCTGCAATGAGATGAAGTACGAGAAGTGGTCGCTGGGATACTGGTTTCTGAAACAGTACGTCCGGTTTGCCGACTGGCTGATTTACGAAAAAACAATAGTCACCGGAAAGGAAAAGATTCCGAAGAACAAGCCCATTGTTTTTGCACCCAACCACCAAAATGCGTTGAGCGACCCTATGGCCGTTTTACTGAACACACGCTTTCAGCCGGTTTGGCTGGGAAGGGCCGATCTTTTCGGAAAATCAAAAGCGGTGGATGTCATTCTGAAATTCATGAAAATTATGCCGGTTTACCGCCTGCGCGACGGGAAAGCAAACCTCGAAAAAAACGAGCAGACTTTTGCTGATTCCATAAAAGTACTGGAGCATAATTTTGCACTGGCGCTGTTCCCCGAAGCGGCCCATTCGGCCAAACGGCAAATGCTGGTGCATAAAAAAGCAGTGCCGCGCATCGTTTTTATGGCTGAAGAAAAAACCAGCAATCAGCTCGACATTCAGATTGTTCCCACCGGAATTTATTACAGCCACTACTGGAAATTCAACCGCACTGTCATCGTAAACTTTGGCGACCCCATCGCAGTAAAAGATTTCCTGGAAACCTATTCCGAAAATCAAAATGTCTCGGTAATTGCATTGAAAAACAGAATTTACGAAGCCATTTTGCCTCTTACCATCAATATAAAAAGCAAACGGTTTTACGACGAATTTGAACGCCTCCGTGAAATTTACGGGAGGCACTATTTAAGCCGGCAGAATAAAAAATACACAACGCTGAACCTTTTCAAATCGGACCAGCAACTTGTAAACAAGCTCGACGAACTGGAAGCAGGTCATTCGGAAGAAACAGAAAAACTGGCCATAACAGTGAACGAATTTTACGAAAAGGTAAAAAGCAAAAGGCTCAGAAGCTGGCTCATCAACAAAAATGAAAACCATTTCGGCAAGCTGTTGAAAAATTCATTTCTTCTTTTGACTGGACTGCCGGTATTTGCTTTCGGTTTCCTTTTCAACGCCATTCCGTTTTTTCTTATCGACCGCACCATCAGGAAGAAAGTAAAAGACGAATCGTTCTGGAGCACTTTTTTTCTCGGTGCCGGCCTTGTTGTTTTTCCGGTACTTTATATTACCGAACTGATAGCTGTTTCCTGGATAATTCCCGGATTCTGGCTGAAACTGGCTTTTCTGACGAGCCTTCCTTTTGCCGGAAAACTTGCCTTCAAGTGGTACATATTGCTGAGGAAAACAATCGGGCTTTGCCGAATCATCAGGTTCAAGTGGTTTAAACCGCCTGTTTACTCCCAGTTGGTAAAAGAGAGAGAACAGCTTTTTAAGAAGCTGGACAACCTTATTTCAACGCATTGACATCAATAGCCTTCTTCGGCTTCGGCTCCGTTTAAAACGGCTTCGGTTGAACCAATACCCAGCCGGTCGGCGCCCTGTTTCATAAAAGCAACGGCATCTTCCCAGGTACGGATGCCGCCCGACGCTTTCACTTTCATTTTATCGCCCACGGTTTTTACCATCATGTCAATCACTTCGGGTGTAGCTTTCCCCGGTCCGAAGCCAGTGGAAGTTTTCACAAAATCGGCGCCTGCCATGTAAGCAAGCTCACAGGCTTTTTCCACCTGCTCCAGGGTTAAAAAACCGCTTTCCTGAATAACTTTTACCAACACACCGTAACTATGGGCTACCTCAACCACAGTGGCAATATCTTCAAGCACATAATGGTAGTCTTCGCCTAAAAATTTTCCGATGTTCATCACCATATCAATTTCGTCCACACCGTCTTCTATGGACTGCTTTGCCTGAAAAGCCTTAACAGGCGTGGCATCGGCGCCATGCGGAAAACTCAGCACGCAGGAAACTTTTACGCCGCTTCCTTTCAAAAGTTTTTTTGCAGAGGCAATGTCGCAAGGCTTCACACACATACTGAACACCTTGTTTTCAATACACATTTGAGCATGCTTCTGTAAATCAGCATCGGTAAATTCCGGTTTTAAAACCGCATGGTCTATTGTTTTTGAAACTTCTTCAACCTTCATAACTTTTCATTTTTTATTCTTCCATTTCCTTTAAAACCTGATCCACCTGTTCGTTGGTTTTTAGCAGCTTGTCTTTGCAAATTTTAAGCAAAACCGAAACCCGTTTCACTTTTTCGGCCAGTTCGTCCACATCGAGCTCTTCGCTTTCAATTTTTTCGAGGATTTCTTCAATTTCCGAAACTGCTTCGTTATAGGTAACTTTTTTTGTTGCCATATTATTCTTTTTTTGTGATTTTACTTTTTACTTTTCCGTCGGCAAACCGGGTTTCAATTTCATCGTTCAGTTCGATCGAAACCACTGATTTTACAATTCTACCCTCTTTTAATGTCAGGGTATAACCCCTGTTCAGCACATTTTCAGGATTCAGCAGACGTATGGTGTTTTCATGCCTGAGCATTCGTTCCTGTTCTTTAGTCAGAAACCGGACAGACCCATGTTTCAATCTTCCTTTCAACTGATTAAATCCGGATGTTTCTTTCAGCAACGACTCGTGAACCACCCGCTTCAAAATTCTTTTCCGGCTGTCGATCCTGTTTTTGGTTTCCACTTTCCAAACCGAAAAAGCAGCATGCAGGTCGTGCCTCAGGTTATTCAGTTCATATTGTTTATTGAATGAAAACCGGTTGACCTGCTGGTGTAAATGATTGCCTGTTTTCAATAGCTGCCTGTTTTTTTTGTTGATGAACCCACCGACAAATTGATGAAGATCTGCTGCAAATTCTTCCAGCTTTTCTTTTTTTACATCAATTCGTTCGCGGGTTATCCGAACCATTTCTTCCTCCAAACCGGTGAGTCGTTCGTAAAACAGTTCAGCCCCACTGATAAAAAATTCGGCCACGGCAGTTGGCGTTTTCATACGGGTATGCGCTACCAGGTCGATAATGGTATCGTCTTTTTCGTGTCCGATTCCGGTAACCACCGGCAGCGGAAACTGGGTGATATGAAAAGCCAAATCGTAATTATCGAAACTGCTCAGATCGGCTGTAGCTCCCCCGCCACGGATGATGGCCACTGCATCGAAATAATCCTCGTATTCGAAAATCCTGTCCAAAGCTGAAATTATGGAAGGTACAGCTTCGCTTCCCTGCATCCAGGCTTCAAAAAGATGGGTATAAAACTTTATTCCCGACGAATTATTATCAAGCTGGTTCAAGAAATCCTGATATCCGGCAGCCGTTTTGGAGGATATAACGGCAATTTTTTGAGGAACCAACGGAAGTTTTAATTCCCTATTCATATCAAAAACACCCTCATCCTGAATACGTTCTATGATTTCTTTCCGTTGCAATGCCATGTCGCCCACGGTGTAGGCCGGGTCAATGTCTTTTATATTCAAACTTAATCCGTAAGCCGGATGAAATTCCACTGACACCTGCACAAGCACTTTTATACCATGGGTGAAATATTGTCCTGTAGTGGTTTCAAAATAAGGTTTTAAAATGCGGTAGGTGTATGACCAGATGGTAGCCCTTGCCCGGGCGATGATTTCATTCCCTTCCTTTTCAACCAGCTCCAGATAACAGTGCCCGTTACGGTTTTCCTTCAGCTCGCTGATTTCAGCCACCACCCAAACCGTTGCCGGGACAGCACTTTGCAAGGCATCTTTTATCTTTTGGGAAAGTTCGAAAAGTGTCAGCTTTTGTTGCATCCTTTCAGTGGCTTATTTTAATTTTGAACGCTTCGGCGGCATCATCCGATACGATATGCAAAATTAACAATCCGCGCGGCAAAGTTTGAAGATTTTGCACCATAATTTTTGAAGCATCGGGTTTTTCCTCTCTGCGCAGAAGTTTACCGTCAACTGTATAAAAAGCGAGTTGTACCATTCCTGAAGAAGCTGTACTGCTTTTCTGCAGCACCAGGTAATCGGTGGCAGGATTTGGGTAAACCAGCCAGTTGGTGTTATTGGCCCATTTTTCCAGAATAGAAGATTTCAAAATTTTATCGGCAATTTTCATGTCGGGAATTCCGTACCCGAGCAGGGAATCGGGATTTAAAAACAAATGCGCGCTCTGTTCAATGGCCTGTTTTACCTGAGAGGCAGTGGCATGCGGATTGGCCTGCCACAAACAGGCGGCTGTTCCGGCCATAACAGGCGATGAATAGGAAGTTCCGTTACCTGCTCCCACCACACCGTTGCTTCTTTGCAACACGGTATTCCAGCCTACCGCCGAAATATTGGGTTTAACTGCTCCGCCATAAGCAGGCCCGTGCGAGGTAAATGGTGCCGGAACTCCTTCTTTATTGGTGGCGCCAACACCTATCACACTGTCGCCATCGGAAGGAGCAATGATGTATTTCCAGGAATTGCCTTCACGCCCTTCATTTCCCGCACTGGAAAAAACCATCATGCCCCGCGATACGGCTATATTGGCCGCACGGGTAACACGGGTGGTATTTCCGTCCATATCGGCGTAGGTATGGTTCATTACCGGGTCGTCGAAAATAAAATATCCAAGCGACGAGTTGATGATATCTACCCCGGCACTATCGGCAAATTCGGCCGCTGCCGCCCAGTTATCCTCTTCAATTAAATACTCCGACCCCGTATCTTCGGTACGTATCAGCCAGTAAGATGCCTGGGGGGCAGTCCCAATAAGTTCTCCCGGAACATTTCCACCCATGATGGACAGCACACTCATACCATGGTAATGGGTTTCAAAAAAGTCCTGTCCGTCGAATACAAAATCTTTCATCCCCAAAATTAAACCGTTCGTCCATAAACTATCGAAGGCAGGAAACCGGTCGGCATGAAGGAAACCTGCATCGAGCACGGCAATATGCATTCCCTCACCGCGGAAATCCTGATTGTGAAGAAATTGTCCGTTCAACTGAGCAACCTGCCAGGCCGACTCGCCATACATTGAGGTATCGATCTCCAACGTTTTCCAGGGGGCCTCAGGCTCGGCAAATTTATTAACGGCACTTTTGGTGGCAGAGGCTCTTTTGGTCATTTGCACCTCACGCACAAAAGGAAGTTCGTGCACCTGGCCGGCAAAATCTTCGGAAAGGGCCTGCACCGTAATTCCGTTCAGCCATTTGGAAGAATGAATGAATTTTGCCCCCAGTTGTATCACCTGCATAATGTAGGACTGATTTACCGGCAAATCGAGCGAATCGATGGGAATGCTCTGATTTATCCGCCGCTGAATGGCCCTGTCGGACAGGTATGCTTCGGGCATGGATAGCGACCACGGAGAATCATTCTTGTCGGTAAATCCAACCCAGTAATACTGTGTATATGCTTCCACCGAAGCCAGCACTAAAAATAATATGACCAGTAAAATCTGTTTCATACCGAAGCGATTGTTTTCTTCAACAGCCCTATGTTAAAACCGGTACAAATTAATGAATTCTTACGACATTACCATCGCTGCTGCATTTGCATCATATATTGGGAAGGATCGTTCATGAATTTTTCGGGATCGGGGATGGAATGACGGTTATTTTCAAGGCTTCTGAGCTGCCCGTCGTCAATGCTGTCGCGCACTTCGGGATTTAAAAGATGTCCTTCATCGTAAATGAGCGTGTACAGATATTCGCCCTGATCGTTGTTAAATTTCCATTCGCCATGGCGGAGGTTGTTTTTATAGTAAGCTTCCATTTCAACCCGTCCGTTCTGAAAATAGGAAAGACACAGCCCGTTTCGTTTTCCGCTGCCGAACCTGCACTGCATGTATGGTTTGCCGCTCTTGAAAAATACCCTGTAGCTTCCTTCCTGTATTCCGTTTTGCCATTCCGTTTCTTCAAGTACTTCGCCGGTGGGGTAAAAGGTTCGGGAAATTCCGTGTTTCAGTCCTCCGGAAAATTCTTCTTCCGAAATTTTTACATTTTCCGACAGGAAAACCCATTTTCCTTCTCTTTTTTCATTCACATAAACACCCTCTGCAATTTTTTTTCCCCACACATCGAACAGTTGGGCAAAGGCTGAATCGGAATTTTCGGCATAATTTATTCTGGCTTTCACCTGCCCGCCTTCGTGAAAACGGGTCCACCCGCCCACCGGTTTTCCGTCCTTAAACATGCCTTCGTACATCAGCCTTCCGTTGGGGTAAGTTCTTTGCCACTGCCCCTGCCGCAACCCATTGGCATCGGTTTGGTTTATCTGCGAAAACAGGGTAACCGGAATAAATAAAATCAAAACCAACAGTAATTTTTGCATCGTTAACTCTTTTCTGAACAGTTGCAAAGGTAGGCATATTTCCAAAATCAGATTTTCTGAGAACCTGTTTTAGATAAACTTTCCGGTTAAGGCAGGTAAGCCAAGGGCACCGGCACCCTGAAAAACGGATTTACTTTTTTCCATTTCGCCTTTCTTTAAAGGCGCTGTGAATAGTGCATTATAATTAGGTGGCAAAAAGTAAAGAGGGAAAAGTACGGGAGGTGTTTTATTTTACATGCAAATTTTTGGGTGATGGGCGGTTGGTTTGTTTTTCTACCGGTCACTATAAAGTTGTCGTTGCAGATTTCGGAGCTCGTTCCTGTCCGTCAGGAAGGAACGATGTTTTAAGAATCCATCGAACGACACACCACGAACCCCGGAATGCAATTTACAATTTATTGAACTAAATCCCTCCGGTATAGCTCTAATTAAATACTTTCCTGTCAATTTCTTCCAATAAATCTAAAATCATTGTCAATTCCTTCATTTAATTTTGTGTACTATGTTTAAAACTTGTTACGTCAAAACTCCTATATTTGATTTTAAACTTCTTACTGAGTAATTTTTTTATTCTATAATTTCCTAATATTCAACAAGAATCAAACATAAAACCGTCGTTAAGCACATAGAAAAAAATCCTGCAAAATGAAACGGGTTGTAGTTCAACATGGACTCATTGCCGGGTCTTGCAGACCGCTTAGAGTCCTGTTTATTGCCAACTGGGCTTTATCTAAACAGGTTTAAATAATTGTCAAATACATATACCCTACTTCTTTGTCCACCAGTATTTTCTTTCAATACATTAAGTTTCTCTAAATCTGAAATCAATTTGTAAGATGATGGCATTGAAATCGAAGCAACTTCACTTACCTTATATGCTGTAATCATTGGACGTTTATACAGATAGTTGATTACTTTCCTGGCCTTTAATGCTCTACTACCTAATGATTGAATGTCAATATCAATTTGCTTTTGAAGTTGCAATATATTATCAAAAGTGATGATTCCATTTTTAGCAGTTTCAATCACTCCTACAAGAAAAAATTTATACCACTGTTCTAAATTATTATTCTCTCTTACTGTTGTTAAATTATCATAGTACAATTTTCTGTTTTTCTCAAAAAAATCAGATAAATACAAAACTGGTTTTTGCAATATTCCTTTGCTTACCAAATAAAGTGGAATTAATAATCGCCCTACTCTACCATTTCCATCGAGAAAAGGGTGAATTGTCTCAAATTGGTAATGAACCAGTCCGATTTTAAGCAATTCAGGTATATGAATGTCCTCGTTATGAATAAACTTTTCAATATCACTCATTAGTTCAGGCACAGAGCTGTGAACTGGAGGAATAAAAACGGCATCATTTATTGTTGCTCCACCAATCCAGTTTTGACTAATCCGAAATTCTCCAGGTTGCTTTTTTTCTCCTCGTACACCTTGAAGTAATACTCGATGAGTTTCTCTTATAAGTCGTGATGAAAAGGGTAGTTTATTGAGGTGCTCGATAGCCCATTCCATAGCTTTTATGTAATTCTGAACTTCTTCCCAATCATCTCTTTTGTCTAATGGCAAATCCTCTTTCTCTAAAAGGGCTTCGGCCATATTTGTCTGTGTTCCTTCAATTTTACTACTTTGAGTTGCTTCCTTTAACACATGCATACTGATAAACAACTCTATATTGGGAATATATTTTGAATACATGTCCAATCGCCCTAATTCTCTATCAGCCTGGCTTAACAATTGCAATACTTCCATGTTATCAATTTGCAACTGTCTATTGATAAACTCAGGTTGAAAGCTTTTATAATAGCCCTGACTAATATATTGTCCAGATTTATACTGTTTCATTGTAAAATTTTAAACAAAGATAACTCTTATTTAAATATCTATCAATTTTCTTAAATAATAAGTTTTGCTATTTAAGAAATCAAATCTGTTTCTTTTATGCAGGATGTTTATCAGCCTTGTTGGCAACGGTTACGTGTAAGATTAGGCGTGGTTTTCGGGCATCGTTTCAGTCCGCATATACACCGAAGTTGAAGCGGAGCAGGGGGCAGAAATACAGCACTTCACCCGCGATTAATTTTACACATTGTGTGTGCGTAGATTTAATTGTAAAATATATCATACTCTGAATAATCCCGTGAAAGCGAAATTTTTCTCACAACATGCTGTAAAACAGCAAACCGTTAAACAGGGTTTTGTTAACTTAGTCGGAAATTGTAATGAACAAACGTTTTTAAATATTTACAAACGGATATGACAATAAAAATCAATGAATTAAACAATGATTTGGTATAATTGGAATATATTCATATATGAACCTTACAACAACGTTGCCGCCAATATTAATGCTTTGCACTAACTAAACTACTAAACTGATGATTAAGAGATTGTTTTTAAATGAAAAATTCATTTTAGGACTTATAATCCTAAACACGATAATCATTTTTATAGGAGGTTACGCTTTTACTCAAGATGACAGATTTATTATTTCAATTGCAGACAATTTAATAACTTCTCTTTTCATCATTGAACTTTTCATTAAGCTAAAATCATTTGGGGCAAAGCAGTATTTTTCATCAAATTGGAATAAACTTGATTTCTTGTTAATTGTTATTTCAGTTCCTGCACTGATAACTTTTATCTTTAACCTTAGCATGCTAGATGTTAGTTTCTTGCTTGTATTTCGGGTCTTGCGTGTTTTTAAAGCATTCAGATTTTTAAAGTTTATACCCAATGTCAACGAACTTGTTGCTGGCATACAAAGAGCATTAAAAACTTCTGTTTTTGTTTTAATCGGATTTGTAACTTATATTTTTATTGTAGGAATCCTGTCGTTCTATCTTTTTAATGGTAGCGGTTCTGAATACTTCGAAAGCCCAATGATTGCTCTTTATTCAACATTTAAGATTTTTACTGTTGAAGGGTGGTATGAAATTCCAGAACAAATAATTATCTATTATTCAACGACTAGTGCATTTTTCATATATCTTTATTTCATCATTGTTGTATTAACAGGTGGCATTTTTGGGCTTTCCCTAGTTAATTCAATTTTTGTAGATTCAATGGTTAGCGACAACAATGATGAACTTGAAAAGAAAATCGATAACCTTGACATAAAAGTAACTGAATTACTAAACAAAATAAAAGACGATGAAACTAGAGAAAATATTGGATAATGTTAATTCGCTGGAAAAAAACTCATTCCTAAAGATTATTGACAATATTAAATCAAGCACCCCAAAAAACAGCAAAGAAATTGATAAAATACTTTCTGAAAGCAGTAATGATTTAAAAAGCGTTGATAGTATAAACATCACCAAGGTATTTAATCTTGTTAGAAATGAGTTTGCAGAAACAGTTAAAGCTGAATTTGTTAATACAACTTCTCAATTAGACATTTTCATCGATATCTTGATAAAAGACGGAAATTGTATAATGAATCAAAATTGGTTAGTTCATTTATATCAAGCTGAACTTGCTAAGATTAAAAAGAAAACCCAGCAACTAAAAGCGGAATTGGCAGCAGAAAAGTCTGACATAGAAGATAACCGCAAGCGTGATTACAATATTTACAGGGCATGTGTTGAAACTGCCTATACAAATGATTTAGAAAACAATAGAGATGCGAAAATCACATCAGATGAACTATCAATTTTACTTACCCTGTCCAATAAGCTAGAGTTATCGCAAGAGGAAGTTAAACTTATCAATTATCTGATAATTCCACCTGAAAAACTGAATATTGACAACGTTATATCATTATTGAAAAATATTGGGGTAATTTTCTATTCAAAGAAAAACAATTTGGTTTATGTTGCAGACGAAGTTGTATCTGTTCTTAGAAAAATCAGAAAAAAAGAATTAGCCGATAAATATTTTCGTAGGGTATTAAAGACTTTCAAAGAACCACAGATAAATCTTGTTTGCAGGAAGCATAACATTGATATTAAGGAGTTGGATTATGATTCAAAAATCAAACAAATAATAAAAGAGGGTATTGCAATTACTAATCTTTTAGCTAACGAACTTCACAAAGACAATACAAGTCTTACAGACAGGAAAAAAGTCATTAATGAATTATGGAAGAAAGGTTTAAAGGTCTCAACTCCTTTGCGAGGCAGTACAATTGACGAGAAAATTGAAAATATCATTTTATATTTTGAAGAATTAGAGAGAGACGAGAAAGTAGGTATTTCGGTTGAAGGTTATGAAAAATTATTAATCGACTTAAATGAGGAGCTCAAGTTATTCAAAAAATACGTTTCTGATGAGTTCGAATTTTCAGAAGATGTCAGAATTGACAATTCAACTTTGTTAGATTATAATATTAAGCCACGTGATGTGCTAGATATCATCCCATCAGAAGAATTAAAAATATTTGCAGACTCAAAACAAATAAGAACCAGAGGAGATATAGTTCTAAATATTCTTGACACTTATAAAGATGCCGAGAACTTAATGATTGAAAACTATGAAGCAATAGGATTTAGAAATCTTGCAGTTTTAAAGGAAAATGGAATAATTATAAAAGAAAGCGAAATTGGGTTGAAGTTTGAGGAAATTACAAAAACAATATTCAATAAGTTAGGGTTTAACGTTGACGACAACCTGAAAAAGACGTTAAATACAAACAAAGACAAATCCGATATAATTATAAATCTTGGAAATAATGATGTAATTATTGTTGAATGCAAAACAGTAAAAGAGAGTGGTTATAATAAGTTTAGCTCTGTTTCCAGACAAATAAAATCCTATGTAAAGGTTGCAAATGATAGCGGACTAAATGTCGTTAAATCATTGCTTGTTGCACCCGATTTTAGTGATGATTTTATAAACGAATGTGATTTAGAATTTGAAATAAACCTATCATTAATAACAGCTGGTTCTTTAATCAATATTTTAGAGGGATTCAGAAATTCAAAACTTAAACAATTTCCTTATCAACTTCTAATGAAAGACGTGTTGATAAAAGAAGAACGAATTCTTAGAGCAATCAACAAAAAATGAAATACTGGCGGCAACGGCGTATATAATTAAGTGCGGTTTCGGTGTTGATAATCAGGGTTTACAGCCCGCATCAACCTCGGTGCATTTCGATAGGAAATCGCCACGCAATCCGCACCTAATCATATACGCGGAACGTTCTGTTCAAACGGTTTTTTTTTTGGTTTTCAGGCATTAAAACTAAAAATCTTTTTGTTGTAAAACAAACATTTGGTTGAAATTTTTTATTGTTTAGTAGGGTTGGTTTGGGGAACAAGTCATGCCAACGCCCGGAGCGATAGCATGACGGGGTTCAATGGTACGGATTATATCCCGATAGCTACCGAGACGTGCCGGCGGGCAAGAGGGTTTAAATTTCTTCTGTCAGTTCTTCCAGAAATCCGTGGAGTTCTTTCCTTATCAGCGGGTTCAACTGTAACCGAACCTGTTTGTGGTATGCGTTCAGCCAGTCCCGTTCTTTTTCAGAAAAAATACCGAAATCGATTAGACAGGTATCTACGGGGCAAAGGGTAAGGGTATCGAAACCAAGGAAATGACCAAATTCTGTTGTCTCCTTTTCCACACAAACAATCATATTTTCGGTGCGGATGCCGTATTCGCCTTCGCGGTACAACCCGGGTTCGTTAGACATTACCATGCCCGGCTGCATGGGCACTTCGTTAAACTCCTGCCGGACAGACATGGGCCCTTCGTGTACATTCAAAAAGTGGCCTACCCCGTGGCCTGTTCCGTGACCGTAGTTCAACCCGTGTTCCCACAAAGCCTTTCGCGCCAGAACATCGAGGTGGCAGCCTTTGGTTCCAGACGGGAATTTTGCCATCGTCAGAGCTATCATTCCCTTAAGTACCAGTGTGAAGTCGGTTTTTTGCCGTTGCGAAACTTCTCCCATAGCCACAGTGCGTGTAATATCGGTCGTGCCCTGCAAATACTGACCGCCCGAGTCGAACAACAAAATACCTTCCGGTTTCAGCGGTAGCGCATCTTTTTCGCTTACATTCAAATGCACAATGGCGCCGTGCTCCCTGTATCCTACAATAGGTGCAAAACTTTCGCCTTTAAAACCGTTTTGCAACGAACGGAATTCGGCCAGTTTACGCCCGGCAGTAAATTCGGTCTCCGCTCCTTTTTCCACACTTTCCCTCAGCCAGAAAAGGAATTCCACAAGAGCCACTCCGTCTTTCTTCATGGCTTCCCTGAAACCGGCCAGTTCAGTTTTGTTTTTCCGTGCTTTCATCATAGCAATCAAAGAGATTCCTTCCACCAGGTTGTTTTCGGCAATTAAGGCACTGTAAGAGGCATAACCGGCAGTTGCCGGGTCAACAAACACTTTTTTGCCCCGGTACGATTTAAGCCATGCCATAAAAGCACCGTAATCCTTCAAAACCACTTTATCTCTCTCAAGTTGTATTGCCAGTTCCCCGGGCAATTTGGACTTATCCACAAACAGTAACATTTCATCTTTACCGACAATTCCATAGCCGGTAAAAACCGGATTGTAAGGAATATCGGACCCTCTGAGATTAAACATCCAGGCCAGTTCGTCGAGGGAAGTAATCACCTGAAAATCGGCATCGAACCTTTTGAGTTCTGCCGCCACCAGGTCGCGTTTATCCTTTCTCGACAAACCACAATATTTCTGGTTCATTTCAAAAATTTTGTCCGTTGGAATTTCAGGACGGTTTTCCCATATTTTTTCAAAAAAGTCGGGCGTTTCCACAAGGTTGATGTCTGCTTTCTCCAGCGAGTCATTCAATGCTCTGTATCCTGAAACAGAAAGGGTTTGCGGGTCGAACCCCACCTTGCTTCCGGCCTGAAGCTTTTTAGCCAGCCATTTTTCAGGCATAACAGCATCAGGCACACGCAGTTTATACATTTTTATGCCCGAGCCTTTTAACTGCTCTTCGGCTTGCAGGAAATACCGTGTATCGGTCCAAAGTCCGGCCTCTTCCTGGGTTACCACCACAACGCCATAAGACCCGGTGAAACCAGAAATAAAAGCACGTGTTTGCCAGTGGAGGGGTAAATATTCGCTGGCATGCGGGTCGGTTCCTGAAATGTACCAGGCATCGAGGTTGCGGTTAAGCATCTCCATGCGCAGGGCTTTTATACGTTGGCGGATTTCATTCATTCTCTAAAAAATTGTTTTACGAAATGGTTTATGGATGGCGCCGGAATCTGGTTGTAATCGATTTCGTTCCCGGCATAAAAACGAAAATCAAGAATATCGTCCATGGGTTTTAGATTTTTTACTGAATCGGGAATGACACGGAAAGCCATATCGAGGGTAAATACACTAATATCTGAAAAAATATACTCGTTAGGCGCCGATGTAAGGTATTTCATTGATTTTACTTTCATTCCCAATTCTTCCCAAAGTTCTCGGGTAACGGCTTCTTCTGCCGATTCACCCGGATCGATAAATCCGCCGGGCAAATCCAGCTTACCATAATAAGGTTCAACGGCACGAGTGGTCAGAAGCAGTTTTCCTTCAGTATTGACCACAAGCGCGGCCACTGCAGCAGCCGAATTCACATAAAAATGAAACCCGCAATCCTTGCATTTAAACGACAAGTCAGAATGAAAATTTAATGCCGACGAACCACATTTAGGGCAATATTTTAGAACCTTTAGCGGATGAGTGGGTTGCATCATTCAATTATTTTTATCGATTTCAGCCAGTTATAAAACAGCTCGGGCCACTGGTCAACCGGCAGGTTCTTTTTATTCATTCCAAATCCGTGGCCTCCTTCAGCAAAAATATGCATTTCGGCAGGAACGTTGTTTTCTTTTAATGCCAGATAAAACTCTACTGAATTTCGTGGCGGCACCGTTTTATCATCGTCAGGAAGTATCAGAAAAGCGGGAGGTGTTTCAGGTGTTACATGCAATTCGCTGGAATATTTCTCAACCAGTTTCCAGTCGTTTCCTTCGCCAATGAGGTTTTTGCGCGAGCCCATGTGACCAAACTCCTCGCGAAAAGTGATTACCGGATAAAGCAACAACATGAAATCGGGCCGGCTGCTCAACCTTTCCAGCAGGTCGTTGCTTTCCGAATTACCGTAATCGAAACGGGTGCCCACTGTGGATGCCAGATGCCCGCCTGCCGATGAGCCGGCAATGCCGATTTTACCGGGGTTTATCCCCCACTCACCGGCATGATGTCGCGCAATGCGGATAGCCTGACGTGCATCGCCCGAGGGAATTTCGTGGTGGCCATACGGCAAGCGGTATTTAAGCACAATACCGGCCACGCCTTTTTCTTTCAGCCATTCGGCAATGGCATATCCTTCGTGATCCATGGCTTCTATCCAGTAGCCGCCACCGGGGCAAATCACCACAGCAGCACCGGTGTTCTTTTCCTTTTCGGGCAGGTAAACGTATATTTCGGCCTCCGAAACATTACGAACTCTCACTCCGTCGTATTTCTCCTCCGGCTCATCCATGCCGTTATGGTTGGGCGCACCATTGGGCCACACTTTTAAAACTTTATCCTGTGCAAAGAGAGTAAAAGTCATTACCAGCGATATTAAAACCAGAACAGTATATTTCATTGTATTCTATTTCACGCAAAGTAGCAAAAACGCAAAAGAATTTTGAAACGAAAAACTTTTATGAAATGAACTTTGCAATTTTTGATTTTTATTTCGATTTAGCGCCAACAAAGTAATGCTCTTTTTCGGAAAACAGTACGTTAAATGTAGTAAGCGAACCATAAATACGGGTAATGTATTGCTGAAGGTTTATTTTTTCCTCATCAGTAAGAACGCTGTGGCTGTTGATGTTTTGCTCAAGCACGCGCAGTCGGTCGCGCAGCATCACTATTTTATGAAAAAATGCCTCAACAGGAATTTCCTTGGGTTTTAGTTCGGGATTGGCAGGCTGGAGAAGCAAAGTTCCGCCTTTCCATTTTTCGCCCAGCGGAACCACTGCATTCAGCGCTCCATATTCGTCGAGTACATATTTTATCACCTTTTCAACTTCAGAAATGGTGAGTCCCTTTTTGGGCGCCAAATCTTCGGCTTTTTCAACAACGCTTAAATCGGTATTCCGTTTGGTTATTTCAATTTTTCCGCCCTTTTCAAAGAATATTTCCCAGGCGGTAAGCTTGTCTTTGCTAATGATTCCCTCTCCATAGCGGGGATGCTCCACGCGCGTTCCTATTGTTAATTCTTCCATATCTTAATTCTGAAGTGTTAATGATTTATGTTACTTAAAATATTACCTACTTAAACGGCGAATCGGGTTCTTTGGCAAACATTCTGTACGACATCTTTTCCACAAAACCGGGAACAAATTTCGAGAGAAATACGGTAAACTTTCCTTCGAGAAAGGTGAGGATGAGTTCCCCTTTTCGTTTTTTAACCGCTTTAAAAATATGAGCGGCACAGGCTTCCGCCGACATCATTTTATCTTCGTTTCGCGGGGTATCTCCCTGCTGTTCGCCATTGGCCACCAATGCCGATTTGCGTATTTCGGAGGCTGTGAAACCGGGCGCTACTACCAGCACGTGGAGACCGGTTTTCAGGTTCTCAACCCGTAAGGTGTTTAAAAAGCCGCGCACGGCAAATTTTGATGAGGAATAGCCACTTCGCCCCGGAAGGCCTACATATCCGCCAACCGAAATAACCCCCACCAGCGAACCTTTGGTCTTCAGCAGGTGCGGCAGCGCATACTTTGTGCAGAAAACGGTTCCCCAGAAATTGACATCCATCAACTGCCGCATCACCTTCATGTCGGTTTTATGAAAAAGTGCCCGCATGGAAATTCCCGCATTGTTGATCAATACGTCGATTTGTCCGAATCTCTCTACCGTTTTCTCAATCAACTTTTTACAATCTGCTTCCTGCGTAACATCCGTTTTTACCGACTGCACATTTTCGTTTCCCAGCTTATCCGATAATTCTGCCAGGCGATCCTTACGGCGTGCTGCAATCACCACATTCCAACCTTCGGCTGCGTATTTTTCGGCCAGTGCTTTCCCTATTCCTGAGGATGCGCCGGTAATAACCACTACTTTTTTTTGCATAAATTCCCTTTTGGGCAGTTCTTAAAACGAAGATATATTGTTGAGCTAAATTATAAAAAATTCTTACCTGAAGATGAAGATAATCACTCTTTCACCGAAAATTTAAAAATGGTGGTTGACCTGTAAACATCATCGGGCAGAAGCAAAGTAGAGGGAAATCCGGGCTGATTCGGGCTGTCTGGGAAATGTTGGGTCTCGAGGCAGAAACCGGTGCGGGCACCATAAGCTTTTTCACTGTTGCCAATTTCATTTCCGCGCAGATGATTTCCTGTATAAAGCTGAACTCCGGGTTCGGTGGTAAATACCTCCATATATCTTCCGCTTTCGGGTTCGTAAACACTGGCAGCAAAAGCCATCTCTCCGGGCTCTTTGTTAATCACATAATTGAAATCATAGCCCGATCCAAAAACCAGTTGTGGATGGTCGTCGCCGATTCGTTCGCCAATGATGTGCGGAGCAGTAAAATCGAGCGCTGTTCCCCTGATATCCACAATTTCGCCGGTCGGAATCATACTTTCGTCAACCACCGGAGTGGATTTGTCTGCGTTAATTACCAACACATGATCTGAAATATCGCCGTTCCCTTCTCCCCTCAAATTAAAATAACTGTGATTGGTCAGATTGATGTGCGTAGCCTTGTCGGTTGTAACTTCATAATCTATTTTCAGCTCATTGTCGTCGGTAAGCGTATAAACAACCTTTGCCGTTTTGTTTCCCGGGAAACCAAACTCGCCATCAGGGCTTTCGAGCATAAACGTAGTTACATTCCCCTTTTTCTCGTAATCCCAAACCTTACGGTACCAGCTGTCGGGTCCCGAATGCAAGCAGGCCTCTCCGTTGTTTACCGGCAACTGATATGTTTCGCCGTCGATGGTAAACCGTGCGTTGGCAATACGATTGGCAAACGGCCCTACCACAGCACCATGGCTGGCTCCGTATTGCTGATAATCATCTATTGAATTAAACCCCAGCAACACATCGCCAAAATTCCCTTTTTTATCAGCGACATAAACTGAAACAATTTTTGCCCCGTAATTGGTGAGTGTCACCACCATCCCGTTTTCATTTTCCATGGTAAACATACGCGTGGTTTTCCCGTTAATTACTCCCTCGAAGTTGGATTTTGAATAAGGCATATCAATTTTACTTTTGGTTTCGGATGAACATGCAGTAAGTACCAGCAAAAAAACAAAAACATAACTTAAGTGATTCATAATCATACGTATTTATTTGTTATGGACAACCTTCATAAAGCCACATTATCCAAATTCGCTCTAAAAATACAAAATCGTGCCTGAAATATTCCTGTTTCAGTGAAAGATTCTAAATTCGCCCAAAATAACAAGTGCAGGAATGGAATCGATTAAAGAGATTTACAGGAAAGGACAAGGGCCATCGAGCAGTCATACTATGGGGCCCAAAAAGGCGGCAGAAAAATTCAAAGCAAGAAACCCCAAAGCCAGCCGGGTTGAGGTTATTTTGTACGGAAGCCTGGCGGCCACGGGCAAAGGGCATCTCACCGATAAGGTGATTGAAGATACGTTTCGGGACCATGAGCTTTCCATTTTATGGGAGCCGGAAACTTTTCTTCCACGCCACCCCAATGCCATGAAACTTTCGGCCTGGAACAAAAAAAATGAATTGATTGATGAATGGACCGTTTACAGCACAGGTGGCGGAACCATCACCGACGACTTCACCAAAACCGAAACAACCGAAATATATCCGCACGGTAAAATGGCAGAAATTCTCGACTGGTGTAACCGCAACGGAAACCAGTTTTGGGAATATGTTTTTGAATTTGAACCGCCGGATGTAACCGACTTTTTGGAAGAAATATGGCAAACCATGGAGGCCTCTATCAAAAACGGATTAAACAAAGAAGGCGTACTGCCCGGAGGTTTGAAACTCCCCCGCAAGGCCCAGTCGTTTTTTATTAAGGGCCAGAATTTTGCAACACCTTTCAAGCGGCGCTCGCAGCTTTTCTCTTATGCGCTGGCGGTTTCTGAAGAAAATGCAGCGGGCGGTGAAATTGTGGCAGCTCCAACCTGTGGCGCCAGCGGGGTATTGCCTGCGGTTCTTTTTTATTTCAAAAAAGTGTATAAAGTGGAAAAAGGCGCCATCATCAGGGCATTGGCAACCGCCGGACTTATCGGAAATATTGTAAAAACCAATGCATCCATTTCGGGCGCCGAAGTGGGCTGTCAGGGCGAAGTAGGCACCGCCTGCGCCATGGCTTCGGCAGCGGCCACGCAACTGATGGGAGGAACCATTTACCAGATTGAGTATTCGGCAGAAATGGGGCTGGAACATCACCTTGGCCTGACCTGCGACCCGGTTGCCGGACTGGTGCAAATTCCCTGCATTGAGCGAAATGCGTTTGCTGCCGAGAGGGCTGTTTCACACAATACCTATGCGTTGATGTCGGACGGAAGGCACCGCATCAGTTTCGACGAGGTAGTAGAAACCATGTACAAAACCGGAATCGATCTTCAAAGCCATTACCGCGAAACTTCGACGGGAGGCCTTGCGAAACTGGATGCCCTGCCCAGGTGCTGATACCATTTTTTTAGCTACTCCTTATTTTTATTTCACAAAAGTTTATCTATTTTTACGTAGTTAAACTGATGCATGAAATTTTTCACTCTAATAGTATTTTTTTTATCAATTAACATATCTGCTTTTGCATTTTTCAGTGCAGAAGAAACCGAAACAAAAGCAACAATTGAGAGGTTAATTGAGGAGGGGGAAAGACTACTCGAAGATTCTCCCGAAAAGACTATTGAACTTGCCAGTCAGGCGCTGCAGCTTGCCCAATCGCTGAACGATGAAGAAGGGGCTGCCAAAGCCTATTTACTGACCGGCAAGGCTTTTAATGAAAAGGGAGAGCATAAAAATGGCTTGCCGGCACTAAAAAAAGCCACACACTATTTTCATCAAAAGAAAAATATCGAATCACTGGGACAGGCACTTTATGAACAGGGGTACGCTTTTTACCGGATGGAAGAATTAGACAGCGCACTTTGGTATCTGGAAAAAGCACTGGACACCTTCCATCCTGAACAGCATAAGAAGGACATTGCACTTACCGAGTGGAGAACTGCATTGGCCTGGTGGCGGCAGGGCATGTACCTCGAAGGGCTTATGCACATCCAAAAAGCACAAATCCTTTTTGAAGAATTGAATGAACTCCGGTACATGATTTCGGTATATAATTCAAAAGGAGCCATATTGTGGGGCCTGGCCAGTTACGAAAAAGCGCTCGAATTATTTTTTGAAGCGCTCCACCTGAATGAAACGGAAAACATTCTGCCCGACCTCAACATTGTGCTTTTAAACAATATTGGCCTCGTTTACCACGACTGGGATAACCATGAAAACGCACTGAAATATTTTAAACGGGCAGAAGAACTGATACCTGAATCGAACCATCCGGTGGGAGCAGCATACACCTGGCTGAACCTGGGCACCCATTACCTGCGAAAAGGAGAAATCGACACCGCCCTGGATTTACTTTCAAAAGCCAGGGATGGTTACGCCAAGGTCAATGACATTAACGGAGTTTGCCTTAGCAAAATAAGAATAGGTGAATGCTATCAGCAAACCAGGGAACTGATGCGGGCACAAACCACTTTTATAGATGCGGTTGAGGATAGCCGTCAAACCAGAAACAAGCACCGCGAGGCAAATGCACTGTACTATCTGGCAAAAAATTATCATGCGATGAACGATTGGGAACTGGCCCTGGCAACCGGTCTGGAAAGCCTTGAAATTTCAGAAACAGGACAATACAAGGAACTGGCCCAAATGAACTACAGTCAACTGGCCGGTTTTTATGAAAATATGGGAGACCATGGCCAGGCTCTGGAAATGATAAAGAGTGCAATGGAAGTGAAAGATGAGATTTACAAGGAAAGGATTGCCATACAATACAATATCATGGATTTGGCCTACGATTACCAGATAAAGGAAATGGAAAACTCGCGGCTAAAAAGCGAAAATTTGCTCAAACAACGAACCATTTATTTTATGCTGGGAGCCGTGTTTTTAATCGTGGCCTGGCTCATTGCCATGTTGTATTTCAACTTCAAGCTAAAAAAAAGGAAAGCAGCGCTTCAGGAAGCCAACATGGCAAAAGACAGAATTTTCTCCATAGTTGCGCACGACTTGCGCAGTCCGGTGGGAACACTGAACAGCATGGTAGATATATTAGTGGAAGAAGACCACGGCATGAACTACCGCGATTTGCTGAAAAAATACAAACCCGTTATTGCCGCATCATTCAACATGCTCGAGAACCTGCTGGTGTGGGCCAAATCGAATCTGGGAAAACTGGATACTGCCCCCGGAGCAATTCCGCTTAATAAATCCATTGAAGAATCGGTGGCAATGGCAATGCACTTCTCGCAGAAAAAATCCATTGACATCGAATTTCAAAATGGCACAGATATTCAGGTTTGGGGCGATAAAGTATTGCTGGAAACTGTAATCCGCAACCTGTTAAATAATGCCATCAAATTCACTCAAACAGACGGAAAAGTTTCCATATCAACAAAAGCCGGTAATGGCCATGCGGTTATCTCGGTTAGCGACACCGGAGTTGGCATTCCGCCCAATACCCAGGCTACCTTGTTGAAAGGAAATCACCAAACGGAAGGCACGGGAAAAGAAAAAGGTTCTGGTTTGGGACTTATGCTCAGCAAAGACCTGGCTGAACGAAACGGAGGCAGCCTTTGGTTTTCCAGTTTCGAAGGAGAAGGAAGTACGTTCAGTTTTTCGATTCCGCTCTATTCAGGTTCCTGAAAGTAATATCTTACCCTTTCCGATTTCAGGATTTAGTATAAGTAACATCTAACAAAGACATGAAACAAAAATCAGGATATTTGGCTCAATTCAGCACTTATTCATCCAAATTAAAACCACTCTGGAAAGACATAAAGGAAGCAATAGCCGGAACAGAGCGGGATTTCACGGAAACAAAGCTCGGGCATGCCATTTTTATTCTGGCCGTTCCCATGGTGCTTGAAATGCTGATGGAATCGGTTTTCGCAGTGGTCGATATTTTTTTCGTTTCAAAACTTGGTGCAGGCGCTGTTGCT
The DNA here is from genome assembly GCA_964559175.1 of uncultured Mariniphaga sp. GTDB lineage: Bacteria > Bacteroidota > Bacteroidia > Bacteroidales > Prolixibacteraceae > Mariniphaga. The sequence goes on along the minus strand of CAZLGT010000003.1, from coordinate 4,971 downwards.
ACTGTGGGAATTACCGAATCGGTAATGACAATCGTTTATGCCGTTGGTTCAGGGCTTAGCATGGCCACCACAGCTATTGTAGCGCGCCGCATTGGCGAAAAACGAAAAAAAGAGGCTGGAGTTGTAGCTTTTCAGGCGATTCTGGTGGGTGTTTTTGTATCATTAATTATTGCCGTACCGGGAATATTATTTGCCAAAGAATTTCTACTGCTAATGGGCGCTACCGAAACGATGGCAGAAGAGGGTGTCCTTTATCCGGCCATAATGTTTGGCGGAAACGCAGTGGTGATGCTGCTTTTTATCATCAACGCCGTTTTCCGTAGCTCGGGCGATGCAGCCATCTCTATGCGTGTGGTTTGGTTTGCAAACATAATAAACCTGGTGCTCGATCCACTGCTCATTTTTGGAATTGGCCCGTTCCCCGAACTGGGTCTGGCAGGTGCGGCCATTGCCACCACCATTGGCCGCGGATTGGCCGTTATGTATCAGTTTTATCTGCTTTTCAGGGGGAATCACAGAATTAAACTTTACTGGAAAAGTATTAAAGTAAAATTTTCAGTGATGCTCGAACTACTCCAAATTTCCGGCGGTGGAATTTTGCAAAACCTGATTGCCACTTCAAGCTGGATTTTCCTGGTGCGAATTATTGCTGTAAGCGGGCCCGAGGCGCTGGCCGGATATACGATTGCTATCAGGATTATTCTCTTCGCACTTCTTCCTGCCTGGGGCCTGAGCAATGCCGCCTCAACCCTGGTAGGGCAAAATCTGGGTGCAAAGTACCCTGACAGAGCAGAGAAATCGGTCTGGATTACAGGCTATGTAAATATGGCCTTCATGGGAATAATTGGTTTGATTCTGGTGCTATTCCCCGGTTTTTTTATCAACCTTTTTATAAATGATGCTGTTGTGCTCGACTTCGGAATACATGCCCTTCGCATTGTGAGTTTCGGCTTTCCTTTATATGCCCTGGGCATGGCTCTGGTTCAGGGATTTAACGGTAGCGGTGATACATTTACCCCAACCAAAATAAATTTCTTTTGTTTTTGGTTGTTTGAAATTCCACTTGCCTGGCTCCTGGCAATTAAACTGGATATGGGCCTAACTGGTGCAAGTATGGCTATTGTTTCTGCCGAAAGTTTACTTGCAGTGGTTGCATTTATCGTTTTCAGAAAGGGAAAATGGAAATTGCGAAAGGTGTAATTTACTTTTTTGTGTTTTTATGAAAAAACCGGATAAATAATCAGAATCATCATTAATATTGTATTTTACGGTAAATAAAATTTATGAAAAGGTATTTTTTTCTCGTTTTAATCCCACTCTGTTTCGGAATTTATGCCCAAAATACACCCGTAAATCCGTTGGTTTTTGATGAAGAAAAAGCCGGGTACCTGTACCATTTTGCTTACGAATGCATCGATCAGGAATATCCCAACAAACTGGGGCAGGTTTTGGGCGACGACAGTTATCTGGCTCCGCCACGGGAGCTGCATCCGGCGTTTTACGGGTGTTTCGACTGGCATTCTTCCGTGCACGGACACTGGACGCTGGTAACCATTCTGAAAACTTTTCCGGAGTTTGAATTCCAGAATGAAATTCTGTTGAAACTGAGAAAAAACATAACCGAAGAAAATATTCTGAATGAGATGGAATTTTTCGACGATGAACACAACAAAGATTTCGAGCGTACTTATGGCTGGGCATGGCTGTTGAAACTCGACGAAGCCCTGCGTGAATGGAATACGCCGGAGGCAGCTGAAATGCACGAGAATCTGAACCCATTGGTTGATCTCCTCTCGGAAAAATTTATCGAATTTCTGGACAAACTCATCTATCCGATTCGGGTGGGCGAACACACCAACATTGCCTTTGGAATGTCGTTCGCTTACGACTACGCTAAAAAATACAATGCCGGACTGGCCCGGAAAATTGAAGAAAAAGCGAAAGAATATTTTCTGAATGACCGGGATTGTCCCCTCAACTGGGAACCGGGCGGATTCGATTTTTTTTCTCCCTGTTTGCAGGAAGCCGCGCTCATGCAAAAAATTTTGTCTGAAAATGAGTTCAAAAAATGGCTGAAAAAATTCCTTCCCGGATTTGAAAAAAATCCAGGCAAATATTTGCAGCCAGCCGAGGTAACCGACCGCAGCGACGGCAAACTGGCCCACCTCGACGGATTGAACTTCAGCCGCGCGTGGTGCCTTTTCGAAATGGGCCATTCACTTAAAAACCAAAAGATGATGAACCTGGGTGTGGAACATTTCAATTACAGCTACGAAAAAATGGACTCGGGTGAATATGCCGGTGCGCACTGGCTGGCGTCGTTTGCCGCGTTTGCGTTAAAAGCCTCCCCCAACCCCTCCGCAGAAGGAGAGTAAAGAAGAACCACCCCTTCCAGAATCTGGTTACTCTTTGAAGAAGTCTTTTGAATATTATGAATTATTGAAAAATTATGAATACTATTTGTTATTTGTCTTTTGCTATTTGAGATTTTCTTACATTTTAAATTTCAAATTTTTAATTTTTAATTGTCTCATGGATCTACAAGTGGAAGGAAAAGTATTTATGGTAGCCGCATCCAGCAAGGGACTGGGATTTGGCATTGCCCGCGAACTGGCCAAAAACGGCGCCACGGTTTGTATTGCCAGTCGAACGAAAAACGAAGTGGAAGTGGCTGCTCAAAAGTTACGGACAGAAACAAATGCCACAGTTCATGCATCGGTTTTTGATGCTTCGGATGCAATGTCAATCGAGAGCTGGGTGACAGAAGTGATACAAGCTTTTGAGCGCATCGACGGGCTGGTTGTGAATGCCGGCGGCCCGCCTCCGGGAAATTTCGGCGACTTTTCTGACGATGACTGGCAGGCAGCTTTTAACCTGACGCTGATGAGCGCCGTGCGTCTTATTCGCGGCGTTTTGCCCCACATGCGTTCCGGTGGCGGAGGTTCCGTTTTAACGATTACTTCGCTTTCGGTGAAGGAGCCGATTAACGGGCTGCTGCTTTCCAATGTTTTCCGCTCGGGAGTTGCCAGTTTGGTAAAAAGCCTGTCCAACGAACTGGCTGGAGAAAACATACGGGTGAATAACCTCATTCCCGGACGCATCGATACCGACCGCGTAAAAGCGTTGGACAAAAACCTGGCAGAAAAACAGGGTATTCCGGTGGAAAAAATAAAACAACAAAACGAATCTGCCATTCCGTTGGGCCGCTACGGAACCATCGAAGAATTTGGAAAAGCCGGCGCCTTTTTACTTTCCGATGCTGCATCGTATATTACCGGCGCAAGCCTGGTGGTTGACGGCGGGTTACTGAAGGGAGTTTGACGGGTGCGGCAATTTTAAATCGCCGATTCTGCGTTTGATTGTTGCAATACGAATAGTTTGGGAAAAAACCATTTTAAAGTTATAAATCAAACACAAAATTAATTTTCACCCCGGCACTAATCCTTTCCCGAACCTCGCCCATCCAATTGTCCTTCAATTTATATTTTACAAATGGAATAAACCGGATGGTACGATTTTCTTTTATTGCCTGATTAAATCCGGCACCAAAATAAAGGTCGGCAGAAAATTTCGGACTTGAACTGTCATTCGTATTTTCTGTATTGTCTTTCCAGTATCTAATGTCGATATTGTTCATATACAGTTCTTTTCCTTTCATGAGCCATCCTGAATACAATCCAAATTCAGTAAAAAATTTATGATTGAATTTGAACTTCATAATAACAGGGAGATATAACTCATGTGCCGGTCTTTTAAAAAAACTACTTCGGGCAACAGAGTATTTCCAAATACTGTAGGAATAACTGACGCCGGATGCCAGGGAGATTTTGCTGTTCAATCCAAACTCATATAAAATTTCAGCACCGGGATTAAGGGGAACGAAAGAATTATGCGAATATTTGTCTTTATAAAAACTAACCTGCGGATTGATATTTATTTCACTGGTTTTGGATTGTGCAAAGCCTGAAAAAGTAAAAAGAAGAAGTATTACAGCAACAAAAATGGACCTGTGTTTCATTTTACTGGTTTTTTAATTCAGAAAGGTAAAGAAATAAAAAGGTTACGTTAAAAACAAGGGTATTTCAATGGAAGTCTTTACGTAATAATACTTCGTGGTTATGGAAAATATTTGAATGACAGGAATCTTGTGTGGAAAGGATATCTGTTTTGATTGGAGGAATGCGCGGTTGATTCCGATATCGGAACGCGCCACCCACAAAAAAACCCGGAAGAATCTTCCGGGCTTATTTCTATTTCACCTAAAATAATACAGTCTGTTATTTTACTTTCTCAACGATTGCTTTGAACGCTTCAGGCTGGTTCATGGCCAAATCGGCCAGCACTTTCCTGTTGATTTCAATATCGTTTTTCTTAAGCAATCCCATAAACTGCGAATACGACAACCCTTCGATTCGGGCTGCGGCGTTAATACGCTGAATCCACAATGCACGGAAATTGCGTTTTTTGGTTTTTCTGTCGCGATATGCGTATTGCAAACCCTTTTCGTAGGTGTTTTTTGCGACTGTCCAAACATTTTTACGTGCACCGAAATAACCTTTCGTCCGCTTCAGAATTTTTTTCCTCCGGGCACGTGATGCTGCATGATTTACACTTCTTGGCATACTTTTTACTTTTTTGGTTACCGGCGTCCTCTTCCCAAATGAAAAGAAACACTTTAAAGCACAATAACCTGGTTAATTACTCTTTTTACTTTTTAAAAGGATTTTACTTCATGTTCAACAAAAGCTTCACGTTATTCTCGTTGGTTTTGTCAATGGCTGTCCAGTACCCGAGATTCCGTTTTCTTTTTGTACTTTTTTTCGTCAAAATGTGGCTTTTGTAGGCATGTTTCCTCTTAATTTTCCCTGTTCCCGTTAGCCTGAAACGTTTTTTGGCGCCGGGATTCGTTTTCATTTTTGGCATAATCCTACTTTGTTAAAATGTTATCAAAGAACTGTATTATTTCTTTTT
>CAZLGT010000002.1:154736-156036 GCA_964559175.1 uncultured Mariniphaga sp. | reverse complement strand
CCATAATCGCCTCGACCAACCTGTTCTCGATAAGCTTTTTACGAATCTGGTATTCACTGCCTCCGCCGGATAGTGCTCCATTTGCTAAAACAAATCCGGCAATACCGTTATCAGACAACTTGGAAACCATATTCAGAATCCAGCCATAGTTGGCATTACTTGCCGGAGGCACATCGTAACCTCTCCAGCGGGGATCGTCAATTAATTCGTTTATAGCACGCCAGTCCTTGAGGTTAAACGGGGGATTGGCCATGATAAAATCGGCTTTTAAATCGGGGTGCTGGTCGCGGGCAAACGTATCAGCCGGTACTGCCCCCAGGTTTGCAGAAATACCGCGAATGGCCAGGTTCATCTTCGCCAGCTTATAAGTGGTGGACATCAACTCCTGTCCGTAAATGGAAACCTCGCGTTTGTCGCCCTGGTGTGCCTCAATAAACTTAACCGACTGCACAAACATACCGCCGGTTCCGCAGGCCGGGTCGTAAATAATTCCCTTGTAAGGCTCAATCATTTCGGCAATCAGGTTTACAATGCTTTTGGGCGTATAAAATTCGCCTTTCCCTTTTCCTTCGGCCAAAGCAAATTTTCCCAGGAAATATTCATAAACCCGCCCCACAACATCCTGCTGTTTATCTTTCAGCGTGTCGATGTTGTTAATGGTGTCGAGCAAAGCGGAGAGTTTGCTCACATCCATATTAAGGCGAGAGAAGTAATTATCGGGTAATGCTCCTTTCAGTGTCGGATTGTTCTTTTCAACGGTATGCAGGGCGGTATCAATTTTCAACGCTATATCATCCTGCTTGGCATTTTGTATGATGTAGCTCCACCGGGAAATTTCGGGAAGAAAGAAAACGTTCTTCATGTTATAGAATTCCTTCATTTCAATGAATTTCTCTTTTCCCTCGCGGATGAGTTCCTGCCGTCGTTCTTCAAATTTGTCGCTTGTAAACTTCAGGAAAATCAATCCCAGAACCACATGCTTGTATTCTGACGACTCAACCGTTCCCCTCAACTTATTCGCCGAATCCCAAAGGGATTCTTCCATGCTCTTCTGCTTTCCGTTGGTTTTTTTCCTGGCCATTTTTTGATTCAATACTTTTTGTTCTGGTTTTTACCCGTTTGATTCTGTAATTGATGCGCAATATTTATCTGAACGCTAAAAAATGATAAATTTAAAAAAGAAAGTTTAGATATGCCTTTCTTTTTAATACTACTTTGACAGATTTGAAAACAGGTATGGTTACAAAAGGGAAAATGACATAAATTTTGTGAAATTTGAGCCTCTCACGGGACTTCCCGA
>CAZLGT010000002.1:0-154636 GCA_964559175.1 uncultured Mariniphaga sp. | reverse complement strand
TAAAAATCGGGATAAACTTCTCGTCCCGTTCGAGGGTTGAGCCTCTCACGGGACTTCCCGATAAAAATCGGGATAAACTTCTCGTCCCGTTCGAGGGTTGAGCCTCTCACGGGACTCGAACCCGCGACCTGCTCATTACGAATGAGCTGCTCTGCCAACTGAGCTAAAGAGGCAAATCAACAGAATGCAATATTACAAATTTTGTGCTTTAGTTGTCCTCTCTGGGAGGTAATTACAAAGTTCTTTCGGAATATGAACATTCTACCGGAATGGCAAAAACCAAAACCACCGAATATCTCCCGGAATTTTTTACTTTTGCGCCGTAATTAAAAAAAACAAAATGGCACAGACTACAAAAGCAACCATCCATACCGCAAAAGGAGAAATGAAGATTGATTTTTACGACACCGACGCACCCGGAACCGTTGCAAACTTTGTAAAACTCGCGAAAGAAGGTTTTTATAACGGACTGACGTTTCACCGCGTGATTCCCAACTTTGTGATTCAGGGCGGTTGCCCCGACGGCACCGGCGCCGGCGGACCAGGTTACAACATCCCATGTGAAACCGGCGGAAATAATCAGTACCACGACTGCGGGGTTCTGTCAATGGCCCATGCCGGAAGAAACACCGGTGGTTCGCAATTTTTTATTTGCCACAACCGCGAAAACACCAAACACCTCGACGGACACCATACCTGCTTTGGAAAAGTGGTGGATGGGCTTGAAGTAATAGATGCCATTCGCGCCGGAGACGTGATTGAAAAAATTGAAATTTTTGAGGGATAGCCAATTCTTAAAAGAGCTGCAAATGAGAATACAAAATTTCTCTTTTTCAGAACTCAGTATTTCTGCTTCAGAAATAGAAGAATTGATGGGCTTTGAACCGGGACAATCGCCCGAGCCGTTTCCCGGTTTGATTAAACAGGCCCTTGAACTTGCTCCGGAATTTTGCAGCATCTCGGGAGGCTTTCAGATTTTCGGCAATGTTTGTGTACATCCTGAAAACAAAACCATTCAAATAGAAAACCAGGAATTTCATCCGGGGAAAATCGTTGTAACCCAATGGAAAGAAGCCACCAAAGCCGCTGTTTTTGTTTGCACAGCCGGCGAAGGCATTTCCAACCTGGCTGCGAAAAAAGCAGCCGAAGGGAACGAAATGCTGGCCTATGTGCTGGATGTTACCGGCACGGTAACCGTTGAAAAAGCAGCCGCAGCGTTGCAGGAAAAAATTCGGAAAGAAGCCGCAACAGAAGGCCTGGACATTACCGATGCCTTTTCGCCGGGCTATTGCAACTGGAATGTAGCCGAGCAGCACAAGCTTTTTTCCCTGTTGCCAACTGGTTTTTGCGGCATTTCACTTTCTGATTCATCGCTTATGCACCCCATAAAATCGGTTAGCGGCATCACAGGAATTGGAACAGGTTGTCAGCAAAAAGGCTATCAGTGTAACTGGTGTAACGACCGCCAATGCATCTACGGAAAAATCAGGCGCCGAAAAAAAACCAAAAAAAATTTGTGAAGTGTTGCAAATATCGAAAGGATACTATTTATTTGCTATGGTTAATGTTCTGAAAAACGAACAACCATAAGTACTAATAAATGCATGTTTTTGAAGTTAAAATTGAATCTGCAAAAAAACAGATTAAAATATTTGAATTATGACGCCTAACAAACCAAGGGTTATTAAAGATTACAACAAGCTCGACAAAGATTTACAGGAACAGATAAAATTTGTTTACTCCGATGGTTTTGCCGATCATCTGATTCATTTCTTCGACAAGAACGGCATAAAGGTAACAGCACTGCCTTTTGAAACCGAAGACAAATATTACATGCTCCGCATGACGGAAAACGAAGCCATCCAGATTGTTGATGAAGACGAGGATTTCGATGACGACGGATTTCTGAAAGACGAGGTTAAACAGGAATTTGAAGACAAATACGCCGATTTGGATCACGTGGCCGACCAGATAGCCGACGATGATGACGATGACAGCAACCTGGATGATGATTAATGATCACCCTGCAACAGCCAAACATTCCCTTCCTACGAAAGCAATTCTTTAACCCTGGCAGCAATATCGGCACCTTCAGCTTTACCTGCAAGCTCTTTTGAAGCGATACCCATCACCTTTCCCATATCTTTCATGGAAGTGGCGCCGGTTTTTTCAACGATGGTTTTCACTGCCTTCAGTAATTCATCGCCCGACAATTTTTTTGGCAGAAATGTTTCGTACACTGCCACTTGTGCCATCTCCTCCTCAACCAGTTCATTCCGGTTCTGTTCTTTGTAAATGGCAGCCGAATCGGTTCCCTGCTTGGCCAGTCTGGCTATAATTTTCAACGATTCGTCATCGGTAAGTTCCGAGCCTGCCCCTTTGGCAGCCCGGGCTTCAATCATTACTTTCTTGATGTTTCGCAACGCTTCCAGCTTCACTTTGTCGCGGGCTTTCATTGCCGCCTTCAATTCATCGTTAATTTTTTCAAAAAGTGACATTATTTTCTTTTTTTGTTGTTAATCAACCTGCCCGTGAAGGTACGAATTTTTATCGGTGAGTTTGTTTTCGCTGGTAACCGAATAGTTTGAAAATTTCTTTTTGTATTTAGGATCGTTCATGCGCAGTTGTCTCCTTTCGTAAGCAGGTATGTTTTCCATTTCATCCAAATCTTCATCCGATGCCTGGGCAAAGTCTATCCGGGTTTTGTCCGATCGGTTTTTCCGCTCTTTTGTGGTTTTGGGATACAACACTTCAAACTCCAAATCGCCGGTATCCTCTTCGTTGTTTTGAAAACTCAGGGTTGCCTGCCCGGATTCATCCTGTTTTTTGTCAGGGCTGATTTTTTCCGGTTTCGGTTTATTGTCATCCACAGAATCGACGTTTAAAGAGTGCGTCTCTTTTTCCACTTTCCGCTCGCCGGTTAATTCGGCAATGGAACTTTTTCCAAAACCGGTGGCAATAAGCGTAACCGAAATTTCTTCGCCAAGGCTGTCATCTTTTCCATTTCCCCAAATCAAATCGGCTTCAAAACCTGCCTTGTTTTGGAGGTAGTCGGTAATGCGGCCCACTTCGTCCATAGTAACCTCCTGTATTCCCGAGGTAATGTTGAGCAGAATATTTTTGGCCCCGCGAATGTCGTTATTATTCAGCAGCGGCGAATTCAGTGCCTGTTCCACGGCCTCGGTGGCCCGGTCTTTTCCGCTGGCAACACCAGTCCCCATCAAAGCCAGACCGCTTTTCCGCATCACGGTTTCCACATCGGCAAAATCTACATTAATGTACCCCGGAACTGTAATAATTTCGGCAATGCCTTTGGCGGCAGTAGCCAGCACATTATCGGCTTTTGAAAAGGCCTCCGAAATGCCGAAATCGCCGTACATTTCGCGAATGCGTTCGTTATTAATAACCAGCAATGCATCTACGTGTCCTTCCAGTTCGGCAATCCCGTCGATGGCCTGCTTAATACGTCTTTTCCCTTCGTTGCGAAAAGGTATGGTTACAATTCCTACGGTAAGGTATCCCTGCGAGCTGCATGCCTCTGCAATCACCGGAGCTCCGCCTGTTCCTGTACCCCCGCCCATTCCGGCAGTGATAAAAACCATTTTTGTTTTATTTGAAAGGGCATTTTTTACATCCTCGATGTTCTCAAGGGCAGCCTGTTTCCCCACCTCGGGGCGGTTTCCGGCGCCGCGCCCTTCGGTTAACGCCGATCCCAGCTGTACTTTTACGGGCACCGGACTGGCGTTGAGCGCCTGCGAATCGGTATTGCATACCACAAAATCCACATCGCGAATTCCCTGTTTGAACATGAAGTTAAGTGCATTGCCTCCGCCACCGCCTACTCCGACAACTTTGATGGCTGCTTCTGCATGTTGCTGATTCTCAAAATTTGTAATATCTTCTGTCATTTCGTTGTTTTTTCAGGTTAAACTCTCTTACTCTTCCAGCGACTGATCTTCATCGTCGAATAACTTGTTCAGTCCAAAATTTTTATAAAACCAGTTGTCGATGCTTCCCTGTTTCACCGGCTCCCGGCTTTTATCTTTTGCTTTTTTCTTTTTCTCTTTCCGTTTTTCGGAGAAAATGCTTTTTTTATTCTTCTTTTCCTCAACAGGTGCTGAAAAACCGGTTCCAAAATACCTGGCTGAACTCATATCCCTGGCTTCAGTTTCCAAAAGCACATCTTCCGGTTCAGTGTTATCTGCTTCCTGAGTTTCTTCAAATTCCTTCTTACTTTCCACTGCATCTTGTTTTCCAAGCTCAAATTTCTCGGGTTCCATGCGGGGTTGAAGCAACTGGTTGGGGTTGGTTTTAAAGCCGGTGGCAAGAATGGTCACACTCATTTTATCGCCGAGGCTCTCATCATAACCGTTCCCCCAAATAATGTCTGCCTCCTGGCCTGCTTTTTCCTGAAGGGCTTCAATAATTTCACCGATTTCACCGATGGTAACTTCGTCCTTTCCTGAAATAATATTTAGCAGGATGCTTTTGGTTCCAAAAATATCATTGCTGTCGAGCAGAGGCGATTCCAGCGCTTCGTTCACTGCTTTCATGGCGCGTCCCTCGCCCGATGAGAAACCGGTTCCCATTATAAACACCCTGCTGTTGTGCATTACGGTATAAACATCGGCAAAGTCGATGTTTATATTTCCGTGAAGGGTAATTATTTCGGCCACCCCTTTCACAGCGGTTGCCACAATATTATCGGCCATTTTAAATGCCTGACGTGCAGGCAGGTCGCCAAAAATGTTGTGCAGGCGCTGGTTGCTTACCACCAGCATACTGTCCACATATTCTGCCAGTTTTTTGATGCCATCCATAGCCTGCCCAAAGCGTTTTTTCCCTTCGGCAGGCGAGGGAACGGTAACTACGGCAATGGTCAGTATGTCGAGTTCGCGGGCCAGACTGGCAATTACCGGGGCAGCACCTGTACCTGTGCCTCCTCCCATGCCGGCAGCAATGAAGAGCATTTTGGTATTCTCCTTCAGTACATTTTTCAGGTCTTCGTAATTTTCCCGGGCAGCATCTTCGCCCATTTGCGGCATATTTCCTGCGCCACGGCCTTCGGTAAGGGTTACCCCCAGCTGGATTTTCACCGGCACATTGCTGTTTTCCATGGCCTGCGAATCGGTATTGCAGATGATAAAATCAACGCCTGCAATTCCCTCTTCGCACATATGACTGACCGCGTTGCAGCCACCTCCACCTACGCCAATTACTTTAATAATGGAAGATGAAGCCCGTGGAAATTGAAAATTTACTAATTCGGTCATATCATTCATTTTTAGTTGAGTGCAACATCATCGTCGTCGTCCACATAATCGAGTACGCCCTGTACAACCCCTTTCAGCCACGGAGAAAAACGGCTTTCCCGTTTCTTCCTGGGTTTTTTCTCTTTCTTTTTGGGAGCGGGATCCACTTTGTCGAGGGCAAGTTTTAAAAGTCCAAGTGCTGTTAAATATCCAAAATCGTTCAGTCCCGGAGTTTTCTGCACTGGCCTGATGACGGGAAATGCCAGCCGGGCATCCATACCCGTGCGAAACTTGACCAGCGAAATCAGGTTGTTCAACCCGGCTGTTCCGCCCGAAAGAACAACACCTGAGCCAAGCTGATCGGCAATGCCCGATTTTTCAATTTGAAAATTTACGCTGTCGATGATCTCTTCCATACGGGCCTGAATAATAAAAGCCAGGCTTTTAAAGGAGATTTCCTTGGGTTCCCAACCGTTGTGACCAGGTATGGTGACCACTTTACTCTCATCGGCAAAATCGCCTAGTGCCTGCCCGTACTGTACTTTCAGCTGCTCGGCCCACTTGGGTAAAATACAACATCCTTCTCTGATATCGTTTGTAACCACATTTCCTCCGAAAGGAATAACGGCAGTATGAATCATAATTCCCTCGTGATAAACAGCCAGTTTGGTAGTGCCGGCTCCCATATCGAGCAAAATAGCGCCCATTTCCTTTTCATCACCTGTCAATACGGCCTCTGAAGCAGCCAGCGGGGCGAAAACAATATCATTTATTTCCACCCTGTTTTTGTCGAAAACCCGCCTGAAGTTAAAAAGGTGGACCTCAGGCACCACAATAACCTTGTAAGTGGCTTCAATTTTTCTTCCGGTTATGCCAACCGGGTTTAAATCGGTTATTTCCTCATCAACCGTGTATTGTTGCGGAATGATGTGCAGGATTTTATACCCTTCCTCAGTTTGCAGGTTTTCAACCTCAGCCCAAAGTTCATTCACATCGGCCTGGCTGACAACCCCGTCGCCGGAAGTTAGCCTGTACCCTTTATGATTCAGAATCTTCACGGGCTGTCCGGCATAAGCTATATCCACTTTCGACACGGTCTTTCCGGTTTGCTGTTGCAATTCGCCAAGCAGCTGATCAACAGCATCTGCCGCCTCCTCGATGTTCAGCACCACTCCTCGCTTAATTCCCCGGGCAGGTACTTTCGCCATTCCAATAATCTCCAGTTTCCCGTCCTCGTTTTTCTGTCCGGCAATGGCTGCCAGCTTCGATGTACCTACATCAATAACTACCGAAAAATTTGATTTTGAAGCCATGTTTATCTTTTTTTCGCTATTACCTGATTTTTATACTTTACACTTATTTGTTCATATTTATCCCACTGGTTGCGGGCCAGCACCTGTTCGTAAAATGCTCTCATATTGCGCAGCTTCACCTGAAAATTATTCAGGGAACCCAGCTCAATCACATGGTCGCCCACCAGTGGAGTAACTATAACATTGCCGTTTTGTTCCACATGCACCTGTTCAATCTGTGCTTTCCAGAAAGGATTTTCATCGAGAAACAGCACAAACGGCAGCAGTTCATCGCGGGCAAACTCTTCTGAAAAATAGCCGGTTGTTACCAAAACCCGTGCAGCATAATTTGCCGAAACGGGAATCTGCTCGCCGGTTTTATCAAGGTAGTAACTTCCCGTGGAAGACATTACCCTCACCGCCGGCACACGATGACTTACCCTGATTCCGAGAATCCCCTTGTAAGCAGTACTGTCCCGGGCTATCACCTTGTAAACTTCGGCATTGAGTATGGTCTGGTGTTTTTCCACCTCCTGTTCGATCAACTCTGCATTTATCTGTTTCAGCTCTTTCCCTATCAGCTGATTATCGGCAGCTCTTACCAGCCGGGTAATCTCCTCACGGCTGATTTTTATGAGCTCATCTTCATTGAAATCGATTTGAATGCTGCTGCAGGTAACATGGCGGCTTTCGCGCGATGAAAAAGCCAGCGTGACCGCCAGAAACACGATCAACAACAGATAGCCCACCAATTTCAATACTTTTTTCAACATCAGCCTTTTTGTTTTAAAACATCCGTGATTTCACCCGAAATGCTGTCGATATCTCCGGCTCCCATAGTTATAACCACATCGGTATGGCGTTCTTTCAGCAACGCGGGCACATCGTTTTTTTCAACCAAAAACTTTCGCTCGTTTTTCATTTTTTCAAAAATCAATTCCGAAGAAACCCCTTTGATGGGTTCTTCACGTGCAGGATAAACAGGCACCAGCACGGCCTCGTCGAGCAAATCGAGGCTGGCGGCAAATTCGCCTGCAAAATCGCGTGTGCGCGAGTAGAGGTGCGGTTGAAAAATTCCGGTCACCTGCCGGTTGGGATAAAGTGCCTTTACCGATTGAATGGCCGCCTTCAACTCCGCCGGATGGTGCGCGTAATCGTCGATATAAATCTGTTTCTCACTCTTATACCTTACATCGAAACGTCGAACCACACCCTGATATTTTTCCAGCCCGCTTTTTATTTCACTGACAGAAGCTCCAGCAAGAGAAGCCAGAGCAGTTGCAGCAATTGCGTTTTCAACATTAATAAGTCCCGGATAATTGAGCCGGCAATTGGCAATATTTCCGTCAGGGGTTTTAATATCGAAGAAATAGGCGCCGCCTTCACCGCTCAACCGGAGGTTTATCGCATAAAAATCAGCCGGTCCGTTAAGCGAATAGGTTAAAACCTGTGCTTTGGTATGCTGAACATCCAAATCAACCCCTTTTTTTACTACCAGCGTACCTTCCGGTTTTATCTGGGAGATAAATTTGATGAACGACTCCACAATTTTTGTTTTATCGCCGTAAATATCGAGGTGGTCGGCATCGAGCGAGGTTACCAGAGCCAGCCGGGGATAGAGGTGCAGGAACGACCGATCGAACTCGTCGGCTTCGGCAACAATCCAGTCCGATTCTTCGGGAGGCAGCAACAGGTTGCTCCCAAAATTTTTGGAAATTCCGCCCAGAAAAGCGCCGCATCCATTTTTTGTTTCTTTCAGAATGGTAGCCGTCATGGTGCTCACGGTGGTTTTTCCATGGGTTCCCGATACGGCTATGCAATTTTTCTCGTTGCACACCATACCTAAAACCTTGGCCCGTTTGAGCAACCCGATGGGTTTTTCCCTGAACCACGAAAGTTCCTTGTGTTCGTCGGGCAGGGCGGGTGTAAAAACCGCCAGAGTATCGGCGGGGTTCCATTTGGATGGAATGTGACGTACATCATCTTCAAAATGCACATCGATTCCTTCCGACTGTAAAGCATCGGTAAGCGCTGTTGGGGTGCGGTCGTAACCAGCCACATTGCGCCCGGTATATTTAAAATACCGGGCCAGCGCACTCATTCCAATTCCCCCGATTCCGAGGAAATACACATTTTTAATATTTTGAAGGTTATTCATTCACTCACTAATTTTTCTGCTTCATCAACAATTTGCCGGGTGGCGTTGGGCCGCGCCAGCAATTTTATATTTTCTGAAAGTTGTTTACATTCGGTTTCATTCTGAATGAGACGAATGGCTTCGGGCAGCAATTTTTCGTCAATTTCAGTGTCGGGAACCAAAATGGCAGCCCCCTTGTCGGCCAGCGCCCGGGCGTTTTTGGTCTGGTGGTCTTCGGCCACATTGGGCGACGGCACCAAAATGGAAGGCTTGCCCACCAGGCACAACTCGGAAATGGTACCGGCACCTGCCCGTGAAATAACCACACCGGCAGCAGCATACGCCAAATCCATGCGCGCTAAAAATTCGTGGATATACAGGTTTGGCGGAGTCGCATCCTTCATTTTTTCGAGGATTTTCTTGTAATAGATAGCCCCTGTTTGCCAGATTACCTGCACATCGGAGCCGGCAATCAGTGAAATATTTTTCAGCACAGCATGGTTAACTGAACGCGCGCCCAGACTTCCTCCCACAATCAAAATCACGTTTCCGGCATTTTTCAAACCGAAATACTCAAATGCCTCCCGGTTGTTTTTCAATCCGCTCAATAAATTTTCACGTATGGGATTTCCTGTAAGCACAATTTTTTCGGCAGGGAAATATCTTTCCATGTTGTCGTAAGCCACACAAATGGTGTGCGCTTTTTTGGCCAGCAGTTTATTGGTAATGCCGGCATACGAGTTTTGCTCCTGAATGAGTGTGGGGATTCCTTTCCGGGCAGCCGCCCGGAGCAGAGGGCCGCTGGCAAAGCCCCCCACGCCGATGGCAATCTGCGGATTGAACTGATTGATTATTTTTTTTGCCAGCTTGTTGCTTTTTAGCAGGCGAACTACAAAGGTTATCATTTTCATTCCCGGCCTGCGCGGAAACCCGGTTACAGGCAGACCAATGATTTTATAGCCGGCAGCCGGTACCTTTTCCATCTCCATGCGGCCCAATGCGCCCACAAACAAAATTTCGGCATCGGGATACCTTCTGCCAACTTCGTTAGCAATGGCCAGTGCCGGGAATATATGCCCCCCTGTTCCTCCTCCGCTTATGATAACTTTCTTCAGCTTCATTTATTTCTTTTCAGTACTTTTTTCATAACTCATTTCATAATCTTCATCGGGCACATTTACCTGTACCGGCGGTTTCTGAATTTCCCTGTTCACCTGGTTCTGATAGCTCACGCTTAGAATGCAACCGAAGGCCACCGAGGTAAACAACAGTGAAGTACCGCCAAGACTCACCCAGGGAAGCGGCTGTCCGGTTACAGGCAATACGCCCGAAGAGACCCCGATGTTGATCATGGCCTGAAACACCAGCACCATGGCCAGCCCCGTAACCAGAAATGCGGGGAACGTTCGGGTTGCCCTTCGCACAATAACCACCGCCCTGAAAAAGAAAATGAGGTACAGGAACATCACAAGAATTCCTGCTGCCAACCCGTATTCTTCCACAATAATGGCGAAAATGAAATCATTGTAAGCAGCAGCCATGTAGTTACTTACATCCGATCGGCCCGGTCCTTTACCCAATATTCCCCCTTCGTAAATGGCCAGTTTGGCGTAATCGGCCTGTGTAATTCCTTTTTCAGCGTTGGGATCACCATTGAAAAACCGCTCTATACGCCCCTTAACGGTATGCATCCGGGTTGGTGCCGATGGAAACCTATCGGCCAGAAAATAGGTTGCCGCCACAATGCCCACGCCAATGGCTACCACCACAAACAAATGTTTAAACGGAACCCTTCCCACAAACAACATGGTGAGAATGGTTGCAAAAAGCAGGGCAGCGGTAGAAAAATTGGAAAAGAAAATTAACCCGCAAACCACTACGGTATGTGCGATTACGATATAAAAAGCCCTTTTCAGCTCACCCCGGGTTTTCTGGTTTTTGGCCAGCACTTTGGCAGTAAACATGATAAGTGCAATCTTTGCCAGCTCGGCCGGCTGAAACGAGATAAAACCAATATCGAGCGTTCGTCCGCTGCCGCGCGACATGCCTGAAAACTGCATGGCAACCGACACTATAAGTAAACCTATACTGAGGTAAATGAGGAAATTGGCCAGAATGGAATAAATTTTAACCGAAAGGAAATTGACCATCATGAGCATAAGACCCAATCCGGCACCAAGGAAAAAAATTTGCCGGATAAGGAAATGCATGGTATTGCCCGAGGCCTGCCTGTAAGCTAACGCCCCCGTAGAGCTGTAAACAATTAACAGCGAGAGCAGCGAAAGCAGCAGCAATACAATCCAGATTACCTTGTCGCCCCTGAATATTTTCGATTCAAACAACGTCATTTACAAATTTCTTACTTGTTCTTTAAACTGATTTCCACGGTCTTCGTAATTTTCAAACAGATCGAAACTGGCGCAGGCAGGAGAAAGCAACACGGTATCGCCGTTTCGGGCAAGATAATAAGCTGCTTTTACCGCTTCCTCCATATTCGATGCATCCACCACATTTTTATGCACACTGTCGAAAGCGGCATGAAGCTTCGAGTTGTCTTTTCCAAGACAAACAATGGCTTTTACTTTCTCTTTTACCAGGTGCTTCAGCATGGTGTAGTCATTTCCCTTGTCAATTCCTCCGGCAATCCACACAATAGGTTTATGAATACTTTCCAGTGCATACCAGGTGGAATTGACGTTGGTGGCTTTTGAGTCGTTTACGAACTCAATTCCATGCACTTTCAAAAAGTGCTCCAACCGGTGTTCAACACCTTTAAACCCGGCCAGACTCTCGCGGAGCTGTTCGTTGCGAATCTCGAAAACCATGCTCGCAATTCCTGCAGCCATGGAGTTGTAGGTGTTATGTTTTCCTTGCAATGATAAATCCAGAATAGACATGCTGAATTGTTTTTGGTTAAAATTTATAATCAATTTTTCGTTGGATATACCTGCCCCCGGTGAAACGGGTTCCTTCAAACTGAAAGGAATCAGGGTCGGTTTTATCTCTCTCTTTGTTATTTCTTTCTGAATGATTTCATCGTCGGCGCAACAGATGAAATAATCATATTCGGTTTGGTTTTGCAGAATCCGGAACTTGGAATCGGTGTAATTCTGCATGTTGTAACCATAACGGTCAAGGTGATCGGGAGTAATGTTCAGCAGCACAGCCACATCGGCCCTGAAGTTGTACATTCCGTCGAGCTGAAAACTGCTCAGCTCAATCACATAAATATCATGGGGTTCTACGGCCACCTGCCAGGCAAAACTTTTTCCCACATTGCCAGCCAGACCCACATCCAACCCGGCATTTTTCAGAATGTGGTATGTAAGCAAAGTGGTAGTGGTTTTTCCGTTACTGCCGGTAATACATACGGTTTTGGCTTTGGTAAACCGTCCGGCAAATTCTATCTCGGAAATAACCGGAATTCCCTGTTCTTTCAACTTTAAAACCAAAGGCGCCGAATCGGGAATGCCCGGACTCTTCACCACGGTTTCGGCCTGAAGAATGCTTTCCTCCGAATGCTTTCCTTCCTCGAAACCGATGTTGTATTTCAAAAGAACGTTTTTATATTTTTCTTTTATTTTCCCAAAGTCAGATACGAATACGCCATACCCCTTCTTCTGTGCCAGAATAGCTGACCCAACCCCGCTTTCGCCTGCTCCCAGTATGACCATATTCCTTTTCAACTTATCTCACTTTTAAGGTTACCACCGTTAACACAGCCAGAATAATTCCCACAATCCAGAACCGCGCAACAATTTTTGCTTCGTGCAACCCCTTTTTCTGGTAGTGGTGGTGAATAGGACTCATCAGGAAAACCCTCCGTCCTTCGCCGTATTTTCGTTTTGTATATTTAAACCAAACCACCTGAATGACCACAGATAAATTTTCGATGAGAAAAATTCCGCACAGCAGTGGAATTAAAATTTCTTTGCGAATGATGACTGAAAACACAGCCAGGATTCCACCCAGTGCGAGGCTTCCGGTATCGCCCATAAAAACCTGGGCCGGATATGAATTGTACCACAGGAAACCTACTGTTGCCCCGATAAAAGCAGCAACAAAAACAGTAAGTTCGCCGGCGTTTGGAATGTACATGATGTTCAGGTAATCGGCATAAATGATGTTACCGCTAACATAAGCCAGCACTCCCAGCGTGGCCCCACTAATGGCCGAAGTGCCCGTTGCCAGTCCGTCGAGCCCATCGGTAAGGTTGGCTGCATTTGAAACAGCTGTAATAATTAAAATGATGGCCAGCGCATACACCACCCATTTCAGCCACGAGGCGGCATCTCCTGCAAAAGCCACCAACCAGGCATAATCAAATTCATTCCGTTTCACAAACGGGATGGTGGTTCTGGTCGATTTTACATCTTCAGTAACAAATTTAACCTCCTGTTCACCACTTTCCGGATCCACCACAATTTGACGCAGGTCGGCCCCGGCAGAAGTTTGTACGTGTTCCCTCACAATAACATCGTCGCTCATAAAAAGTGTGGCAGCCACAAAAATGCCCAGCGCAACCTGCCCCAGAATTTTAAACCTGGCAGCCAGCCCCTTTTTGTTTTTCATGAAAACCTTAATGTAATCATCGATAAATCCGATGAGCCCCAAAAAGGCAGTGGTGATGAGCATCAGAAGAATATAAATATTATCGAGGCGGGCAAAAAGCAAAGTGGGAATAATGATGGCAAACAGAATAATAAGCCCGCCCATGGTAGGAGTCCCTTTTTTCTGCATTTGACCTTCGAGTCCCAAATCGCGTACCTCTTCGCCAATTTGCTTTCGCTGCAAAAAGCGAATCATTTTTTTACCGAACGCTGTGGTTATAAAAAGCGACAAAATAATGGCAGCCCCCGAGCGAAACGAAATGTACTGAAACATTCCAACCCCCGGGATGTTTGTATCAGCAAGCCATTGGTATAAATAATAAAGCATATCTTTTTTTATTCTTCAATTCCAAAACATTTTTTTATCTCTTCCAGGTCGTCAAAATGATGCCTGACACCATTTACCTCCTGGTAGTTTTCGTGTCCTTTACCGGCAATGAGAATGATATCGCCCGCCTGAGCCAGCATTGCCGCTGTTTTAATGGCCTCCCTCCGGTTTTCGATGGAAACTACCTTTTTCTTCCACTGAGGTTCCACACCGGCTTCCATATCGCGAATGATTTGTGCCGGATTTTCCGTTCTCGGGTTATCCGAAGTAAGTATCACCTTATCGCTGCCCAATATGGCTTCTCTTGCCATTTCGGGCCGTTTGGTTTTGTCGCGGTCGCCACCGGCGCCAACCACGGTAATCACCTGTTCGTTTCGGGTGCGAATACCCTCGATGGCGGTGAGCACATTTTTCAGTGCATCGGGCGTATGTGCATAATCCACAATGGCCAGTTTTCCGTCCATACTGCGTACAGTCTCAAACCGGCCTTTTACCGGCTCCATGTTGCTTATGCAGGTAAGCACTTCGCCGGGTTCCTGCCCCAAATTAACTGCAACCGCATACACTGCCAGCAGGTTGGAGGCATTGAATTTTCCCACAAACCGGGTCCAAACCTCCTGCCCGTCCATTTGAAGCAGCATCCCGTTAAAATGAGTTTCAATCACTTTACAACGATAGTCGGCCATGGCACGGTTCGAGTAGGTTATTTTCCGGGCTTTGGTGTTTTGCACCATCACCATTCCGTTTTTATCGTCGATGTTGGTGATGGCAAATGCCGTTGCAGGCAGTTGATCGAAAAACTGTTGTTTGGCGCGGATATAGGCAGCAAATGTTTCGTGGTAATCGAGGTGGTCGTGGGTAATGTTGGTGAAAACCCCACCTGCAAATTCAATTCCAGCAATACGTTGCTGCTGAATCGCATGCGAACTCACCTCCATGAAGCAGAATTCGCATCCCACATCAGCCATCTGCGCCAGCAACTGCTGAATTTTCAATGCATCGGGAGTGGTATGAGAAGCAGGTTCCTCTGCATCATTTACAAAATAGGAAATGGTGGAAATCAGTCCGGTTTTATAGCCCAGTTGTCTGAAAAGGCGGTACAGCAAAGTGGCAATGCTGGTTTTGCCGTTGGTTCCGGTAATGCCCACCACTTTCATTTCTTTCGATGGGAAACCATAAAAAGCAGAAGCCAGCAAACCGGTAACTTTTACTGAATCAGCCACTTTAATAAACGTAACGCCATCCGGTAAAACTTCCGGAAACTCTTCACAAAAAACAGCAGTGGAACCGCTTTCAACAACTTTTGAAATAAACCGGTGACCATCGGTGTGAAGGCCTCTTTGGGCTACGAAAGCTGAGCCTTGCTGCACCTTTCGCGAGTCGAATTCGATGGCTGTAATCTCAGGGTTTTCTGAGCCCCTGATTTCGGAATATTCAATATGCTTCAGCAGTTTTTTTAATTTCATTTCAATTCAATGTTAGGTAAACATACGCCCCTCGAGTATAGACCGAGCCCGGTGACAGCGACTGTTCTTTAACTTTCCCTATGCCCTTTATTTTCACCAGCAAGCCGGCATTTTCAAGAATAAAAATGGCATCGGTTGCCCCCATTCCTCTCACGTCGGGAACCCTGCCGGCAGGAATTTCCATGTCGTTGAGCACCAACCGATCGTCTGTTTTTGTTATGCTTGCCAGAGCAGTAGCTGGTTGTCCGGTGAGGTTCTCTATTTTCAGCTCCTCTGCAATGCGAAGAATATTTTCGGTCGGTCCTTTTTTAATATCGGGCAGTACCTGTTTTTCAGGCTTTTCGGGCTCTTCTATGTCCTCTTCAAAAAGGTTTTGCACCGCATAAACACGCTCGGCAATTTCTTTGAAAACCGGGCCTGCCACCGAACCACCGTAAAAAACTCCCTGCCGGGGATTATTTATGGTAACGATGAGTGAATATTTGGGATTGTCGGCAGGAAAATATCCGGCAAAAGAGGCCAGATACATCCCTTTCTGATAACCGCCGGTACCCGTGGCAACCTGCGCCGTACCTGTTTTACCGGCAATTTTAAACCAGGGATTTTGCAGCGAACGCCCGGTGCCAAGCTCGCAAACTCCTTCCAGCATTTTTTGTGCTTTACCAATGGTTTCGCGGGTGGCAATCATCGGGTTAATCACCTCGGTTTTAAACTGCCTCACCAACACACCGTTGTCCCTTATTTCTTTCACCAGCCGGGGTTTTACCATTCGCCCGTTGTTGGCAACGGCATTGTAAAATGTAAGAACCTGCAGCGGGGTCATTTTCGATTCGTAACCGTACGACATCCAGGCAAGGGTTGTTCCCCACCAGTCGGAATCGCCCGGGTATTTAAAAAAGGGTATTCCTTCTCCTTTAATTTCGAGCCCAAGGGGTTTATTCAATCCAAAACCATAAACGCGGTCAACAAAACTTCTCGGATTTTTCTCGTAGGCCGAAGTAATGATTTTAGCCACTCCCACATTGGATGATTTCTCAAAAATCTGTTTCACAGTCATTTCCCCATGGCCTCCATACCTGTAATCGCTGTCGTATATGGTACGATCGCGGTATTTCCACACACCGCTACCGGTATCGAAAACATCGCAGGTATCCACCAGTCCGTCTTCCATGGCCGCCATTAATGATACCAGTTTGAATGTTGAGCCGGGTTCATAACATCCCTGGTTTCCAAGAGCATAATTGTAATTCTCGGTATAACCATTGCTTTCTTTTCCAAGATTGGCAATGGCTTTAATCTCCCCGGTTTCCACCTCCATTAGAATGGCTGTACCCCAGTCGGCAGAATGTTTTTCGAGGTTTCTCCGCAGGGCGCTTTCTGTAATATCCTGGAGCTTTATATTGATGGTTGTAATGAGGTCCATACCATCCTGCGGTTCAATTTCGGTGCGTGTTACCCAACGGCCCGACAGGTTTTCGCGGTAACTGATTCCCTCCTTGCCTTTCAGAAATTGTTCGTAGGCGCCTTCAAGCCCGGTGTAGCCAATGTTTCCGTGCACGCCGCCATATGCTCCTTTATTCAAATCGCCTATGGTCCTCAATGCCAGCGTTCCCAGTGGTGTAACCCGGTGATTCTCCTGTTCTATTATCATACCGCCGCCAAACCTGCCCCGGCGAAGGATTGGAAATTTCTTAATCTGCTGTAACTCCTGGTAGTCCACTTTGCGGGGAGTAAGCATAAAACCACGGTTCCCGTTGCGGTAGGCGGCATTCAGCCTTTGGTTGTATTCCTCCCGCGAAGCGTTTCTGAAAAAGTTGGAAAGATGCCATGCCAGCGAATCACTTTCTTTGCTGTAAACCCGCTTAACGCCTTCGGCAGCCAGGTCGATGCGCACAAAGTAACCCGGCACCGATGTTGACAGCACACTGCCATCGTCGGCACAAATATTCCCTCTTATTGGGTCCACTGTTATCGTGTGGTTCTTCAGGTTTCGGGCAATTTGTTCCCAGCGTTCATTTTTAATTTGCTGAACGGAAACCATTTTGAAAATTACCACCAGCCCAAACAGCAGGAGGAAAAAGTAAATAATGGCTATGCGTGATACTATCGACTTCCGAATGTCCACTTGCGTTTCTTTTTTTCTATTACAATTTTCTGCGGCGGACGGACCGGTTCTTCCAATCCAAGCCCCGACGCTTCCACTTTCTCAATCACTTCCGACGGCCTGCTGGCATCCATCAGGCGGGCCGAAAGGGTTATCGACTCAGAACGTAATTCATCGAGTGTATCCTGAACCTCCTCGATTTGCCTGATGGTACTCTCCGACCAGTTACGGTTGGTAATGAGCACCAGGGCAAAAAACGCGAGCAGGCCTAAAAACGGCAGATGCCGTGTAAACCGATCATCGGTAAGGACGGTGCCTCCCAAAAACGATTTTACGCCGGGTTTTCTTTTGCTATTTTTCGAAGTTCCTGTCATTTTCAGTTTTTTCAGCTATCCTTAATTTGGCACTGCGTGCCCTCACATTGTTCTCAATTTCTTCGTTTTGCGGAACAATCACTTTCCGGGTAATCATCCTGAACGGACTTTGTATGTTGCCGTAAAAATCCTTTTCTACTTTCCCTTCAAAGTTTCCGGATTTCATAAAGTTTTTGCAGAGCCGGTCTTCCAGACTGTGGTAGGTAATTACTACCAAACGCCCACCCGGTTTCAGCACCTCCAGCGAAGCCTCCAGAAATTCTTTCAGCGCTTCCATTTCGTCGTTCACCTCAATACGCAAAGCCTGAAAAACCTGGGAAAGGAATTTATTTTCGGAGGCGCGGGGAGCAAGGCGGGCTGCTATGTTTTTCAGCTGTCCGGTGGTTTCAACCGGCTGCACACTTCTTTCCCTGGCAATTTCAGTCACCAACCGGCGGGCATTTTTAATTTCTCCATACATTCTGAAAATGAAAAGCAACTGCTCTTCACTATATGTGTTCACCACACGGGCAGCATCCAGCGTTGCCATCCGGTTCATGCGCATATCCAGTTTTTCATCGAACCGGTAGGAGAATCCCCGATCGGGTTCATCGAATTCATGCGACGAAACACCCAAATCGGCAAAAACGGCATCTACTTTTTCAGCGCCATAGTACCGGAGAAAGTTTTTGAGGTACCTGAAGTTGTGGCGGATAAAAAAAAGCCGGTCATCGTGTATCACATTGCCGGCAGCATCCTCATCCTGGTCGAAGGCAAATAGCCTTCCGTTGCCCAGTTCATTAAGAATGAGCTGCGAGTGGCCTCCCCCGCCAAAAGTGGCATCCACCACATCTGATCCGGGAAACAGGTTCAGTCCCTGAAGGCTTTCCGTTGGCATAACCGGTATGTGATACTGATCTGTCATCTATTCTGCGGTTTTTTGCTTTCTTTTTTCCTTAAAACGCCGGGCAAAAGTGGATTTATCCATGCGCTGGCTTTCGTAAACCTCAACATCCCACATCCGGATGGAAAGTCCCATGCCAATAAGCCGGGCATTCTTTTTCAGTTTTCCGTAACCCAAATAATCGGTGGGGATGTTGATGCGTCCATTCGCTGCCATGCTTACTTTTATGAAGTTTTCGTAAAAAAACTGCAGAAAAGCATCGTCCTCTTCATCAAACGGGTCGAGCGTGCTTTTGAAGGCAGTCACGCGGTCTTTCCAAAAACGCTCGGGATAAATGTCGAGGCAATCTTTAAACAGATTTCGCTCGATTACAAGCGGTTCCAGAGCCATTTCACCCATCTCCTTCTTAAAGGCCGACGGTAGCACAATGCGCCCTTTGTCGTCGATGGTTGCGTTATATGTCCCTGTAAATTCTGTCATCTCTGTTGGAAAGCTTTATTTTAGTATCGGTAAAAGTAAGAATTTATTCCATAACATTCCACTTTATTCCACTTTATTCCACCCTATTACAACTACATTAATTGTTGAAAAATTGTTGACGAAGTGTTGAAAAAGTAATAACAGCTGACGTGTCCTATTGAATAATTTTCACAAAATCAACAGATTAATATCAACAAACATTTTTTCAACAGCCGTTAATAACTCATAATTGCTTTACGGAAAACGGTTAAAAAGAATTACTTGAAGGTTAACATGAGGGCCAAATATGAAAAAAAGTGGGGTTGTCTGATACAATTGATTTTTGATTCGTTTTACTTTGTACCCGATTTTTAGTTAATTGCAAAAAAAGAGAAGGTGGAAGAAGAAAAAACAACCACATTCAAACCCATCATTATCCGCGAGGTGTTTGCTTCGAAAAGCCCCACGCTTGCCCGGCTGATGCCTGGTTTTGTGTACCGTTACATCAACCGGATATTGCACATCGATTTTGTAAACGATCTGCTTCAGCGAAACGGACACTTAAGGGGAATTGAATTTATCGATCAGGTAGTGAAGGAATTCAATGTCAGGGTTTTTTATCACCACCTGGAAAACGTTCCCTCCACCGGGCGGTTCATTTTTGCAAGCAACCATCCGCTGGGTGGTTTCGACGGAATGTTGTTGCTGAAAATTGTTGACGAAAAGCTGGGAGATCCGAAGTTCCTGTCCAACGACATTTTGCTGAATATTCCACAGCTTCGGGACGTTTTTGTGCCGGTAAACAAGCACGGCGGGCACAGCCGGGAGGCGGCCAGGCTCTTAAAAGAAGCTTACAGCTCCGATGCACAAATTCTGATATTCCCCTCGGGTCTGGCGTCGAGAAAAATAAAAGGAACGATAATGGATTTGGAATGGAAAAAACATTTCATTAGCAAGGCCATTCAGTCGAAACGCGATATTATTCCTGTTTTTGTTAGCGGACGGAATACAAACCGATTCTACCGACTGGCGAAATTCAGAAAATTCTTTCGCATTAAGTGGAACCTGGAAATGTTCTTTTTACCCGACGAAACCATGCGGCATAAAAATACCGAAGTACATATTTACTTTGGAAAACCCATTCCTCACACAGCAATAGATAGTTCTAAAACACACCAGCAATGGGCTGAATGGATAAAACAACAGGTTTACCGGTTACCCGGCGACCAATGGAGTTAAAATTTAAACGGGGTGCAGGATCATGGTACGCGTATTTTGTTAATTTTGCACACCGTTTTCATTTAAATTACAACTAATGAAAGAAATAGTAGCACCACTTCCGAAGGAACAGATCATTGCCGAGCTGACGCCCGACAAGTTGCTGCGTAAAACCAACAAAGGGGGAAATGAGATTTACGTAATTACGCATCTCGATTCTCCTGCCCTGATGCACGAAATTGGACGCTTGCGTGAAATTACATTCAGGGACGCAGGAGGCGGTACAGGAAAGGAAACCGATATTGACAATTACGATATTGCCGACTACCCATACAAACAGTTGATTGTTTGGGACCCGGATGCCCGGGAAATTCTGGGAGGTTACCGTTATATAAACTGCGCGGAAGCACCTTTCGACGAAAACGGTGAAGTGCTGATGGCTACTTCGCGGCTGTTTCACCTGTCGGAAAGATTCATAAAAGAATTTCTGCCGCACACACTGGAACTGGGGCGCTCGTTTGTGCAGCCGGCGTATCAGTCGAGCAAAGCCGGGGCAAAAGCTTTGTTTGCACTCGACAACCTGTGGGACGGTCTGGGGGCACTCACTGTCGATCATTCGGAAATTGAATATTTCTTTGGCAAAGTAACCATGTACCAGCATTTTCATAACGAAGCCCGAAACCTGATTCAGTATTTCTTTAAAAAATATTTCCGCGACAGGGAAAATCTTGTTTACCCGAAAAAACCTGTTGAATTTGGATACGATGAAAACGAAATGAAATCCATTTTTACCGGCACAGATTATAAAGAAGATTACCGGATTCTGGTTCAGTCGGTACGGCATTTTGGTGAGAATGTTCCGCCACTGATAAATGCTTACATGAACCTTTCGCCGAGCATGAAAACCTTTGGCACTGCAATGAACGAAAAATTTGGAGGGGTTTTGGAAACCGGTATTATTGTTACCATCAAGGATATTTACGAAGTTAAATACGATCGCCACATCGAAACCTACATCCAGGACAAGGAAAACGATGAATGGGAAACGCCGCAATAGCGCGTTTTCTGGGATTGTTACTTCAGGGGCGCAGCAAATTTACGTACATCATCGCCGGTAATTTGCTTATCGCACAAAATTATCAGGCGCTCAATCACATTGCGAATCTCGCGTATGTTACCGGTCCAGGTAATTTTTTGCAGCTCGGTGATGGCATCATCGGTAATGGTTTTCTCCGGCATTCCGTATTCGTTGCATATCAGGCTCACAAAATGGCTGGCCAAAAGCGGAATATCATCGAGGCGTTCGTTCAACGTAGGCACATGGATTAAAATTACACTCAGCCGGTGATACAAATCTTCACGAAAGCGTCCGGCATCAATTTCTTTCGAAATGTTTTTATTGGTAGCTGCCACCACCCGCACATCCACTTTTATGTGCTTGTCGCCACCCACACGCGAGATCACATTTTCCTGTAACGCACGCAACACTTTTGCCTGGGCCGAAAGACTCATGTCGCCAATCTCGTCGAGAAAAAGGGTTCCTCCGTTTGCCTGTTCAAATTTTCCTTTTCGCTGTTTTACTGCCGATGTAAACGACCCTTTCTCATGACCAAACAGCTCGCTTTCAATTAATTCGGAAGGAATAGCGGCGCAATTTACTTCCACAAACGGACCGTTGGATCGGTTGCTTTGATCGTGAATACGACGGGCAACAAGCTCCTTTCCTGTACCGTTGGCGCCGGTAATAAGCACGCGCGCATCGGTTGGCGCCACCCGGTCGGCCATTTCAATTACCTTTTTAATTGCCGGCGATTCGCCAATTATTTCAAATTTTTTGCTGACTTTCTTCTTAAGAATCCTGGTTTCATTCACCAAAGTGGATTTATCCATGGCATTGCGGATGGTAATCAGCAACCGGTTCAAATCGAGTGGCTTTTCAATAAAATCGTAGGCACCTTTTTTAATCGACTCCACCGCGGTATCGATGTTTCCGTGTCCCGAAATCATCACTACCGGAGTATCGGGAGCTACCGGAATCATTTTTTCAAGCACTTCAATGCCATCCATGCCTGGCATTTTAATATCGCACAGAACAATATCATATTCGGTTTGTTTCACCATTTCAAGTCCTTTCTTACCGTCTTCGGCAAGGTCCACTTCATATTTTTCGTATTCCAGAATATCTTTTAACGTGTTCCGAATACTCCGTTCATCGTCTATAACAAGAATTTTTGACATACTCATTTTCTTTTCTGAAAAGCAAAAATACCCAAAAAGGATTAATAAAAGCTGCCCGAAAGGATCAAACCTTTCGGGCAGTTCGCAGGGATTCTTTTAACTCACTCAACAACCGCCTCTTACGGTTACCACCTCGCGTTTAACAGGTGCACCGGTATTTTTCAAAGAGCTCACCAGGTCGTCCATTTTTTGTGCCGTGGTACTTCTGAAATGATAGGTTTGCAGGTCGGTTTTGAGGGAACCGGGCTTCGGCTCTTCCAGTTCATAAAACATTTGCCTGAACTCCTTTGCGCTTTCCTTCATAATCAGGTTTTCCGACTTCCCGATGTGCTTTGCTTTCAAACATGCCATACGCACAAGGGTATCGCTGTCGGCATAAAATACATTGGTTTTAATGCGTTGCCTGAAAACCGGTTCGTATTGCCTTTCCATAATTTGATCGAACGGAATATTGATTGCCATGGGAAGGTGAAACGCTTCAAACTCTTCGGGCGAACGCACATCGATGATGTTCAGCGAATAATAATTGTTGACAATTTCGTAAGCGAGTTTATCTGCCGGAATCTCTTTAAAAACGCAGGTTTGCTGCCTTTGTGTTTGTGCAATCCGCATATTGATGATGTCCTGCTTTCCCGGAACAAAAGCCACCACGGCCAGTACCACAAAAACGGAAGCTGCTGCCCAAACGTAACGATTTCTTTTTTCCGGGACAATTTTGTGGGGACGTTTATTTACCAGGTTTTCGATAAACCACGTGGCAACAAAAGCTCCAATGGCAATAACCGCCAGTAAAAAGCCAAAAGCCACGTTCGACATTCCAAGGTAATCAGAAATGCGAACCATGCCCATGTTGTTGGCATTGTAAAGGTTTTCTATCATCGGAAAGGATTCGATAAAACCCCAGACGCCAAGAATAGAGCCAATCACGAAGGCAAGGGCATCGAGTTTACCAATGGCCAGCGCACACACACTTGTTCCGGGGCAAAAACCACCGATAATAAAGCCAACCCCCATGATGCCACCGCCGATGAGTGCCGAATTCAGGAAAGTTGGATTGACGTAAATCACATTCAGATCGAGTAGTCCGTAATGCCCCATTAAAAGCACACCGGCCATAGCTGTTATTCCGGCAGTAAAAAACACCCTCAACACGGTGAAATCGTATCCGTAAAACAATCCTACCAGTTTTTTGGTAGAAGAAAAACCGGCCTGCTCGAGAATAAAACCGAAGGCTATGCCGAGAAAAAAGGCAATAACCAGGCTAAATTCTTCACTTATTATAAAAGGTACTAATGGTCCCATTTTCTGTTATTTTAACCAAAGTTTTCTGAAAAAGTAAGCCAACATATACGCTGCACCAAAAATGGCCATCATAGTGAGGATTCCCCCGAGGGAAAGCACTGCCATTCCACTGAGGGCCGATCCGCTGGTACATCCTCTGCCCAGTTGTGAACCGTAACCAAACAATGCACCGCCAAGAATGGCGCCACCAATGCGAACGGCATTGGTAACCCGCGGACCTTTTTCCAGCTTCAGCCCAACCCGGTTGGAAAGCACGCCCGAAAAGAAAGCGCCA
The DNA here is from genome assembly GCA_964559175.1 of uncultured Mariniphaga sp. Taxonomy (GTDB): domain Bacteria; phylum Bacteroidota; class Bacteroidia; order Bacteroidales; family Prolixibacteraceae; genus Mariniphaga. Next base: position 130,699 of record CAZLGT010000002.1, on the reverse strand, counting down.
ACAAGTACGCCCAGCACTTCAAAAACCAAAAAGTTTTTCCAGGGGCCCCCGGGGTTTTCATTCCTGAAATCGGTATAAAAAGCTGTGTTCTCTGCATGTGTGGGAGCAACGGTTTCCACCGAGGCAACAACCACACTTTTGAATGCACCACTGGCGCCAAGGCCACGTCCGGTAATGTAAATGGTGGCCAGCAAAACCAAACCCAGCAGAAAACCTGCGAGGTACGGATTCATATACGCTTTCGGTTTTACCAATACACTTTTATTCATGTTGTTGTTTTTACTGTTTATCACTGTTTTTTTCCTGTAACCTGAAAATCAATTCCATCCTCCTCGTCCTCCAAATCTTCATAACCGGTAATCATAGCCTGAATATTGGAAGTTGGGGTGTGACCTGTGGTTGTCATATACACATGCACCACCAGAAAAACCATCAGCAGTATGGCTCCCAGCGTATGCCACAGAGCAATACTTTGGAGGGAGATATCGCTGACTACCACAATATCGTTTCGGTCGATGGTTTTATGAAACATGTATAAAATACCTGAAATTACGGTAACCGGCACCAGTACCAGCTTAAATCCCAGATAAACCAGCCGCTGCAACGGGTTCAGTTTTTTCACTTCGGTTTTTTTTGTGGGATGCATTTCTCCTTTAAACATCCCGATGCTGTAAAAGCGAATCTGCTCCACCAGTTTTTTGGTGGTGGGCAGGTATTGTTTCCACTCGCCGGTAACAAAATGCCAAAAAACGGCAAAAACAATTAACCCGATGAGCATCCATGAAGCCACCCGGTGGAAACGGGCAGCGTGTTCAAATCCCCAGATATGGAAAGTTCCGTGCACTTCAAATCCTGTAAGTGCCAGAAAAATAATCAGGGAGGCCTGTGTCCAGTGCCAAAAACGTTCAAATCCCTTATACACATAAACCCTTCTCATATTGTTTGTCATTAAACCGGTTCGTTATCTTTATAATCAATAATGTCCATGTTGTATTCCCTTTTCCGAAGTGACATCAACACCCGAAAAAAGGCATGTAAAAACACGGCACCCAATGCACCCAAAAACAGCAGTGTACCTAACCTGTCGAGTGTTTTGCTGTGGTCGCGCCCGGGCAGGTAAAAACCGGTGAGTGACGCAAGGCGCCCATCATCACTCCTTGTATGACATTCGGCACAGCCAACAGTCTGATCTTTCGGAGCTACCATGTGATTTACCGGCCAGTACATTTCAGTTTCAACAAAACCGTACTCTCCGCTGAAAGGCAGGCCAACACGTTCCATGCCTGCAATGGAGGCGGTTTCCCAGTCGAAATCTTTCCAATATGCACTGTCGCCTTTATTTTCCGCAAAAACTTTGGGCTGAATCAGGATATTGTATTTTTTGTCGTAAATCTGATCGCCATAATGAATTTTTACCGGGTAAATTTTCGATTCTAAATCATCGTGCGAACCAAACAGTGTGTTCATTTGAACCGGCACCGACTTAATAGTATCGCCCAACAGATAATGGTCGGCTGTTCCGTTGAACCATACATAATCGGGTTTTACATTTTTTGCCCATGTAAAAGATCCTTTAATTGACTGGTACTCCCGGGTACTATCGCTGTTAAATTCCTGATAGGGTTCTCCGTTCCGGAGCTTTCCGGCATCGGACCAATACCATGACATTTTGGTGGGATTAACTTTGGCGTAGGTAGGGATGTGGCAGGTCTGGCAGGCTACTTTGGCATTGTGGCGGTTTAAAATATCGTCGAAATGAGGAGTTGTGGTATGGCACTGTTCGCAGGTGGCCCGGTTTGAATTGGTTGAAGAAACCGAGTACAATCGTCCTTTTATCTGGTGATTTTCAGCGGTATGGCAATCCACACACGACATATCCAAACCGTTGACAGCCATGTGCACATCCACTTCACGGTCGCAGGCCAGTTGGGCAGCTTCCAGGTCACCGTGTTTTACATTGTTGCCTCCGCCGCTGTAAAAATGACAACTTCCGCAGTTGATTTTTTCCGGACGTCCCACACCCTGAGCAACTTCAGTGAGATTCACCTCCCGGTCGGGGTAACCGGCCGTCGATGAACCTTTCAGGTAAAGTTCGCTGTTATCATGACAAACCATGCAATCCACATTCCGGGCGTTGTTAAAATCGAAATGATCATTGGTCATCCCAAAGCCAATGTGGCATTTTGCACAGGCTAATTCATTCGACTGGGCTCCCAGACAAAAATTGTTCAGGACATTTTTTTTGCCGGCAGCTGCCAACCCGCGACCCTCCACATACGACACCCGCTCCCAGTTCCAGTGTGCCGATGCCATTACTTCCTTGTGCCGTTCGGTATGACAGGCAATGCAGGCCTCGGTTACTTCCTGGGGTGAGGAAAATTCGCGCTGTAGGTCAGGCAATTTCCGGTGGTCGATGGATGGAATAGGCTTGATGGCATACTCCTGCTTCAACGCTTCAAGTTTTAGGTTATAGTACTCATCTTCGGTGTTAAACAAATGGATTAGAACCAGAAGAAAAACTGAAAATACTATAATTCCTGCAATTACTCTCTTCATGAATGAAAATTTTAAAACAACTTTTAAAAATCTTTTACCGAATTACAGTCGTCACACAAAAATATCCAATTATATAGATATGCCAATGTTGAAATATTTCACTAATGCTGTCATTGCCAGCAAACAAGTTTACATTTTTTTGAGATACAATTACTTACAACAAAAAATGTTATTCAACATCCTTCCTTAATATATATTCATTCTAAAATAGAAACTCATATACCCGACTGATTTGAAACCGAGGAACAGCAAAACAAATTTTTTACTTCTTTTGCATGATAAAATCAAAAATTAAAACCAATAAAAATTTCGTATATGAAAAACTCTATCCTCTTGCTTGCCTGGTTGCTGTTAACAGGCACACTTGTACAGGCACAAAGAAAATCGAACAATCAGGAAAAAGGTGACACACTGATTACCAGCAGCCTGTTGAACGGGCTTAAATTCCGGAGTATTGGACCCGCCTGGGCCAGCGGCAGAATTGGCGATTTTGCGGTAAATCCTTACAATCCAAAGGAATACTACGTGGCGGTAGCCAGCGGAAATGTTTGGAAAACCACCAACAACGGCACCACCTGGTCGCCCATTTTCGATAATTATGGCGCCTATTCCATTGGTGTGGTAAAATTGGATCCAAACAACCACAATGTAATTTGGGTAGGTACCGGAGAAAACAACCACCAGCGGGCATTGGGTTACGGCGATGGAGTTTACAAATCGCTCGACGGCGGCAAGTCGTTCAAAAACATGGGATTGAAGGAAAGTCGCCAGATTGGGGGAATCGTTATCGATCCGCGTAATTCTGATGTGGTTTTTGTGGCAGCCGAAGGTTCGGCCTGGGGACCGGGCGGCGACCGGGGGCTTTACAAATCGACCGACGGTGGCGAAACCTGGAACAAAGTTTTGGAAATCAGTGAAAACACCGGGGTAAACAATGTGGTGATGGACCCGTCGAATCCGGATATTCTGTACGCCACCTCGGAACAACGTCGTCGTACCCACTTCACCAAAATTGGTGGAGGACCGGAATCGGCTGTTTACAAATCGACCGATAACGGCGAAACCTGGCGGAAAATCATGAAGGGATTGCCTTCGGTACACATTGGCGGAATGGGCATCGATGTTTCACCGGTGAATCCTAATTATGTATATCTAATTATGGAAGCCGCAGAAGACAAAGGCGGCTTCTTCCGATCGACCGACAAAGGCGAAAGCTGGGAGAAAATGAGCAACCATCATTCAAGCGGCCAGTACTACAACGAAATTTTTTGCGACCCGGTGGATGTAAATAAAGTGTATTCTGTTGAAACATACACCCATTTTACCACCGACGGCGGCAAAACATGGACTCGATTGAACCTGAGAAACCGCCATGTTGATGACCATGCACTTTGGATTGATCCGGCAGACACCGATCACCTGATTATTGGCGGCGATGGCGGCATTTATGAAACCTGGGATGCAGGTTCTACATTCGATTTCAAAGAAAACCTGCCGGTAACCCAGTTTTACCGGGTGCATGTTGACAATGCCGAACCGTTTTACAACATTTACGGCGGAACGCAGGACAACAACACCATGGGCGGCCCGTCGCGCAACCTCACCCGCGATGGTGTAATTAACGATGAGTGGTTTGTTACCATGGGCGGCGACGGGTTCTTTATTGCTACCGACCCCGAAAATCCGGACATTGTTTACACCGAATACCAGTATGGAAACATTTTCCGCTACGATAAAAAAAGCGGACAAACTGTGAATATTAAACCCCGCGAACGCAAAGGGGAACTCACGTACAAATGGAACTGGAATGCACCTATGTTTGTAAGTCCGCACAAAGGAACACGCATTTACCATGCTGCCAACAAAGTTTTCAGAAGCGAGGACCGTGGTGATACATGGGAAGTGATTAGCGACGACCTTACCGCACAGGTTGACCGCAACAGTTTCCCTGTGATGGGAAAATACTGGCCGGCAGATGCGGTTGTAAAAGATGTATCCACCTCGCAATGGGGAACTATCGTTTCACTTGCTGAATCGCCTTTAAAAGAAGGATTGCTCTTTGCCGGCACTGATGATGGTGTAATTTCGGTAACTGAAAACGGTGGTGAAACCTGGACGCAGGTTAAATCATTCCCGGGATTACCTGAATACACCTATGTAAGCGACATTTGGCCCGACCGATTCGATGAAAATGTGGTTTATGCCACATTCAACAACCTGAAACGTGACGATTTCAAACCCTATGTTTTTAAAAGTACCAACAAAGGACAAAGCTGGCAAAGCATCAGCGGTAATCTGCCCGAAAACGGTACGGTGCATACGATTATTCAGGACCATGTTCGACCCGAACTCTTTTTTGTTGGAACTGAATTTGGCGCTTTTTTCACCATCGACAACGGCGAAAACTGGGTGCAGTTGAAATCGGGTGTTCCTACGGTTGCCGTGTATGACATAGCCATTCAGGAACGCGAAAACGACCTGGTGCTGGCCACTTTCGGACGGGGATTTTATGTGCTCGACGATTACAGTCCGCTGCGCGAACTCAGCCACGAAATGGTGGAAAATGATGCTCATCTTTTCAATATAAAAGATGCATTGATGTTCATTCAGACCAGCAACAAGGACAACCAGGGCGACACCTACTACAAAGCGCCCAATCCGCCATTTGGAGCAACATTTACATACTACATGAAAGAGGTTGCGAAAACACAAAAACAATTGCGCAGGGAAAAAGAAAAAGAGCTGTTTGAAAAAGGCGAGCCCATTCCTCAACTTACCTGGAGAGAATTGCAACTGGAAGAGAAGACAGAGCCATCGCACCTTATATTTACCATTTACGACGCCGGTGGAAACGTGGTGCGCCAGCTTACGCAATCGCCTTCGAAAGGAATAAACCGCATAAACTGGGATTTGCGCTACTCTATGCCCACAGCAGTGCGGGTAAACAACAGCTTCAACCCAACTGCGGGAGGTAACCGCGGCAACGGAATCCTCGTACTGCCCGGAAAATATTCGGTGGATATGAAACTGTGGCACGAAGGCGAACTTACCGATTTGGCTGGTCCGGTAAATTTCAATGTTGAAAAACTGAAAATTGCAACCCTGCCTGCTGAAAATTACAGCGAAAACGTGGAATTCAACGAAAAGGCCGGCAAACTGGCCATTGCCATGGTGGGCAGCAACCGCCTCATCGATGAGCTGATTTCGAAAGTGGAACATTTCAAGGAAGCCATTTACGCTACTCCCGGTGCCAATAATCAACTAATGGACAAGGTTCGTGAGTTGGGCAAAGAACTGGAGGAGCTAAACTTCAAAATGAACGGCGTTCCGGCTAAAGCCAGTGGCGAAGAAGTGCCGCCAGCGCAGGTTCCGCTTTACGACCGGCTGGGTCATATAACGCGAGCTACGGCCAGCTCAACCAGCGGACTAACCACCACTCAAACTGAAGGGTACAAAATTCTGGAAGACGAATTTCCTCCGGTACTGAATGTGCTCCAACGAATTGTTGAACAAGACATTCCGGCTATGGAATCCGAACTCAACAAAATGAATGCTCCATGGACACCGGGACGATTGCCGGTTTGGAACAAATAAGTATTGATTACCAAGATATGAGATGTTAGAAAGAGCCCGGTTTTGCCGGGCTTTTTCGGGTGTGGTGGTTTCCGAACCGCCGAATGGTTTTTATTTAGGATACCATCTTTGTGATGCAACTCAAACAAATTCTCCGGTCTGATAAGATTAGAAAATCATAGATTAAAGTTTTAATCCATGCACAAAAAAATTGATATGATAACACACGAAGAATATGTAAAAGCAAATTTAGTTGTTGAATCCCAAATTAATGAGGTGAATGATTCAATACCGAATGACAGCGAAATAATGAAAAATTTTCTGGCTGCATCTGATATTGTTGAAGCTTATGAAGAAATTCAATTCTTAATATAGATAACAGGTAAATTACACTCTTGAATTAAAAAATTTTGAAAAATAAATATAAATCCCCCGTAACTAAGTATTAATCTATCTTTCAATTAATCAGTTTTTTAAGTACTCATAATTGCTAAAAATATTTTCCAAACTAAAGTTTTTAGTAAAATAACTATACAATATAGTTATAAAACTAAAAATTATAGTTATATTTGTTTTGTTGTTTTTACATTAGTCATCCTGAACTTGTTTCAGGATCTCTAAATCAGTTGCTGAAATAAATTCAGCATGACTTGATAATTAATTATTCAACGAAATGAAAAAGCTGACACAAAAAGAAGAAGAAATCATGAATATCTTTTGGGAGAAGGGCCCGATGTTCGTGAAAGTACTGAAAAAAGAATTTTCCGACCAGAAATTGCATTACAACACCCTTTCCACCATGGTTCGTGCTTTGGAAGATAAAGGGTTTATCGACCATGAACAATTTGGAAATACGCACCGCTATTTTCCGGCGTTTTCCAAAGAGGAGTATAAAAAGAAAACGCTCGGGAATGTGGTGAAAAAGTACTTCGATAATTCCTACAAAAATGTGGTTTCGCTGCTGGTGAAAGAAGAAAACATTTCGCTGGAAGAATTGAAGAAGCTGATTACTGAGATTGAAAACACCAAAACCGACTCAAAATGAACCCGTTTTTCGAATACCTAATAAAATCCACCATCAGTTTATCGCTGCTGTATCTGTTGTTCAAGGCTTTTATGCAAAACGACAAAACACTGCAGTTAAACCGGTTTTTGCTGCTTGGAATTCTTCTTTTCTCAGCGATTATTCCGTTGTTAAATTTTCAATTCTTTCAAACCGAAGTTCCTGTAAAACAAGTAGAATTTATCCGGGAACTTATGTCGGTACCAATATTTATTTCAGCAGAAACTCCGGTTGCAGAGCCTTCTGTTTCACAACCAGTAAAAAGTGAAATAAATTACTGGATGTTGATTTATGGTGCAGCCATGTTTATTTTGATTATCAGGCTGTTTGTATCTGTCGGAAAGGTTTTACAACTTATTCGCCATGCTGAAAAGCAAAAACTGAAAAATATCGTTTTGGCGGTGGTAAAAGAGATGATTCAACCCTTCGCATTTCTAAATCATGTGGTGCTCTCCGAAAAAGATTTAAATGAAAACAAAAAAATAATAGTGGCTCACGAACAGGCCCACATCAAACAGTTGCATGCAATTGATTTGGCGGTTTGTGAGGTTTTTACGCTGCTGCATTTTTTCAACCCGTTGATATGGTTGTTGCGGCGCGATTTAAAACTGATCCACGAGTACCAGGCCGACCAGGCCGTTCTGAACAATGGCATCGATGCACAGAAATACCAGTTGCTGGTATTGCAAAAGGCTGTGGGCGAAAGACGTTTTGCCCTGGCCCACCATTTTTCTCAAAAACCAATTCTAAAACGTATTAAAATGATGAAAAAGAAAAAAAACCGATGGACACATATAAAGTTATTGCTGTTTGCCCCAATTCTGCTTTTACTGTTGCAGGCTTTCGCAAGACCTGAATTAATTTCAAAGTCAGAGGAGTTTATTCCTGTAAAATTTCAGGAAAATAATTCTGAAAAATGGCTGGAAAAATGGACGATGCAAAACATTGGAGAAGGAATATTTCAGCCAGAAATGAATGCTGCTGATTCACCAAAAAAGAAAAATAATGTTTTGGTGATTCTTATGAATCGAAAAGACCAGTATTTAATTGAAAACCAACGCACAGAAAAAGAGGATTTAAGACTGCTAATAAAAAACTTTTTACAGGGTATAAATCCCGGCGGTGGAAAAGGTCCGGATTTCATTAGAAAAGAAATTCGTTTTCTGGGAAATGAAAATGTTTCTCAAGGTTTTATCATGTACCAGCACGATTCAAACTCATCAAAAGAAATGGTAAATTACACTTTAAAAGTAATTGGAGAGGCCTATCTTGAAACACGACAGGAAAAAGCCAGGCATCATTTTGGAACAGATTATTTCAAGCTTGAAAAGGAAATGCAGGAAGCTATCATTGAACTTATTCCGATTTGGTTCTCGTATGAGGAACCAAAAACCATGAAACCGCCTCCACCTCCTCCACCGATTTCTATTTCATTAAAAAGTAATGGACAAATTTATATTGGAAATTATGAATATCACTCATTTGAAGCTTTTGAAAAAAAAATAGTGGAAGTAGTATCATTCACAAAGGAAAAGTACAATAAGTTAGGGTATCAATACGATATTATCGCAAACATCACTGCAGAATCCGGAGTCACTGAGATGCAACTCAATCAGCTAAAAAATGTACTTAGGGAATCCAAAATTCTCCATGTGAATTATTCTTCAACAGATTAAAACTTCCACATCACTTTCACGCCCAACATTCGCGGCGCACCCGGAACAAAAGTGGGCAAACCAAACTGTCCGCCCCAGTGGCCGGCGCTGGAAATGCACTTTTCTTCCAGCAGGTTGGTTCCGTAAATACTCAGTACCAAATTTGGGTCAGCCATTTCGAGCCCGAAGTTGATGTTCAGGATGCCATAAGCTGGTTGGTCAATTCCGGGGATGTTTGCTTCGGTGAACCAGAAATGCGATTTCCAGGCATACCAGGGGGTAGCAAAAACCCACATTTTTTGCACAATGCGCGCTTTAGCCGAGAATCCGGCTGAAAAACTGTGTTCGGGTGCATGTGCAAAACTGTTTCCGGCATAGAGGAAATCTTTTTCAGCCACGCCGGGAGAATCGAAAGCCGACTGCATCCAGGCATAATTTCCAAACACATCCAGTCCCGGAATGACTGCTGCTTTCAGTCCTGTTTCGGCACCATACGAAGTGGCTTTCCCGTTGGCAACCAGCAGTCCGGTTCCGGGCTCCCCTTGCCTTTGTAAAGTTTGTACATTCAAATGGCGCCGGTAAAATCCGTTCACATCCCAAAAAACCCGCTTTTTGATAATGGTTTTCCAGCCGCCTTCTCCGCTGTAAACAGTTTCGGCACCGGTAATCAGTGGATTCCCATCCCATGAAAACTGCAAAACCTGTGGCCGTCGTCCCCGCGCTGCATTCAGGTAAAAATTGAAATTTTCGTTCCAGCGCCAGGTTAATCCGGCCTGACCAGTAAACGAAAGGCTGTTCTTTTTCAGCTCCTGCGGCAATACCGGACTATAAAGCAAATTGGGCGCTGAACCAGAAAATTGTCTGATAGATGAAGCTTCTCCGCCTGTAAACTCCGATTCGTGGTTCAACTGAAGACGGTCATAAATGGCACTGGCGCCAAATGTAAAAAACAACCTCCTTCTCCATTGGTAGGTATAATGCAGAAATGCCTGCGCCGATTGCGTTTTCCTTTGGTTAAAGAATGCCTCGCTGTGGTTTTCGTCAACCGGAAATTCTGCCATCGGATTTGAAATGAGTGGTTGCGTTGGGAAACGGTTCTGCCCCGACATCACAATACTGCCGGGAGAAGATAAAATCTGCGAAATCAAATCATCGTTTGAAAAGGTTGATTGAGACAAATTCCCGTTTTTATGAAAATAATTCACCCCGAAAGAACCGTTGGTAAAACTCCCACGCATAAAATTGTACCGGATTTCCTGGAAGAAAAGCTCAGTTTCAGAATCATTGTCCATTTCCAGTGCCGGATAAGAAGTTCCATCGGCATCCCAGCGGGCAGCAGAATTGGCTTTTCGGAAAGATGTTACGGAAGTCCAGTAGTTGTGTTCGTCCCTGAAAAAGCGGTAGGTTAAATTCGCATCCATCCACTCTGCTTCCGAACCTAGTTCATCACCTCTGTTTAGCGATGCCCGGTAATGAAACAACCCGGTTTCTCCATTTTCATTTGGAATCCATTGGTTCAAAAAAGCGGTACCCGGTTCGTCGCTTTTTTGATAGTTTAATTGCAAATCGATTTTGTGATTCCAGGCGGGTAAAAACCGCACCGAAAACCTTCCACCAAACAAATTTTTACCATTGAGTGTTCCTCCGGCTGAATTTTCCACGTAACCGTTCCGGTCGCGAAAAATGCCGGCTGCCCTTACAAACAGCATCTCCTTCACCACGGGATAATTCACGGCAGCCATAACTTCTTTGTTCCAGTAATTTCCAACCCCCGTCGTCACATAACCGCCAAACTCATTTTCAGGTTTTTTGCTGATAAAATGAACAGCACCATTTAACGCATTTCTTCCGAAAAGCACATTCTGCGGGCCTTTTAAAATCTCGACCCGTTCCATATCAAACAGTTCAGAGGAAAATCCACCGGGCTGGCTTACCGGAACCTGGTCGTCAAAAACTGCCACTGACGGCGATATTCCAGGAAAACCGGAATTGCCGCTTGCACCTTGAATGAAAAAACCGGAGTTGCCAGCACCCAGTTTCTCAAAACTAAATCCCGGTTCGGAAACAGCCAGTTCTTCCAAATCAGAAATACCCAAAGATTCTGCAAATGATTTATTTACAACAGAAACAGCAGCAGGTATATCTGAAATCTGCTGTTCGCGGTTTTGGGCAGTTGCTATTTCCGTTTCAAGCGGAACAGGTCCGCGCTCGATGGTAAAATAGTGATCATTGAAACCGGGCCGCATCATGTAATCGATTGTCCGGGTTTGATACCCAAGGCATGAAACCCTGATGCGCAACCGTTCGGTGGGCAGGCCAGACAACATAAACTGGCCAAATTCGTTGGAATGCACCAACTTGGTCAACCCTTCAATTTCAATACTGGCACCAGCAATGGGAACCCTTGCCGCATCGCGTACCAATCCGCGAAATACCACCTGTGGCAGGTTTTGACTCACCTGTTCCACATTCCGGTATTTGCGTTTTACTCTTCCCCTTGTTTTTGGCTGGGAAACTGCAGTTAAAGCAATCGCAAATAAAAGGGTAAATATTAATGTACGTTTCATTTTTCAGCTTGTTCGAACCATTTAAATGAAACGTGCAAGTTAAAATTTTCTTGTTGATTACTGATCTGAATTATTCGCCCCGCAAAAAAGCATCCACACCGCGGGCAGCTACTTTCCCTGCTTCAATGGCATGAACAACCAGGCTGGCCCCTTTTTCGGCATCGCCGGCAGCAAATATTTTTTCTGCTGTGGTTTGCTTCATTTCGTTCACCTTCACATTTCCCCGCGGGTCGTATTCCACGCCCAATAATTCGAGTAATCCGCTGTGCACGGGCTGTGTGAATCCCATGGAAAGCAGCACCATATCGGTGTCGAGCAATTGGGTAGTTCCTTCCACCTCATTCATAATCCAGCGGCCGTTTTCGTCTTTCAACCACTCCACCTGCACCACTTCGGTTTGTTTCAGTTTGCCGTTTTCGCCAATAAACCGTTTGGTTGAAAGGCTCCAGCGCCTTTCACAACCTTCTTCGTGCGAACTGGAAGAGCGCATTGTGTTGGGCCAGTACGGCCACGGGTTATTATTTTCGCGCTTTTCAGGTGGCTTGGGCAGAATTTCAATCTGTGTAACCGATTTCGCCTGCTGCCGGTTTGAAGTTCCCACGCAGTCCGATCCGGTATCGCCGCCGCCAATCACCAGTACATGTTTGTCTTTTGCCGAAATGCGTTTTTTTGCCGGAATGGTTTTCCCTGCCACCGTTTTGTTTTGCTGGGTCAGAAAATCCATGGCAAAATGCACACCGTCCAAATCGCGGCCTTCAACAGGCAAATCGCGGGGTTGTTCAGCTCCAACAGCTAACAAAACGGCATCGTATTTATCAAGCAGCTCTTCCTTCGTAAAATCAATGCCCACATTAATGTTCGTTTTAAAGTCGATTCCTTCATCAACAAACAACTCCAGCCGGCGGTCGATAACCCGTTTATTCAGTTTGAAATCGGGAATACCGTAACGAAGCAAGCCGCCAATGGCATCATTTTTCTCGAAAACCGTAACATGGTGACCGGCGCGGTTCAATAAATCGGCAGCCGACAAACCGGCAGGACCCGAACCAATAACTGCTACTTTTTTCCCGGTGCGAAATTTTGGCGGATTGGCTTTGATGATTCCTGCATCGAAGGCCTGCTCCACGGTTGAACATTCGTTTTCGCGGATGGTAACCGGCTCTTCATGAATGGCCAGCACGCACGATTTTTCGCAGGGCGCCGGGCAAACCCGTCCGGTTATTTCGGGGAAGCTGTTGGTTGAATGTAAAATATAATAGGCTTCTTCCAGATTTTCACGGTAAAGGGCATCCTGCCACTCGGGAATTTTACTGCCTACCGGGCACCCCCAGTTGCAAAACGGAACACCGCAATCCATGCATCTGGAGGCCTGCAGTTTTCTGTCATTTTTATTCAGTGTCTGTTCCACCTCGCCGTAATCGAAAACACGCTCTTTGGAAGGCCGGTAACCGGCTTCCACCCGCGGAACATTCATAAAACCTCTTGGATCTCCCATATCTTATTTTTCTCTTTTCCTGTTAATAAACGAATCTTACTCATGCCTTGACGGATCGTCTTCGGTGAGCTGCAACTTTTTCTTCAACTCCAGTAATTTCTGCTCTTCCAGCACTTTTTTGTATTCGAAAGGAATCACTTTTACAAACTTCGGCAAATATTCTTCCCAGTTGGTCAGAATTTTTGCAGCCAGTGTGCTTTGAGTGTAAAGCAAATGGTTGTTAATGAGCATTTGCAATTCGTTGATATCCGATTTATCTTCCACCGGAAGAAGTTCCACCAATCCTTTGTTGCAGAAATAGTCGAAATTTCCGGTTTCATCCAAAACGTAAGCGATACCTCCGCTCATACCGGCAGCAAAATTTTTCCCTGTTTTTCCAAGTACAACAACGCGGCCGCCTGTCATGTATTCGCAACAATGATCGCCTGCGCCTTCCACCACGGCATTTGCTCCCGAATTTCTTACGCAGAAACGTTCTCCGGCAACACCGCGAATGTAGGCTTCACCTCTGGTAGCACCATAAAATGAGGTATTTCCGACGATGATGTTTTCTTCTGGTTTAAAATTGGATCCAACCGGCGGTACCACAACAATTTTTCCGCCGGAGAGCCCTTTCCCAATGTAGTCATTGGAATCGCCCTCGAGCCTGAAGGTGATTCCTTTTACCAGGAATGCACCGAAACTCTGACCGGCAGTACCGTGGAACGTACAATGAATGGTGTCTTCAGGCAAGCCTTCTTCCCCGTAACGTTTTGATATTTCGCCCGAAAGCATGGCTCCGGTAGTGCGGTCCACATTCATAATCGGGTGCGAAATCCACACTTTTTCAGCGCCCCGAATGGCTTTGCGGGTATCCTTTATCAGATCGAAATCAATATGACCTTTGGTAGGCCTGGTATTGGGGTGAATATTATGGATGGGAACATTTTTTGCCTGATTTGGCATGTAAAGCAACCGTGAAAAATCCATATTTTTCATTTTCCAGCCTGCTCCGTTTTCCTTTGGATTGACCACTTCCTGATCAACTTCGAGCAAATCGGTCCGGCCAACAATATCGTCAAATTTAGTGAACCCCATTTCTGCCAGGTATTCGCGTATTTCGCGGGCCACAAACCTGAAATAGTTAATGGTGTATTCTGCTTTTCCGATAAATCTTTTCCGCAGTGTTTCGTCCTGTGTGGCAATGCCCGCCGGACAGGTATTCATGTGGCATTTGCGCATCATAACGCAACCCAGCACAATAAGTGCAGCCGTAGAAAAACCAAATTCTTCGCCACCCAAACAGGCCAGTGTTACCACATCGCGGCCGTTTTTAATCTGGCCGTCAACCTGGAGTTTTACCCTGCCACGCAGGTTATTCAGAACAAGTGTTTGCTGTGTTTCGGCAATTCCCAGTTCAACCGGCAACCCGGCATGTTTAATTGAACTTGCGGGGCTGGCGCCGGTTCCGCCTTCGGTTCCGGCAATTACTATAATATCGGAAAACGCTTTGGCAACTCCTGCGGCAATGGTACCCACACCATCCTCCGAAACCAGTTTCACCGAAACTTTGGCGTTGGGATTTACAATTTTCAGGTCGTAAATAAGCTGAGCCAAATCTTCGATGGAATAAATATCGTGATGTGGCGGAGGTGAAATCAAAGTAATTCCGGGTGTGGAGTTCCGCGTTTTGGCAATAATTTTATTCACCTTGTATCCCGGCAATTGCCCACCTTCTCCCGGCTTGGCGCCCTGAGCAATTTTAATCTGCAACTCGTCAGCATTTACCAGGTAGTTATTTGTAACTCCAAAACGGCCCGAGGCCACCTGCTTGATTTTGCTGTTACGCAGCGTACCGAAACGTGCCGGGTCTTCTCCACCCTCGCCGGTGTTGCTTCGCCCTCCAATGGTATTCATGGTAATGGCCAGCGCCTCGTGGGTTTCAATACTGATGGAACCATAAGACATGGCTCCGGTAACAAACCGTTTCATGATTTCTTCTTCCGGCTCCACCTGGTCCAAAGGAATTGGATTTCTTTTCAGGTTAAAACACCCGCGAATAAAGGCTGGTCGTTTGTTCTGACGATCAACCAAAGCGCTGAATTCCTTAAATTTAGCGTAATCGTTGGTGCGTGTTGCCCATTGAAGAAGACCAATAGACTCCGGATTCCATGCGTGGTGTAATCCGTTTCTGCGCCAGGCATAGGTACCCTCGTTTTCAAACCGGAATGGCTCGGGTGTAACCTCTTTTTCATGGGCCTTTTTATGGAACATCAAAGCTTCCCTGTATATTTCTTCCAGTCCGACACCTCCAATTTTTGAGGCTGTGCCTGTAAAATATTTATCAATAAGCTCCTTGCTCACCCCAACCGACTCAAAAATCTGAGCGCCATGGTAACTGCGCAGGGTGGAAATACCCATTTTTGAGAAAACTTTCAACAGCCCTTTATCAATGGCTTTGATGTAATTTTTACGGGCTTCTTTGTATTCCAGTTCAATCTTTCCGTCTTTTACCAGTTGATCGATGGCGGCAAAAGCCAGGTAAGGATTAATTACACTGGCCCCGTAGCCCAGCAGCAGCGCAAAATGATGCACTTCGCGGGGTTCTCCGGTTTCAACAATTAAACCCACCTGCATTCTTTTTTGCTTTTTAATGAGGTGGTGGTGAACTGCCGCAACCGCAAGTAACGATGGAAACGGTGCGTAACCTTCACTGATATTCCGGTCGCTAAGTATAATATAATTCCTTTTGGTATCCACTGCATTTTCAGCGTCAGCAAGCATTTTCTCCAAAGCGGCCTGAAATCCCTCGACACCTTTATCCACAGGAAACACCATTGGTATTACCTTGTGGCTAAACATCTCATCTTTTAGATCTTTAATTTTTCCAAGGTCGGTGTTGGTGAGTATGGGGCCAAAAAATTTGATAAGCTTACAATGTTCCGGTGTTTCCGCCAGAATATTGGAATGAAGCGAGCCGATATAATTGGTTAGTGCCATTACCAGTCCTTCTCTGATGGGGTCGATAGCCGGATTGGTAACCTGGGCAAACATCTGCTTAAAATACTCGAAAAACCGGCGCGGTTTATCGGAAAAAACAGCCAGTGGAACGTCGTTCCCCATTGAGCTGGTAGGCTCCGCTCCTGTTACACTCATGGGCTGAATCAGCTCATACATGTCTTCTTTAGAGTATCCGAACTCTTTGGCATAGGTTTCAAAATTATCGATGGTGGAAGGCACACGGTGTTTTACCTTGATGTCTTCCATAAGCATCCGATTCTCCTTCAGCCACATTTGGTAAGGATTGCGGTGACTTAGCTGGTCTTTTACCTCCTCATCGGGGATAATAATTCCGAGCTGTGTATCAACCAGTAGTATTTTTCCAGGGCGCAAGCGTCCTTTTGCTTTAATTTCCTCGGGTTTAAAGGTTTGCACACCCACCTCGGACCCCATTACAATGAGATCGTTTTTGGTGATGACGTACCGGGAGGGCCGCAAACCATTTCTATCCAGTGTACCGCCAATGTAACGGCCATCGGAAAACACCATGGAAGCCGGGCCGTCCCAGGGTTCCATAATGGTGGAATGATACTCGTAAAATGCTTTTAAACTTTCGGGAATCGGATTTTTCTCGTTGAACGATTCGGGAATCATCATACAAAGCGAGTGCGGCAACGTACGACCGGTCATGTGTAAAAATTCCAGTACATTGTCGAACGAAGCCGAATCGGATTTCCCCGGCACGATTACCGGTAGCAGTTTTTTCAGGTCCTCGCCAAAAACTTCCGATTTCATCAGCGCTTCGCGGGCCTGCATCCATAAACGGTTTCCTTTGATTGTATTTATTTCGCCGTTGTGTGCCACAATACGGAAAGGCTGGGCCAAATCCCAGGTGGGAAATGTGTTGGTACTGAACCGTGAATGAACCAGAGCGATGGCGCTTTTGAACTTTTCATTTTTGAAATCGAGAAAGTAATCGCGCAATTGTTCGGGGGTGAGCATCCCTTTGTAAACAATTATTTTTGCCGAAAAACTGGGCTGATAAAAACTGTCTTTATATTTCAGTTTCGACTCCCCGATCTCTTTCTCGGCTAGTTTCCTTACAACATATAATTTGCGCTCAAGGGCGTCTTTTTCAAGATTTGCCTTCACAAAGACCTGCTTAATGGCAGGTTCGGTGGTTTTGGCAATTTCACCGGGCGCCGAATGATCAACAGGCACATCGCGGTAACCAACCAAAGTAAGCCCTTCATCCTGTATGTGTTTCGAAAGCACATCAATACACAAATCCGCTTCCGTTTCATCTTTGGGAAGAAAAATCAATCCGGTGCCATATTTTCCGGGCTCGCCAACAGGCAATTTCAGTTCCTCGGTAATAAATTCATGCGGAAGCTGCATCAGTAATCCCGCTCCGTCGCCGGTGGAATTGTCGGCAATGATTGCTCCCCGATGATCCATATTCAGCAAAACCTCCAAACCTCGTTTGACTATATCATGCGATGGTTTACCTTTTATATGTGCAACAAATCCAATTCCGCAGTTATCATGTTCATTTTCAGGATTATAATAACCCTGGACATCAGGTAATCTCATCTGTAGCATTTTCAAATCCATTTAAAATTTTCACAAAAATATCAAAAGCAACAATTTCAGTCATTAATTCATAAAACTGAAAGTAAATTTTACTTTTTTCTAACAAAATGAAATCAAAAATAAACAAGGAGAAGAAAAAACACAATTGAACTCCGAAAAAAATGTGTTTCATAACATAGAATTAACCTATCCTGAAACAGCATTTTAAAGGGCTTTCATGACATAATTTCAATATAAATTGAATATAAAAAATAATATGCCTTAACCAATCAACTTTTTAAGTGCGTCATTGATTTTTTCAAATTGAAAATTTTGAAAAACTACTGTTTTTTTCGTGTTGATTTCATCGAGGCACAAATTTCCAATACTCCCTTCGTGAGTATGTTTCAGATCTTTTTCAGGCTGAAATTCGCCAGCTTCAATTTTATCGGCAACCTGCCGGTAAGCTTCACGAAACGGAATGCCCTCAAGCACGAGTTTGTTCACTTCTTCCACACTAAAAAGGTAATCGTATTTCGGGTCTTCGAGAATATTTTCGTTCACCTGCAATTTTTCCAACGCCAGAGTTGCAACGGAAAGGCAGTCGTGCAATTCGGCAAAAAGCGGAATAAAAATTTCCTTCACCGTTTGCAAATCGCGAAAATAACCGCTCGGCAAATTGTTAATGATTAGAGCAATCTGCTGCGGAACTCCCTGAATTTTATTGCATTTGCCCCGAATCAGTTCGAAAACATCTGGATTCTTTTTGTGTGGCATAATGCTCGAACCGGTGGTAAATTCGGCAGGTAGCGTTACAAAATTGAAATTCTGGCTGGTGAACAAACAAACATCGTAGGCCAGTTTTGAAAGTGTGGCCGCGATATTGGCCAGTGCAAACGATACGATTTTTTCCACTTTTCCGCGGCCCATTTGGGCATAAACCACATTGTAGTTCATGTTGCTGAAACCCAAAAGTTCTGTCGTCATCTGGCGGTTCAGCGGAAAGGAGGAGCCGTATCCGGCAGCGGAGCCCAGCGGATTTTGGTTTGCAATTTTAAAAGCTGACAGAAGCAGTTCCAAATCGTCGGTGAGGCTTTCGGCGTAAGCGCCAAACCACAACCCGAAGGATGACGGCATGGCCACCTGCAAATGGGTGTAACCCGGCATCAGCACATCTTTGTGTTGTTCGCTTTTAGCCAGCAGCGTGTCGATTAATTGTAAAGTAGCATTAACAATTTCACGGATTCCTTCGCGGGTAAACAGTTTCAAATCGAGCAGCACCTGGTCGTTTCGCGAACGGCCACTGTGGATTTTTTTGCCCAAATCGCCCAGCTCTTTGGTTAACAGGAATTCAACCTGGGAATGTACATCTTCCATGCCTTTTTCAATCACAAAATTCCCATCGGCAGCCTTCCGGTAAAGTTTTTTCAGTGCATCCAGCAAAACGGGCAGTTCATCTTTCTCAATCAACCCAACCGTTTGGAGCATGGTAACATGTGCCATTGAACCCAAAATATCGTATGGCGCCAAATAAACATCCAGTTCGCGGTCTCTTCCAACGGTAAATTTTTCGATGGCTTCGTTTACGGTAGTTCCTTTTTCCCAGAGTTTCATTTCGGTTAAATTGAAATTTGTGCAAAGATATGGATTTTGATGTGAAACAATTTGGGGTGGTTGTTTTATAAATCCTGAAAAATTGCCACTTTTGCCTTGCATTTGCATTAAAAGTATGCATTTACATTTAATTAGATGTTCGAGAATAAAACGATACGCTTCATATTCATGGCACTGCTGGGACTTGCCCTGGCAGTTTATTTTTCAGGACTTTCCATTGATGTTACGCGCGATGCCGGAAAGTATGCCACGGTTTCAAAAGAAATTTTCCAGAATGGCAATTATATTAACCTTTCCGTTCATGGCGAACCTTACGACCAAAAACCCCCGCTGCTTTTCTGGCTGGGGGCGTTGGGTTTTGCCATTGGCGGAATTTCCAATTTCTGGTTCAAGTTTCCGGTTTTGCTGCTGGTTTTTTTCGGATTTTATTCTGCCTACGGATTAGGAAAAAGTTTATACAACCGGCGTGTGGGGATGCTCACTACGCTTTTACTGTCTTTTTCCCTTGTCTATACACTCTACAGTATGGACATTCATACCGACACACCGCTTCAGGTTTTTATCACCTTTGCCCTTTGGCAGCTTTCCGAGTTTGTTCAAACCCGAAAAAACAAACACTGGATTTTAGGCTTCATCGGTATTGGGTTTGCCATGTTAAGCAAAGGCCCCATTGGAGCTGCCATTCCTGCTTTTGCGGTGGTCGGGCACATTTTGCTGAAAAAAAATTACCGTTTACTGCTGGATTACCGCTGGTACTTAGGCGTTGTGCTGGCGTTTGTGGTGGCAAGCCCGGCATTGATAGGACTGGTTAGCCAGTTCGGCTGGGACGGTATCGTGTTCTTTTTCTGGGACAACAATGTGGGAAGAATTACCGGTACTTATGTGCAAACTAATAACGACCCTGTTTTTTATGTGCACACGCTGCTGTACCTTTTCATTCCCTGGAGTTTGTTGTTTTTTGCATCTGCATTTCTCGAATTCAAATCACTCATTATCCATAAGTTTAAAACTTCGGAGTATTTCACCTTCACCGGAATCTGGATATTTTTCATCATCATCAATGCTTCCAAAAGTCAGTTGCCCAACTACATTTTCGGAATTATACCGCTTATAGGAGTATTAACCGCCAAGTGGATTGATGTTGCACTCATCCGCCGTTCGCAAATACTTGCCGTTTTTACCGGCATTCAAAACACAGTGGTTGCCCTGTTGTGGCTTACTGTGGCTGTTATCTCGCTGTATCTTTTTCCATACCCAAAATGGACCGCCGGACTGATACTAATGGCTGGTTTGGGAGCTACCATCTATTTGTATGCCCGCAGCAAAACATCCATTGTCAGATTAATGCTGCCACCGGCCATTGGGTTTGCCTGCCTTGCATTTCTGCTTAATGCGCATGTTTTTCCATACATGTTCAGTTACCAGGCACCCCCGAAAGCAGGAAGGTATTTCACCGAACATGCCGTTCCCGGAGAGAAGCTGTACAATTTTCATTACCCGCAATACGAACTGTTTTTCTACAGCGAACCGCAGGCGGAACAGCTTTCTTCAACTGAAGCAATGATAGAGGTAGCCGGCAAAAAAGGGTCCTGGATTTTTACCGATGACGAAGGTTTTGAAATTATGACGGAAATGAATTTAGAAACCGATACCATCATCGAATACAGGCATGTTTACCTTAACAGGGGATTTGACTTTGTACATCCCAAAACCCGAGACGAGGCACTGAAACCCATGTACCTGATAAAATTCTAAAATGATGCAAAACAGGAAAAATAAATACACCTGGCTTTTGGCTCCGCTGTTATTTTTGCTTTTTGTCTCTCCGGGCGCTCTCGATTATCTTTTTTTCTTCCCCGATGAAAAATATTACACCGATGCTGTTTTACAAATGATGGATAAGGAAGATTATCTTACACCTTACCAGGCCGATGGTACACACCGTTTTTTAAAACCCATTGTAACCTACTGGACTTTAATAGGGAGCTATAAAACACTGGGCGTTAGCAAGTTCTCGTCGAGAGCTCTGTTTTGGCTGGCTGGCGCGTTGCTGGTTGCTATTGTATATTTCATGGCCAAATCGCTCACAAAAAAGCACAAAACAGCCTTGCTGGCTGCATTTATTACTGCCGCCAATCCATTGGTTTTGATGAGTTCCAGCCGTTCCATCCCGGACATTCTGCTGGTTTTATTCCTCACCATCAGTGCCTGGGGTTTTCTGGAGATTATGCTGACGGAAAAATCTTCAAATAAATTCTACTGGATGGCCTGGGTAGGCGCTGCATTGGCTTTTGAAACCAAAGGTTTACCGGCGGTCGCCTTTGCCGGAATCAGTTTTTTTTACCTGCTTTTTAATCCCTGGCAAAGGAAAAAACTGAAGGAAATTCTGCATCCCGTAGCCATTTTGGTGGCTGTTGTAGTCGCTTTAAGTTGGTTTGTAATCATGTACATCAAACATGGACAGGAATTTATCGGTTCCTTTTTTGCCGACCAGGTGGGTTACCGGGTTTCGTCGAGATTTGTTCAGGTATTTACCAACGGTATTCTGGGAGTCACCAACCTGATTGCCTTTACAATACCATGGATAGTTATTGTTTTTTCAAGGCCAAAAAAGCTGAGGAATTTTGTTTTAGAAACAGACTCAAAAACCAAAGCCATTTTGGGCCTGATTGCCGTTTGGGTGGTGATGGTGATTGTAATGTCGGGAGCAGTTTTTAAATTTTACGACCGGTATTTATTGCCGGTTATTCCGTTGGTTTCACTCTTTTTTGCCGTTGTAATTTCAAATATTGAAACTCGGCATACCAAAGCATTTTTAAAGTTGTCTTCAGTCCTCACAATACTGGTTCTTTTTATCAACACCATATATGCCGCATTCATCCTCCCCGATAAAATTCTGGTTTTGGGAACAACTGTTGGGATTATCCTTACAGGTTTATGGATGGCTGGAAAATTCAAAGCCGTTTCCGGTGAGATTGTCCTGGCAAATTCCATCCTGCTGTTATATTTCAGTGTACATATATTATTGCATCCGTTGCTAATGCCCAATCCGGGACAACAACTGGTGCAGAACATTAAAAGCGAACAGGTTTCCGGCACCGAAGACATCTATGTTTACGGAAATATACGAACCGCTTCGAACATCCGCATTCACAGCCATAACGAAATGGACGTTATCAGCATGGATACGGTTTACACCCTTCCATCCGACCCGAAACATCTGCTGGTTTTCAGTCCGAAAGAAGAACTCTTTATTGATTTGAGTAACTACGAAATCAGACCGGGTTCGGAAGAATGGAGCCGTGTGCCAGTGGAAAAATTCCCCGGTTTTTTGCAACCGTCCATAAAAAATTTAAAAGAAAGCGGAACAAAATATTTTATTGCAAAACCCAAATAGTACCTAATGATAAACCTGAGCAAAAAACATTGGATTCTCATCGGCATGTGGCTCTTAGTAAACCTTCTGCAAGCCTTTTTCACCGGACTTAATTCTGACGAATCGTATTACTGGATGTACTCTCAAAATCTGGACTGGGGCTATTTTGACCACCCCCCGATGGCCGCTTTGTTAATACATGCCGGACATTGGTTGCTCCCGGGTGAGGTTGGTGTGCGAATAATTTTGATTCTCGTTTCCACGCTTACTTTTGCGCTCATTTTAAATGTACTGAACGAAAAAGACGACCTGTTTTTTCTCGGCGTATTTGTGCTTTCATTTCCGCTCATTCATACCCACATTTCCGGCTTTCTGGCCATTCCCGATGTGCCGCTGTTGTTTTTTACCCTCTGTTTTCTGATTCTTTACCGAAAATTTTTGGAAAAGCCTTCTTTTTTGATTGCTGTTTTACTGGCAGTGGTTAGTGCCGCCATGGTTTACAGCAAATACCATGCTTTTCTGGTAATCGGGCTTACAATACTTTCCAACCTGAAACTGTTACGAAACAAATATTTTTGGGCCACAGTTGGATTGACAATCGTCTTACTACTCCCGCATGTATTTTGGCAAATTGAAAATGAATTTCCCACGTTTAAATACCATTTGGTGGAACGCGCCAAACCATTTCGTTTAAAACACGTTACCGACAATTTATTGAACCAGCTGATGATGGCCGGACCACTTACAGGTGTTTTGGTATTTTGGAAACTATCCAAATTCAAAATTAAAAATGAGTTTGACCGTACGCTTGTTTTTAATATTGTTGGATTTTATGTCCTGCTTTTTCTGCTGAGTTTTAAAAACCGCATTGAAGCTCATTGGATAGCAGCAATTATGCCCATGCTCATGCTGGCCACCTTTCCGCTGATTAAAAATGACCCGAAAACAAAAACGTGGTTTAAACGCCTGGCTCTTCCGGTTATTGCAGGCATGTTTCTCTTCAGGCTGTACCTGGCGCTCGATGTGATTCCAAACGTTGGATACACCAAAATCACTTTTTACAACCGCGAAGCAAATGCCCTGGAAATTAAAGAACTGGCACAGGGGAAAAAGGTTGGGTTCTTCGACAATTATGCCGCCATTAGCAATTACATTTTTTATACCGGCGATTCGGCTGTGTATCTTTCAACACCTAATTACCGCTTTAGCCAGTACGATTTGTGGAACGGGGAAAAATATGCTATAGGTGTCCCTGTTTTTGCAGTGCAGTCGAAACACCTGAATCCTCCAAACCTTCAGCGTATGGTAACCGGCGAGATGAAAGGTTTTATTGTAATTGAAGAATTTCAGTCGCTGAAAGGACTTGAAATTGATGTGGTAAGAACTGAAAAAAACGATGGTTTTTACCATTTTGAAATAAAGTTGCACAACACAAATGAACAACCGGTTTTTACCAGTCATGTTTCATCCCCGGTACTGGCAATCATGCAAAACCGCGAGGAACTCTCGTCGGTGCCTCTGAATACATCTTCCTCCAAACAAAAATTGGAACCCGGAAATTCAGCTGCAATCCGTTTTGCAATACCTGAGAACAAGCTGGACCCAAAGTTGCCTGTTACTTTCTATACCCGAACAAAAGAAAATATAAGGGGAGAAATAACCGTCCTCAAGCTGTATTAATACGTACCAAATCCTTAACCAAGACAAACCGGCAAAAACCCGGAATTCATCTTCATGCATTCATTTTTCAAATAACACAAAATTCACAACAACGCTTCGTTTCAGTCATATTTCTATTTCTTTAGCCAGAAACTATCTTTTTGCAACACACAAGGCTCGTATTTTAATAATTTGTTAATTTAGTGTCATTCTTTAAAAAAAAGGGGGTGTACTCAAAATAACATACTTCTTTTGACAAAAAATAAAATTTTAAAGGGGTTCTTTTAAACAAAATGCATTATTTAAAAAACCAACCACATAAAAGAGGGGGTGGTGTTTAAAAAAAGTGATTTTTATTAAAATAAACCTTATTCGTTTAACAATTAAAAAGAAAAGAGATGAAAAAGATTTACCTGATTTTAGCAAGTTTAATCCTGATGTTGGTGTTTTCCCCCAGCATTCGGGCGCAGGAATGGAATACCGGACTCGACATTTACAGCAGTTATGTTTGGAGGGGAACAAAATTTGGCTCCGGCCCGGCTTTCCAGCCATCGGTTGAGTTTAGTGCCGCCGGTTTTGCCATTGGCGCCTGGGGGTCTTTCAACGCTTCAACTGATGAAGCCGCCGAGGCCGACCTTTATGCAAGCTACGGTTTCAACCTTGGAGAAAATGCTTCTCTGGCCATAACGCTCACCGATTATTATTTCCCTGGATCGAGCTGGCTGGAGGGTGATTCTCATTATATTGAACCGATGCTGACGTTTGGTATCGGCAGTTTCTCACTTACCGGAGCCTATATGATGAACAGTGGCGACGGCGATATATACCTGGAGGCAGGGTTTTCGGCAGGCGCAATCGACCTTTTCCTTGGAGGTGGCGACGGAGCTTATACCGTTGACGGAAAATTCAATGTGTGTAATATTGGAATCGGCACATCCAAAGAGATAAAAATTACCGATTTGTTTTCACTGCCTTTCTCGGGGGCAGCCATTTTGAATCCCTCCTCAGAACAATTCTATGTAGTGGTAGGAATTTCATTATAACTATAAAAATTACGATCATGAAAAAGATTGAAGCAATCATCCGCAAGTCCAAATTCGAAGATGTAAAAGATGCCCTTCACGAGGCAGGCATCGAATTCTTCTCCTTTTGGGATGTAAGAGGAGTTGGCCAGGCGCGTGAAGGCCGCGTTTACCGTGGTGTTGTGTACGATACCAGTACCATCGAACGTACAAAACTTTCCATTATCGTTCGGGATAAAAATGTGGAAAAAACGGTGAATGCAATACTCGGTTCTGCCCGATCCGGAGAAATAGGCGATGGAAAGATATTCATTATTCCTATTGAGGAATCATATCGTATTCGCACAGGTGAAAAAGGCGACGAATCGCTTTACATTAAAGGAAAAGAAGAGTAATAACCATAAAAATTAAATTATCATGGAAGAAACAATACAAGGCCTGCAAATAGGAATTGATAACATGTGGTTATTAATCGCCGCATTTTTAGTAATGTTTATGCAGCCGGGATTTGCAATGGTTGAGGCTGGATTTACACGGTCAAAAAATACGGCTAACATTTTAATGAAAAACTTAATGGACTTTTCCATAGGATCTCTGCTATTTTGGACCATTGGTTTTACCATAATGTATGGCGATTCAATTGGTGGATTAATTGGAACTCCCGACCTCTTTTTTATGAGTGACGGATTTGGAGACAATTATGCTGATTATGCCGATTTGTTCTTTCAGACGGTTTTTGCAGCAACTGCAGCAACTATCGTTTCAGGGGCTATGGCAGAACGTACTGAATTTAAAGCATATCTAATCTTTACTATAGTAATTACCGTACTTATTTATCCTGTTTCCGGTCACTGGACCTGGGGCGGCGGATGGTTAAGTCAGCTAGGATTTCATGATTTTGCCGGATCTTCGATTGTACATTCAGTTGGAGCATGGGTTGGATTAGCTGGTGCAGCGATTATAGGACCGCGGCTTGGCAAATACGGTAAAAACGGAAAAGCAAATGCTATCCCTGGTCACAACCTGGCTTTGGGTGCATTGGGTGTATTTATACTTTGGTTTGGATGGTTCGGATTTAACCCAGGCTCACAATTAGCAGCAGCAGGTACAGACAATGCAGTTGGTATTGCACATATTGCAGTAACAACAAACCTGGCAGCAGCAGCAGGAGCAGTCACTGCAATGCTTGTCTCATGGTTCCGATACAAACGGCCGGCCCTATCAATTTCATTAAACGGAGCACTGGCTGGATTGGTGGCAATCACTGCCGGTTGTGATGCAGTAAATCCTGGTGGCGCAGTTTTAATTGGAACAATTGCCGGATTTATACTGCCATTTGCAGTTGAATTTTTCGATAAAGTTTTAAAAGTTGACGACCCGGTTGGTGCCATTTCTGTGCATGGTGTAAGTGGTGCATTTGGCACCCTTGCTGTTGGTTTGTTTTCCACATCAGAGGGATTGTTTTACGGCCACGGAGCAAGTTTGCTTGGTGTTCAGGCAATCGGAGTCCTTACATTTTTTGTATGGGCGTTCGGTGGTGGCTTAATCCTTTTTTCTATTTTGAAAAGTGCAAAAGTATTGCGTGTCTCCAAACGCATTGAAGAAGAAGGCCTCGATGTATATGAACATGGAGAAAGTGCCTACAACTAATACACCTTCTTCAGCTTTTTAGTCTGTAGCTGTCTGTATGGAGCCGTTTGTAGGGACGGCTCCATTTTTCAGATTTTTTTATCGAATTCACACACAATTCAACAATAAAGAAACAGAGAAAAGTAGTTTATATTTTAGTTTAGTTAAATTAAGAACCGGCTTGTAAAAAATGCAACCGGTTCTTTTTTTTCTATTTTTGCCCTCTTATTAAAAATTAAAATATGCAGACCTGGTTCGAATGTAAAGTAAAGTACACAAAAAGATTAGATAGCGGAAAAGAGCAAACCGTAACTGAAAACTTTTTACTGGATGCCGTATCGTTTACCGATGCCGAAACGCGAATAATCAGACAAATGCAGCAAATGGTAAAGGGTGAGTTTACGGTAACCGATATTAAAAAATCGAAAATTGGAGAAGTATTTCCATACGACTCGGGAGAGTGGTGGTTTAAAGCCACACTGAGCCTGGTAACCATTGACGAATCGGCAGGGAAAGAGAAGAAACTCCGCACCATGTACCTGATAATGGCCGACGACATAAAACAGGCACTCGACAGGCTCGACGAAAGCTTGTCATATCTGGTAATACCTTACGTTGTTACTTCTTTGGCTGTCAGCAATATTGCAGATGTATTTCCCTACGAACCCTCAGAATCGATGATACCTGACGGATATAAACCGGTGGAAGAGGGTTAGGTAATTTCCACAAAGCGCATTTGCTCCCCTGCGAAAAATTAAACCTTAAAGGTGCTCAAAAAGATAGTATTAATCCCCGATATTTTGTATTTTCGTTTGGTACATTAAAGACACCATACCATGAAAGATAACAAAAGAGACACTCAAAAGCCCAGGAAAAAAGATCGCAGGGAAATGATTCAATCCATAAACCTGCAACTGGCCGCACTTGGCCAACCCTACTTTACCGACGAAACAGAAGAGGGGGCAAAACTGGCAAGTACGCGTTTTTTGTTGCTCACCGAAGGACTGATAAGCAGTTTTCGGGAAAAGTCAAGATTACTTACCGGGCATCTGTCACCTGCCGATACCCGCATCCAGGAATTTCTTGATGATTATTTAAAAGACCTCGACTTTGATAAATCAATCCGGCTACCCAATACTACGCTTGTATTAAACCAGCCAGGCATGGCCCGGGAAGTAAGTCTTCCGGCCAACGGCAATTCATTTAAAAGTGAATTACTGAGTTCTTACCGGTTAAAACAGGGAATACTAAACAATCCGGCTGCCGACAAGCGAACCACCAAAGGAACTTTTCACATTGTGGAAGGCGGACTTCCGGTTGCACTCGATAAAAAAGAAGTGCCAAAAATTGCATTTGCACACCTGCTGCACACTGCGCTTCGTCCGTGCGAAGAAATGAATATTCTTCCTTTTACTGCCAACCAAAAAGAAAAAGCAAAAACCATGGTCTCACTGCTGCTTCGTCCGGTGGTTTGCCCGGAAGTGAAGGGAGTAATCAGTGAAAAAAGCATGGAAGTCAGGTTTTTTGCGCCGGGCAGCCTGGTCAGCAACCTCGACTTTGTGGAAACCATTTTTGGCAATGCCGGCGACCACAACCTGGCCGAGAACGACGCCGCACTCGATATTGAACACTGGACCGGGCATACCGGGTGCATTATTCTGGCCCCGCAACTCACAAAACTCAAAAAGAAAGACATTGGGTTACCGCATTACAACGATGCCACCGAAAGACAGCGCCGCGACGGCATGTGCTGGACTGACGAAAACGAATTGTATAACGACGGTGGCGCATTTAAAATCACCTGCCGCGACGAACGTGGCGTTGTTGTTACATTGATTGCCGATAACTATTACGGATATTCCAAAAAAGAAATTAAAACCCAGATTAGCTTCTCGGCAAACCTTTACGGCGTGGTAGAAGAAGAACATGCAGGCGGAGCTATTGCTTTCCCCTGCGGCAACATGGGCGATAACATTTACGGGGAACCTTTTTCAGGAAAATTCAATAACAAATATTCTTTTGAAGAGGTAAAAAAACTGCTCGGGGAAAGAATTGATGTAATGCCTGAAAATTATGCCATCGACAAAAAATACCCCAACATCATTTACATCCACGAACACGCAGATATCGACATTGAGAAAGCAACTGTAACATGGATGCACGAAGGGCAGGAACAAAAGCTAAAACTCTCACCTGAAAAAATTTATGTGCATCCAACAGGTCACAAATTTCAACTGGTAAAACACCCGGAACAAAAACTTTGGCGGATTATAGATACAGCACCCGAAGGCATGTTCTGCCATAAACCAAGTACCGTTTCAGGCGGGGGAAAATCAGAAATCTCCAAATCGATGCAGAATGCCATTAAGTATGGGTCATTCTACATTCAGGATTTGGAAAAAGATTCGGAAATGGTTGACATGCTCATTAATTACGATTACTCTCACCGGTGGAAAACCATATATCCTGATGCGCGGCCATCCCGTCCGTTTTTAAGCCCTCACCGCACGCTGGGGTCGGCGGTAAAACTGCTTACCCCGTCCGACCAGTACAATGACGAATACAATCAGTTTCTTGACAAAATTCCCACGCATGTAAAAACGCTGGCACTGTATATAAAGCGGATGTACCGAACCCAACAGGACAAAGGCCCGTGGAAAGAATTTCTGAATGTGGAAATTGTAAACGGACGTAATGGGAATGCGCTTCGCTACAAGCACAATAAAATAATGGCCAGCTATGTACGCATCGGGTTCAGTCCCGAAGGCAAATGGTACCTGCACAAACTGCGGTCCGATTTTATTCCCAGCCGGAAAATTCAAATGGAAGACGATATTACCGCATCCATTACACTTCCTGCAAGCCGGTTAAATCATCTAAATCCGCAATATCAGAACAAAAGTGTAAAACTGGTTGCCAACTGCGAAAGCTATCTTTTCCAGCGACCCGACGAAGCGATAATCAGAGGTTACGACAAGGAAGCTGAAGCTGATATTGTTGAGAACAATACGTTTTTAACCAATTATGAACCGCTCACACAACAAAACGCCATTGAACTTATTGAAGACACCATACGGTACGATGAATACACAGAGCCGGTTCAGCAACTCATAAAAAAAGCAGCCGAAGGACAAAAAGATTGTTTTTTTGTCGCTCCTTCCCATCCGCGCATTGTGGATGGAATTCCCACCAATAACCCACGGTACCTGCAACGCAACCTGTTTAAAAATGAAAACCAGGAATCCCATCTGGCTGAAATGGGAGTAAGGCTTTTCAGAAAAGTACCCAAAGATGAACCAGTTCATTTTCCGGTGAATGCAGTACTTCCCGGACGGCGGAACAACCCGTCGGACAGGAAAAAAGGAATTCGCCCGCTAAGTGTTTATAACCCGATTCACTACCAGGAAATACCCGAGCTTTTCATGGATTTTATATGCAGCCTCACAGGGAAATCTCCTTCTACAACCGGCGCCGGTTCGGAAGGTGCTCTTACCAAAGGGCCTTTTAATATGCTGGTACCCACAACCGATCTGAACAATGCCCTGCTTTCCTATATCCTTTCAGAATACCAGGGGTTTAGTTCAGCAGCAGGATATGTTGGCCAAAAAAATCGTTTTGATCACGACATCAGTATCCTTATCCCTGAAATCTGGGCCCGCCTGGAACCGGAAGACAGGGACGCAAAAAAACTGATAGAACACAACTGCCTCGAAAAGCTGGAAGATTTTGATTACAGTGGTGAAAAAATTCTTGCCAGCCGGCTGGGATACCGCATCAATAAAAATTTTGCTTTCCGCTGCATGAACAAACTATTTGACGAGCCACTGGAGGTTTTCAACGATGAAATGCTTCAGCCTGAAATCCAGAGTATGGAAGACTATGTGGATGGAATAAAAAACATTGTGGAAGCCCAGCGAAAGGTAGCCTTAAGGTATTTTGAAGAAGGAAGTGTGGAAGCAGCTGTTCCGCCACTGAAAATTCTGTTGCACATGATGGCTAACGGGCATTACGAAGGAAAAGAACTGAACGATCCGGAACTAAGGAAAGAGTTCGACCGCGAGTATGTTCTTCAAACCGAATGGTATCAGGCCCGACTCAGGCTGAAACAGGAAAAAGATGCAAATCTTCTGAAAAATCAAATTCAGTACCTAAAGGATTTCATTGCGGAACCCAACAATCAATCGCTCGTTGTAATAATGAACATCGGGCAGCGCCTTGAAACAGCCGAAAAGCGCCTGCAGCACATTGAGTCAGAAAACTATATGAAGGAGTTGGTTGGAACCATTGGAGCCGATCCGCTTTTCAGAAGGACATAAAACTGAAACGG
The DNA here is from genome assembly GCA_964559175.1 of uncultured Mariniphaga sp. Classification (GTDB taxonomy): domain Bacteria; phylum Bacteroidota; class Bacteroidia; order Bacteroidales; family Prolixibacteraceae; genus Mariniphaga. Next base: position 99,612 of record CAZLGT010000002.1, on the reverse strand, counting down.
CCCGCCGGTAATTGCCGGCAGGCCGTTTTCAAAAGTTAATTATCAGACAGTTTAAAGATTGACCATTACTTTGTAGAAATTAAATTCATCGCGCTTTACAGGGTCGAACTGATAGTAGGCTATTGCAATCCGGCAAATATCCTGAATGGTTTCGTAAATCTCAGCCACCTCTTTCAGGCCGAAAGACCCCAGTTCATTTTCGCTCTCCAGCCGTTCGAAGCAATTTTTATACTCCTCAATCTGCCGGGCAGCAACCAAAATTTTTTCAATCAAAGATTCCGGAATACCTCCTTTTTGCAAAATTCGCTGGCGGGTTTTATCATCCAGGTTTTCTTGAAACGCGTGTAAAAATTTATATAAACTGAGGTGATCTCCATTCTTGGCATCGCTGAAATAATCACTATATCCCAGTTTCTTAAATACCTCTTTTAGAAAATCCTTGTCCCCTTTAAAATCGACCTTCAGCGCAGCGCGAAAAATTTTCAGGCTTTGCAATCCGGCTATCATCACCTCGTGCCATTCCCGGTATCTTTTATCATCAATGCTGTTAAGGCTTTCGGCATAATACTTTTCTATGGTGTCGTTTATCCAAACATTCAGCGAGGTTGCAAACTCAGGATCCCACTCTTTTCGGATACGGGACAGTTCGTAAATATTCTCCTTGAACGATTTGGCAATTTTCTGACACGCCAGGATGGTGGCGGTACTGGTTTGACATGCTGTTACGGTTTCCATGATACAGTTTTTTATGAATTAGCAGTACTTACAAAACTACCAACTAAATTGGAGAATTCCTGACAAATGATAAAAAATATGAAATGTTTTACAGTTATGTTTTGGAACTATGTTACATAACAATTTTTTGATAATTCCCCGGTTATTCAGCTAAGGCTATTTTTTTCAGAAAAAGCAAAGGCCAGGTTAAGCATGTCTCTTTTTCAGCTCGTTAACCACATCTTCAAGCCGATATCCTTTGTGTGTCAACAAAACCACAAGATGATACAATAAATCGCCGGCTTCGTAAATAAAATTTTCATCATCATTGGCCATGGCACCGATAATTGTTTCCACTGCCTCCTCTCCTACTTTCTGGGAAATTTTGGCAGTTCCCTCTTTAAAAAGCGAAGTGGTATATGAACCTTCGGGCATTTCCTGCTTGCGTTTGTCGATGAAATCCTGCAGGTAGCTCAGAAAATCAACTCCTGAATCCTTGTTTGTTTCAAAAAAACAGGTATCTGCGCCGGTGTGGCAAACCGGCCCTACCGGATTGGCTTTTATGAGCAATGTATCATTGTCGCAATCCACTAAAACGGAAACTACATTCAAAAAATTTCCCGATTCTTCCCCTTTGGTCCACAACCGGTTTTTGGTGCGGCTGAAAAAAGTAACTTTTCCTAATTCTTCTGTTTTTTCCAGGGCTTCTTTGTTCATAAAGCCCACCATTAAAACTTTTTGTGTTGAATTATCCTGAATAACTACCGGAACCAGTCCGTTCAGCTTATTAAAGTCGATTTGTGCAATTCCTGAAAATGGATTCATTTGTATAAATTTTGCCGCAAATTTAATGATTTACAATTTAACGCACCACAATTCCCTGTTCCCGCAAATATTGTTTCAGCTCGGGAATGGGAATTTCGTTGTAATGAAAAATACTGGCTGCCAGCCCGGCGTCAGCTTTTCCTTTGGTAAAAACATCCACAAAATGTTCTTTGGCACCGGCCCCGCCAGAGGCAATGACAGGTATTCTCAAAGAATCGGCCAGTTGGGCAAGCTGTTCGTTGGCGAAACCGTTTTTGGTTCCGTCGTGGTTCATTGAGGTAAACAGGATTTCACCAGCACCGCGGTCTTCGGCTTCTTTAGCCCACGAAAACAACTCTTTTTCGGTTGGAATGCGCCCGCCGTTTACCGTTACTGTCCAGTGATTATTTTCGTCGCCTCGTGCATCGATGGCCACCACTACAAACTGACTACCGAAACCTTTAGCCAGGTCATCAATCAGTTGCGGATTTCGCACTGCCGAAGAATTTATGGAAATTTTATCGGCCCCGGCGCTTAGCAGTTTATCTGCATCGCTTAATTCGCTAATTCCGCCGCCTACGGTGAACGGAATGTTCAGGTGAGCGGCGATTCGTTTCACCAGTTCAACAAAGGTTTTACGGCCTTCGTGCGTGGCTGTAATATCGAGGAAAACCAGTTCATCTGCTCCGTCGGCAGCATATTTGGCGCCCAACTCCACCGGGTCGCCCACTTCTTTAATATCCACAAAATTTATCCCCTTAACGGTTTGTCCGTCGCGGATGTCAAGACACGGTATGATTCTTTTTGCTAGCATACAACAGTTTTGAGTTTAAAATTCAAAGTTTAAAAAAATTTTCCTGATGACAACAGCCAGTTTATTACCAATCCCACAATAATAGCTAAAGTGAATGAAACCAGGGTACCCAGCAAAAAATATTCGGCTTTTATATTTCCGTCTTCCCGGGTATCATTAAAACGGAAAATGGATTTCGCGGCAATAAGAAAACCAATGGCAGTAAACTGGCCGGCTAAAATAAAAATCAGAATAAGTATTCGTTCCAGAATACCAATCCACGCTGAAATATCATGTTTGTTCTTTTTATTCTTATCTGGTATTACAGCATTTAAAAACATGCCGGTGAAAATTCCTGTCGGATTGGTGATCAAAACGAACCCGCCAACATAAATCCAAAATGTTGCTGCATTTTCAGAAATCGTTGATTCTGTTCCATAAATGGCTAAAACCCAAAGTACGGCAATATGTAAAAGCTGGTCAGCCAGAAAAGCCGGGATTGTATCAGGTAATTTTGACTTAAAAAAGTCGGTAATAAAATGAAGCACAAAAATCACCGGGAAAAACCACCACAAATTTAGCTGAAATGTAAAAATCACCGGAAGAAGTGAAGCAAGCACTGAATGTGAAATTAGCTTTTTCGACTTCCATCCGTTTTCCCTTTTATGCTGCACCCATGTGTCAGGCTGCAGCCAGAAATCGGCGATCAGGTGACCGGTCAACAGGAGTAAAAAAACGCTATTCAGAGTTTCCATAGTGTTTTTCAATTATTTGTTCGTAGCGTTCCAGAAACTTCTCAATTACTTTCCAGTTAGCGGCTTTCAGCGTTTTACTTACCGCAGGTTGGGAAATTCCAATTACATCTCCAATTTGTTTCTGAGGCATCAAAGTTGTAGTTGTTGTAGTAGTTATCTCATCGATAGAATTAAAAACTTGGTTGCTGTGTTCATACAGCATTCCTTCCAGTTTATAAAAAATGACATTCGCCTGAACCGACGAAAGATTTTTTAACAGGACATCAGCCATGTAACAATAGGTTTCCAGTTCACTATCCAGTTCTTTATTTCCTGTTACAATAATAATATTGAGGTCTTTCTTTTTTAAACTGTCCAGGTTTTTGCCTGAAAGAATAAAAGCAGGACCATCAGCCAATAAAACATCTTCATTCCAGGAAGAAACTTCACCAATACCAATAGAGGTTCTAAGGTCAGCAGCCTCATTTTTCCTCCGAACTTCCATTCTGAACTTTAAAGCGATCAACAAAGCATCCACTGGTTTTACTGCCAGTTGAAAACTGTCTCCCCTGTAAAACCTTGGCTTCAAAAGAATTCCCTCGTGCATAAATTGCTCAATCCCGTTTTGGATAAACTTCTTTTGAGCTTCATTTAAAGCTGAGGAATTTACAATGTCTCCTGTTAAAACTGCTATTTGCTTATTCTTTTTCACAACGCAAATATAACTAATAAAGGTTATAAAACAAATATATAACCAATAATAGTTATATTCTAAAATTATAACCACTTTTGGTTATAATTTTCCATCTCCTTTAAACTGATTTTTTCTTCATAAATCGCCTTACCGGTAATGACACCCGGCACTCCCATTTCAGCAAGTTTATAAATATCGTCCATGGAAGCAATGCCGCCACTGGCAATAATTTCTACTTTGGGTAAGGTTTCCATAATTTCAGCGTACAATTCAAACGCCGGCCCGGTGAGCATACCGTCGCGACTGATGTCGGTAGAAATGACTTTGGAGATTCCTTTTTTTTGGAATTCAACAATAAATTCGACCACAGGCAATTCAGTACTCTCCTGCCAGCCGCTCACGGCAATATTTCCGTCTTTGGCGTCGGCGCCGAGGATGATTTTTTCGCTGCCGAATTTTTCGAGCCAGCTTAAAAAGATTTCAGGCTCTTTAACGGCAATACTTCCGCCGGTTACCATTGCAGCACCCGATTCAAAAGCAACTTTCAGGTCTTCGTCCGATTTCAGTCCGCCGCCAAAATCGACAATCAAATTTGTTTTGGAAGCAATCTGTTCCAGTACTTTGTAGTTTACAATGTGTTTGGCTTTGGCGCCGTCCAAATCCACCAAATGCAGCCTGGTGATTCCGGCATCTTCAAACATACGGGCCACTTCCAGCGGATTTTCGTTGTAAACGGTTTTGCGGTCGTAATCACCCTGAGAAAGACGTACACATTTTCCACCAATAATATCTATGGCGGGAATTATTTCGATTTTTTGGTTCATTATTTTATTTATGAATTGCCAGGGAGTACATCAAAACTTCTTTTTCAAATCATCCCAATCTTCAAAGTCGCTAAAGTCTCCCTTTTCAATTTTCTTCTGCACTGAATGGTAAGCCTTTTCTTCTTCAGCGGTCAATTCATCCGGGTCGTTATCGTAAATTTTAAAACTGTCTTTGGGCAACAATTCCAAAAAATCCCGGAATGTCTTGTAAACCTTATCTGAAATATCGATGGTAATGGACTTCATAACGCTAATATCTGTCACAAAATTACGACTTCTTAACCATCTTCCAAAATCATTTTCAAAACAGCTTGTGCCGTAATCTCGCGATTGGCTGCTTGTTCCACCACAATGGAAGTAGGACCATCGAGAACGCCGTCGGTTACCACTACATTTCGCCGAACCGGCAGGCAGTGCATAAACTTGGCGTTGTTGGTTAAAGCCATTTTTTCTTCGTTCACCGTCCAGTTGAAATCTTTGGACAGAATTTGTCCGTAGCTGGTGTAGGATGCCCAGTTTTTAGCATAAATGAAATCTGCACCTTCAAAAGCCTTTTTCTGGTCGTATTCCACTTTCAAATTGCCCATAAACTCAGGTGCCAGGTCATAACCCTCGGGATGGGTTACCACCAGTTCGTAATCGGTTTCGCGCATCCATTCCACGAAAGAATTGGCTACAGCCTGTGGCAATGCCTTCGGGTGCGGCGCCCAGGTAAGAACCACTTTGGGCCGTTCTTTTGTTTTGAACTCTTCGATGGTTACCAAATCGGCATAACTTTGCAACGGATGCCGGGTGGCGCCTTCCATGCTTACAACAGGCACACCTGCATAGTCGATAAACTGGTTCAGAATTTTTTCGGCGTAATCGTCCTCTTTGTTCTGAAATTTAGCAAAGGCGCGCACACCTATCACTTCGCAATATTTCCCGATTACCGGAATGGCTTCTTTCAGGTGTTCCGGTTTGTCGCCGTCCATTACAACACCCAGTTCCGATTCAAGCTGCCAGCCGTCCTCGCTTACATTCATTACCATGGTGTTCATCCCCAGGTTCATGGCTGCTTTTTGGGTGCTCAGTCGGGTACGCAAACTGGGGTTGAAAAATATCAACACCATAGTTTTGTTTTTACCCAAATGCTGATATGCAAACCGGTTCTTTTTAATATCGAGGGCAGATTCAACTGCCTTCCTTAAATCGGGAATATCTTTTACTGAAGTGAAGTGTTTCATGGAAATAATTATTGTAAAATGTTCATTAAAAAAAATTTAGGCTATTGTTCCATCACAACCTTGATTTCGTTTTTCAACTTTGGTAGATGATTTACCACAATACTCCAAATTAAATCATCAGAAATTGTATCGTAGCCATGAATGATGCGGTTGCGGGTTCCAATTATCTTTTGTGCGTTTTCAAGCTGAAAACTTTTATCCTTTTTTAGAATTCTGTTTACAGCTTCGCCAATAATTTCCAGGTCTCTTTCTACTGCCCTTTTGGTTTTGGTATCTGACAAATAATCTTTAAACTGCATTGGTTTTTCGGCAAAATAACCTTCAATTTCCTCAATTGCCTGAAAGATATCAAATAGCCAGGTTTTTATCTCGTTGTCCATAAATAAGTTTCTTTGAGGAGTCAATGGATTTTTTCATAAATGGGTTCTTAATTGCCTTTTTCTCAAGCAAATCAACCTTTCTGTTTAAAGCACTTTCCAATGCGAATTTGAAATCAAAATAGTTATCGGCATAACCGAATACATCCATATCGTCAAAATCAACCAGCAAATCGATATCACTTTTGTCATTGAAGCGTTCCGTTAAAACTGAACCAAATACATAAAGTTCAGAAACATTGTACTTAGAGCACAATTCATTAATTTCTTCAATATTTTTCTCAATAATATTCATTCCGTTTGCTAACAAACAAATATACAATTTCTACCTGATTATTTCGGTCTCACCTGACCGTCGCCTTCAATAATCCATTTGTAGCTGGTGAGTTCTTCCAATGCCATGGGGCCGCGGGCGTGCAACTTTTGAGTGCTGATTCCAATTTCGGCACCGAGCCCAAACTGTGCACCGTCGGTAAACGCCGTGGACACATTGGAATAAACAGAGGACGCATCAACCAGTTTTCGAAAAGTTTCAATGCGGTCCTGATTTTCAGAAATAATGGCTTCGCTGTGCTTCGAGCTGTTTTTGTTGATTTGTTCCAGCGCCTCATCAAACGATTCCACCGTTTTAACAGCCATTTTCAGCGAAAGAAATTCGGTGCCAAACGACTCTTCGGTAGCCGGCAACAACAGGTTTTCCGGGTAATTCCCTTTCAATTTTTCGTAGGCTTTTCCGTCAGCGTAAATGACCACATCAGATTCAGCCAACCGCTGGCCAAATGCCGGTAGTTCGTCAAGCCGACTCTGGTGAATAACGAGACAGTCCAGTGCATTGCAAACCGATGGACGGCGGGTTTTGGCGTTGAAAATAATTTCCCGGCCTTTTTCCGCATCGCCAAATTCGTCGAAATAGGTGTGGCAAATGCCTGCGCCGGTTTCAATTACCGGAATGGTGGCATTTTCACGTACAAAGTTGATGAGTCCCTGGCTGCCGCGCGGAATAATCAAATCGATGTACCCGTGCGCCCGAAGCATTTCGTTGGTTTCTTCCCGACCGGCAGGCAAAAGCGCCACTGTATTTTCGTCGAGATTATTGTTTTTAAGTACTTCCTGAATGATGGAAACAATGGCTGTATTGGAGTAAATGGCATCACTGCCACCTTTAAGTACACACGTATTTCCCGATTTCAAACAAAGTGAAAAAACATCGAAAGTTACGTTGGGACGGGCTTCGTAAATGATACCGATTACCCCAAAAGGAACGGTTACTTTACTAATTTTAAGACCATTTGGCCGAACAGTTTCTTTTAGCACTTTCCCCACCGGACTTTCCAAACCGGCCACATTCCGGATATCGGAAGCAATACCTTCAATACGCTCTTTGGTGAGTTTCAACCGGTCGTATTTAGGGTCTTCCCGAGCCATCCGTTGCAAATCCTTTTGGTTTTCGGACAAAATAAACTCGGTATTTTTTTCTGCCTCATCGGCAAGTTCCAGCAAAACTCTATTTACAGTTTCTTCTTCCACCAGATTGAGCTTTCTTGAAGCAGCCAAAACCTGTTGCAGTTGTTTTTCAATTTTCATGCTAATGGTTTGTTGTTTTTTCCATGTACAAATAATCGTAGTGCACCAGCGCCTTTTGTTTTTCCGATTGTTTTTCAGCTTCAACCTTGTCGGAGCCGTACTGCGCTTTTCCCAGTCCGATGGTATTTCCCGATTCATCCACAATACGAATGAGGTCGCCTTTTTTAAACTCGTTTTCAATGCTAACAATTCCAACCGGTAAAAGGCTCACGGCTTTTTCCGATTTTAAAGCAACAGCCGCACCTTTGTTCACCACAACGCTGCCTTTGGTAAACCCATCGGAATAAGCAATCCATTTTTTCACCCCACTGGCAGGTTTTTTTACCGGTTCAAACCAGGTGTGGGCAATTTCCTTTTGGGAAAGAATGTCTATCAATATATTTTCCCTGAGTCCGTTGGCCAGATGCACACTAATTCCGTCGCCGGCCAGTTTTTTGGCAATCCGGAACTTTGTAAGCATTCCGCCGCGCCCAAACTCCGAATGGTTTCCAGAAATGGCATTTTCCGGTTCACTATCATTTATTCCAACTTTCTGAATCAGTTCAGCATTTTCATTTTCGGGATGTGCAGTATAAACCCCATCCACATTACTCAGGATAATCAGTGCTTCTGAATTTACCATGGACGCAATCAGCCCCGAAAGTTCGTCATTGTCGGTAAACATCAGCTCCGTTACTGAAATGGTATCGTTTTCATTTACAATAGGAATCACCTTGTTTTCGAGCAAAGTGTTCATGCAGTTTTTCATGTTCAGGTAGTGGCCGCGGCTCGAAAAATTTTCTTTGGTGGTTAACACCTGTGCACAAGTGAGGCCGTGTTCGTTAAAAAAATCAGAATAACGGCTGATGAGTTTCACCTGGCCCAGTGCTGCCCAAAGTTGTCGTTTGGAAACCGCATCGGTTTTGCGCGACGGCTCGAGCACTGCCCGGCCGGCAGCCACCGCACCCGACGATACCAAAATAACTTCCACGCCTTTTTTTCGCAGGAAAGCAATCTGGTCAACCAGGTGGGCAATGCGCGAAACATTCAATGTTCCATCGGCTTTTGCCAGCACGTTACTGCCCACTTTTACCGTTATTTTATGGTATCTGAATTGCACAATTATTTCCTCAGATCTTTTTCAATTTTTTTATATGAAGCCAAAACACCCTGAATCAACGACGAGCTGAATCCTTTGTGTTCCATCTCATTCAAACCGGTAATGGTAACACCGCGCGGAGTGGTCACTTTGTCGATTTCCCGTTCGGGATGATGGCCCGTTTGCAAAATCAGTTCGGTGGCACCTTTTACAGTTTGTGCTGTAATAAACTGGGCCATTTCAGCCCCAAACCCAATCTCAATTCCTCCCTGCATGGCTGCCCGGATGTAACGCAAAGCATAAGCAATTCCACACGAAGATAATACTGTGGCAGCAGCCATCAATTCCTCCGGAATTTCAACGGTTTTTCCCAGTTTGTCGAACAGTTCAATCACATAATCGCGGTGGGCAGCGGTGTTGCCGTTGGCCGAAATGCAGGTTAGTGATTCCTGGAGTGCTATCGCAGTGTTTGGCATTACCCTGAAAATGGGGATGTCGTCTCCAGCCATTTGGGCCAGTTCTTCAATTCCAACACCGGCAACGATGGAAATCAGAATTTTCTGCGGATTTAGTGCCGGCCTAATCTCCTGCAAAACATGTTCAATGTGGTAAGGTTTTACAGCAGTGATGATTACATCAGCCTGTTGTGCCGTTGCAAGATTGTCTTCGGTAGCATGAACGCCTTTTGCTTTCATCTCATCCAAAACACTCTCTTTTCGGTCGGAAACAAAAATATCGGCAGCATCAACAAAACCCGATTTCAGCAGCCCCACCACAATGGCGCCGCCCATGTTTCCAACTCCAATAATTCCTATTTTTTTCTTTTCCATAGTCAATTCCGTTTATTTTATCAAAGATGCAGAAACTTCTGCAAAGGCATTTCCAAATGCTACTAAAAAAATGTCAGCTTCATTTTTACTCAAACTCAAAGGTGGTAACAGGCGAATCATATTCTGACCGGAAACGCCGGTAAAAATTTTATGGTCGAACAGCAGTTTTTTTCTGAATTCCGAAACCGGAAACGGAAATTCCAGCCCAATCATCAGACCTTTTCCGCGAATTTGTATGTCACTGCTAATTCCAGCCAGTTTTTCCATGAGGTAATTTCCTGTTTCCTCTGCATTTTGAATCAGGTTTTCGTTTTCCAATATATCGAGAACAGCGATTCCGGCAGCGCAGGCCAGATGGTTTCCGCCGAATGTGGTTCCCAGCATTCCGGGCCAGGGTTTTATTTCGGGTTGAATGAGCACTCCGCCAATGGGAAAACCGTTTCCCATTCCTTTGGCTAAAGTGATAATGTCAGGTTTGACAGTAGAATACTGATGGGCAAAAAACTTTCCGCTGCGCCCGTATCCCGACTGAATTTCATCGAGAATCAGCAGACTGTCGTATTTTTCAGTCAGTTCTTTCAATCCTTCGAGAAAATGTGCGTCAGGAATATTGATTCCGCCAATGCCCTGAATTCCTTCGATAATTACTGCGGCAACCTGCCCGGATTGCAGTTCGGCTTCCGTAGCTTCCAAATCGTTAAAAGGTAAAATCACAGCATTTTCAGTTTCGTTTACCGGAGCTATTATTTTGGGATTGTCTGTTAAGGCGACAGCTGCCGAAGTACGCCCGTGAAATGATTTTTTGTACCCGATAAATTTTTTCTTACCGGTAACAAACGAAGCCAGCTTAATAGCATTTTCATTGGCTTCGGCACCCGAGTTGCAAAGGAAAAGCTGGAAATCATCGTAACCGGAAAGTTTTCCGAGTTTATCCGCCAGTTCCTGCTGCCACGGATTTTGTATGGAGTTGCTGTAAAATCCTATTTTTTTAAGCTGCTCTGAAATGAGTGAAACATAGTGCGGATGGCTGTGCCCGATGGAAATTACGGCGTGGCCGCCATACAAATCGAGGTATTTGTTTCCCTCGGAATCCCAAACATAGCAGCCTTCAGCTTTAACGGGAGTTATATTAAAAAGCGGATATACGTCAAAAAGTTTCATTTCCTAAGAAGCTGGAAGACCGAAGTCCGAAGTCGGAAGCAAATTATATTTTCGGCAAATTCAATCTTCATATTTATTTTATTCTTTATATCATTTTCGCAAATTAAAATCTGTGAATCTGTGGCTTTTTATTCCTAAAACGCTACCGATTTCAGGTTCAGTCCGGCTTTTTCATCCAGGCCGAACATCAGGTTCATATTTTGCACGGCCTGTCCAGACGCACCTTTTATGAGGTTGTCGGTCAGACTTATTATTACCAGTTTACCTTTATGTTTTTCCAAATAAAGAACAGCTTTGTTGGTGTTCACCACCTGCTTCACTGACGGATTTCTGTCGGTTAAAACCACAAACGGATGGCCTTTGTAAAAATCCCGGTACAATTTATTTGCTTCTTCCAGCGAGCCTTCAAATTTGGTGTAGGCTGAAACAAAAATGCCACGTGTGTGATTTCCGCGGATGGGAACAAAGTTGAAGCCTTCTGAGAATCCCTTTTGTAATTGCCCGAGGCTTTGCAAAATTTCCCCTTCGTGCTGGTGTTCGAAAATTTTGTAGGCCGAAAGATTATTGTTCCGCCAGCTAAAATGCGAAGTTTCGGTTGGTTTTTGACCGGCGCCGGTTGAACCGGTAATAGCCTGAACATGCACTTCGTCAACAAGCAGATTTGCAGCAGCGAGCGGCAGCAAAGCCAGTTGAATTCCGGTGGCAAAACAACCCGGATTGGCAATTTTCGAAGCCTGTTTAATCTCCTCGCGGTTTAGTTCAGGCAGGCCGTAAACAAAATCGTTTCCTTCCCTTTTCAACCTGAAATCGTGACTTAAATCAATCACTTTTAAATCTGAAGGCAGTTCATTTTTCTCTAAAAATTCCTTCGATTTTCCGTGGCCCATGCAAAGAAATATGACATCTACTTCATTTAAGGAAAGCGTTTCGGTAAATCGCAAATCGGTATCGCCCAGCAAATCAACATGTACATCGGAAACCGGATTGCCTGCGTTGCTTGAACTTTGCACAAAAACAATTTCCGCCTGCGGATGATAAAGTAAAATCCGCAACAATTCGCCTGCCGTGTAACCTGCCCCTCCTATGATTCCAACATTAATCATCCGTCAGATTTTCTGATTTACTTTGTGATAAATTTTCAGCGAGTTGGCCAGAATTTTTGTAAATCCTTTCACATCGTCAGCTGTCCATGCTTTTACCGTTTCGCCATATTCGCCAAAACCGGATTTCATCAGGTCGTGCTTCGATTCAATCCCCTGCAATTCAAAACGGTAAGGCATCAGTTTTGCAAACACTTTACCGGTCACATTTTCCTGGGTAGCTTCCAAAAAAGTTTCAATGTTACGCATCACCGGTTCGTGGTACATGGCTTCGTGCAAAAACATGCCGTACCAGTTGGCCAGTTGCTCTTTCCAGTAAGCCTGCCATTTGGTAAGGGTATGTTTTTCAAGCAAATGGTGCGCTTTTATAATGATGAGTGGAGCAGCCGCTTCAAATCCCACCCGGCCTTTTATGCCAATAATGGTGTCGCCTACGTGAATATCGCGCCCAATAGCATATTTCGAGGCGATTTTTTCCAATGCCTGAATAGTTGCCGGTCCGTTGGCAAACGACTTTCCATCGATTGTTTTCAGTTCGCCCTTTTCAAAGCCCAGCTCAATTATTTTTTCTTCTTTAGCTTCCAGTTGACTTGGATAAGCCTCGTTGGGCAATCCTTTGTCCGAAGTCAGTGTTTCCTTTCCACCCACGCTGGTTCCCCAGATTCCCTGGTTAATGGAATACTGCATTTTTTCAAAATCGTCTTCCACACCATGTTTTTTCAGAAAATCGATTTCTTCCTGCCGGCTTAGCATCAAATCACGAATGGGCGTAATGATTTCAATTTCGGGAGCCAAAACCTGAAAAGTGAGGTCGAACCGCACCTGGTCGTTTCCGGCGCCGGTGCTGCCGTGGGCAATGTATCCGGCACCTATCTTTTTGGCATATTCAATGGAAGCAATGGCCTGAAACACCCGCTCCGAACTTACAGAAATCGGATAGGTATTGTTTCGTAAAACATTGCCGTAAACCATGTAGCGGATGCACTTTTCATAGTATACTTCAGTTACGTCAAGCGCTACATGTTCTTTGGCTCCCAGCCGGTATGCTTTTTCTTCAATGGTTTTTAACTCGGCATCAGAAAAACCACCTGTGTTTGCAATGGCGGTATAAACCTCAAAACCTTTTTCTTCTTTTAAATACTTCACACAGAACGAGGTATCTAGCCCCCCGCTAAATGCCAAAACCAATTTTTTTCCCATAGCGATTTTGTTTAAAAAGAGTGACAGCAGCGCCCAAATCCAATTTAAAAACTATTCATTTTGGGTGATTACCCTGCTACTGTTTAATTTAATTCAACGGCGCCCCGTCACTCTTTAGGTTTTTCTTTTTTTTTATGAATTCACGTTTTTGACTGCCGAAACTGTTTTTTGGTTTCAGCTTTTTCACCACATCCATCAAACTTCTTTTTCGGATGCCATTTTCTTTTTTAGGTACTTTTTCCCATGCCGGGTCATACAACATTCCTGTACACAGGCACTTGGTTCGTTCCATGCGTTCCAGAATGTCATAATTTACGCAGCTTTTACATCCGTTCCAGAATTGCTCGTCTTCGGTTAGTTCCGAAAAAGTTACCGGTTTGTAACCCAGTTCGTGGTTAATTTTCATTACAGCCAAACCGGTAGTTAAACCGAAAATTTTAGCCTCCGGATATTGTTGACGGGAAAGCAGAAATGCCTTCCGTTTGATTTCTTTGGCAAGTCCGTAACCGCGGTATTCGGGCACCACAATTAAACCCGAGTTGGCCACAAAACCTTTGTTTCCCCAGGTTTCAATGTAACAGAAACCGGCAAAAGCTTCACCGTCGAGTGCAATAATCGCCTTGCCATCTTCAATTTTGGAAGCAAGATATTCATAAGTTCTTCTGGCAATGCCGGTACCACGCTGTTTTGAGGCAACGTCAATGGCATCGTTTATTTCGTCAACATATTTCAGGTGCTCTTTTCCGGCAACCAAAACTTTTATATTTTTTAATTCCTTCATTTCTAAAATTTGTTTTTCAATTTTGGGATGATTGAAACCAGGGCGTTAATCAAATCGGTGTTCGTTGTCCCCTCACGCCTGATAATCAAAATAGTATCGTCTCCTGCAATCGTTCCCAATATTTCCCACTGCCTTGCACTGTCGATAACAGCCGCAATTGTACTCGCATAACCCGGTAGCGTTTTCATTACCGCCAGATTTCCCGAAAAATCGAGGCCCTTAAAACCTTCAGCCAGAAAATTGTCTTTTGACCGCATTGGTTTTGTCACTTCCTGTCCATCATCCGGAATAATATAAATGTATCCGTTTATCGGATGGGGCACTTTGGCCACCTGCAAAAACTTCAAATCGCGCGAAAGGGTGGCCTGAGTTAAATCAAACCCTTTTATTTTCAGTGCAGCCAATAATTCTTCCTGGCTGTGCACATTTCCCTTTGCAATTATCCGTCGTATTTCAAGCTGGCGTTGTACCCTATTCTTCATTGTGAATAAATATACATTTTGATTGCAAAATTATACATTTTTTTATCAATGCAAGTTTTTTTAATGGAATTATTACTATTTTTGTCCCGGTCTTTACAAAAACTTCTTAATAGAAAGTTCATGGGGAATAAAACAGGCACAATACAAAAGGATAATTCAAAGGAATGCGTTTGAACCAATTGCGGGGCAGGCGCATTTTTTTTAACAGATAATTGAACATGTTACAAGTAAAACAAGCAAAACTCACCCTCGAAGACGGGACAGTTTTCGTGGGAAAATCGTTTGGAAGCGAAAAACCGGTTGCCGGCGAAGTGGTTTTTTACACCGCCATGACGGGTTATCCGGAAAGCCTTACCGACCCGTCGTACACCGGGCAAATTCTGGTTTCCACCTATCCGATGATTGGCAACTACGGGGTTCCGTTTGGCGAATCGGAAGAAGGAATTCACAAATTTTATGAGTCGCACAAAGTACACATCAGCGGATTGATTATTGCCGATTACTCGTTTGAGTTCAGCCACTGGAATGCTGAGAAAAGTCTTTCGGACTGGTTGCGGGAATACGATGTTCCGGGGATTTTTGATGTGGATACCCGCGCTTTAACAAAAATTTTACGTGAAAAGGGTTCAATGCTGGGGAAAATTGAATTCGGAGACGAGGTCATCGATTTTTACGACCCGAATATGGAAAACCTGGTGGCACGTGTAAGTTGTACCCAGCGGGAAGTTTACGGAAATGGCGGCCCCAGGGTGGTTTTGGTTGACTGCGGAGTGAAAAACAATATCATGAGGTGTTTGCTGAAACGGGGAGCCACTGTGATTCGTGTTCCGTGGGATTATGACTTCAGTAATGAAGATTACGATGGCGTGTTCATTTCCAACGGCCCCGGCGACCCGGCCATGTGCAGTGAAACCGTTCAGAATATCCGGAAAATAATAACTGATGACAAGCCGGTTATGGGAATTTGCCTGGGTAACCAGTTGCTTGCCCGGGCTGCCGGAGCCGATACTTATAAACTGAAGTACGGACACCGCAGTCACAACCAGCCGGTTTTGCTGCAGGGAACCGACAGGTGTTTCATCACTTCACAAAACCACGGTTATGCTGTAGCTACCGAAACGCTGCCAACCGACTGGGAACCGCTTTTCACCAATGTGAATGACAACACAAACGAAGGTATCAGGCATAAAATCAAACCGTTTTTCTCCACGCAGTTCCATCCGGAGGCCTCCAGCGGTCCAACGGATACGGAATTTCTGTTCGACGATTTTATTCAGAGTATTAAAGTTTACAAACAGTCGGTTAACAAGTAACGTATTTCATCATGATAAATCCTAAAATTAAAAAAGCGATAGTCCTCGGTTCGGGAGCACTAAAAATCGGTGAAGCAGGCGAGTTCGACTATTCCGGTTCGCAGGCTTTAAAAGCGCTGAAGGAAGAAGGTGTGGAAACGGTTCTCATTAATCCGAATATTGCCACCATTCAAACTTCGGAAGAAATTGCCGATAAAATTTACTTTTTGCCGGTTACACCTTTTTTTGTGGAAGAGGTAATCAAAAAGGAAAAACCGCAGGGTATTCTGCTGGCATTTGGCGGACAAACTGCCCTGAACTGCGGCGTGGCCCTATTCCAGTCAGGCGTGCTGGAAAAATACAATGTTGAAGTTGTGGGAACACCGGTTCAGTCGATTATCGATACCGAAGACCGGGATATTTTCCGCATAATGCTGGGCGAAATTAATGTGAAAACACCACTAAGTATTGCAGCCTCCAACATGGCTGAAGCCAGGGCAGCAGCGCAAAAAGTCGGTTTCCCCATTATCATCCGGGCTGCCTACACGTTGGGCGGCTTGGGCAGTGGTTTTTGTGAAAACGATGCTGAGCTGGAAGCACTGGCCTCCAAGGCCTTCTCCTATTCGCCGCAAATTTTGGTCGAAGAATCCATAAAAGGCTGGAAAGAAGTGGAGTACGAAGTGGTGCGCGACCGCTTCGACAATTGCATTACTGTTTGTAATATGGAAAATTTCGACCCGCTGGGAATTCACACAGGCGAAAGTATTGTGGTGGCGCCTTCGCAAACGCTTTCCAATGCGGAATACCATAAACTGCGAGAAATTTCAATCAAAATCATTCGTCGTGTTGGGGTTATTGGGGAATGCAACGTACAGTTTGCCCTTGACCCGCATTCTGAAGATTACCGCGTGATTGAGGTGAACGCCCGACTTTCGCGTTCCTCGGCACTGGCATCGAAAGCAACCGGCTATCCGCTGGCTTTTGTGGCTGCCAAACTGGGATTGGGTTACGGATTGCACCAGTTGAAAAACTCGGTAACGAAAGTAACCACTGCCGCCTTTGAACCGGCGCTGGACTACTGTGTGGTAAAAATTCCGCGCTGGGACCTCAATAAATTTATCGGGGTTTCAAAAAACATTGGCAGTTCCATGAAAAGTGTGGGCGAAATTATGGCCATCGGCCGAACGTTCGAGGAAGCCATTCAAAAGGGAATACGCATGGTTGGCCTTGGCATGCACGGTTTTGTGGGGAACAAGGAAGAAGTTAACATCGAAGAAATTGAATCGGAACTTACCCATCCGACTGACCGCCGGATTTTTGCCATTGCCGAAGCGTTTAATAAAAACTACCCGATTGACGACATCTATGAAAAAACCAAAATTGACCGTTGGTTCTTATACCGGTTGAAAAACATTCACAATATAAAAACAGAGCTTGAGCAGGTAAATGAACTTGAAAACCTTCCGGTTCACCTGTTAAAACTAGCCAAACAAGCCGGATTTTCTGATTTCCAGATTGCCCGGCTGGTATTGGAAAGTCAGAATAAAAATATTCAGGAAGATTTGCTGAAAGTTCGGGCATTCAGAAAAAAACATGGAATTACCCCGGTGGTAAAACAAATTGATACGCTTGCGGGTGAATATCCGGCAATGACCAATTACCTTTACCTGACCTACAATGGCAGCGAACACGACATTGAATACCTGAACGACGATAAATCAGTGATTGTATTAGGTTCTGGTGCATACAGGATTGGCAGCTCGGTGGAATTCGACTGGTGCAGTGTGAACGCCATCGACGCCATTAAAAAGGAAAACTACCGGTCGGTAATGATAAATTACAATCCCGAAACGGTAAGTACCGATTACGATACCTGCGACCGGCTCTATTTCGATGAATTGACTTTTGAGCGGGTTTTGGATATCGTCGATTTGGAAAACCCGCACGGGGTAATTATTTCCATGGGCGGACAGATTCCCAACAATCTGGCCATGAAACTATACAGCCAGCATGTGCCGGTGCTGGGAACTTCGCCTGTAAAAATTGACAATGCAGAAGACCGTGAAAAATTTTCGTCGCTGCTCGATGAATTAAAGGTGGACCAGCCACGTTGGGCAAAACTTTCAACCTTCGAAGAAATTTACAAATTCATTGATGAAGTGGGTTATCCGGTTCTCATCCGCCCATCGTATGTACTTTCGGGTGCGGCTATGAATGTAGTTTCCAACTCCGACCAACTGGAACATTTCCTTGAAATGGCATCCAACGTTTCAAAAGAGCATCCGGTGGTGGTTTCAGAATTTATTGAAGAAGCCAAGGAGATTGAAATCGATGCCGTGGCCCGCGAGGGCGAAATCATTGCCTATGCCATTTCGGAACATGTGGAGTTTGCCGGAGTGCACTCGGGCGATGCCACCATTGTTTTTCCGCCGCAAAAATTATATGTGGAAACCATAAGAAGAATTAAGCGGATAGCACGGCAGATTGCCAAAGGCCTTGAAATTACCGGGCCATTCAACATGCAGTTTCTGGCAAAAGACAACGACATTAAAGTAATTGAATGTAACCTCAGGGCATCACGGAGTTTTCCGTTTGTTTCGAAGGTAATGAAACTCAACCTGATTGAAATAGCCACCAAAGTAATGCTGGGTGTGTCGGTTGAAAAGCCCGACAAATCGTTGTTTGAGCTGGATTACGTGGGTGTGAAAGCACCGCAATTCTCATTCGCCCGTTTGCTGAATGCCGACCCGGTGCTTGGCGTTGACATGGCGTCAACCGGCGAAGTGGGCTGCATTGGCGAGAATTATTACGAAGCCATTCTGAAGGCGATGCTTTCGGTAGGTTACCGCATTCCAATAAAAAACATCCTGATTTCCTCCGGTCCTTCGCGTTCGAAAATTGAATTGCTGAAAAGTGCGCAAATGCTTGAGGCAAGGGGCTACAATTTATTTGCAACCGAGGGCACTCACAAATTTTTCCACGACAACGGCGTAAAAACCACGTTGCTCCACTGGCCCGACGAAGAAGACAGGCATCCGAATACCATTGAATACCTTAGAGATAAAAAAATTGATCTACTGATAAATATTCCCAAAAATTACACAAAACGGGAATTGAAAAACGGATATCAAATCCGGAGAAATGCCATTGATTTTAATGTGCCGTTAATTACGAATGCGAGGGTGGCCAGTGCATTTATTTACGGAATCTGCAAATATGATTTAAAGGACATCAGCATAAAAAGCTGGGACGAATACCAGTAATCAATAAAAAGCTTCCGCCGGGCGGCGGAAGCTTTTTTATTAATTCAACACTACCTTTAACTTCCAGTATTTAGTTTCGGCTGGCAGCAACCGGCTCAAAATCATAGCCGGCTCAAAAACCGCTACCTTTATGTTCCAGACTGCAACCTTTCCGACTGCAACTTTCTGTTTATTGTTTTCATTGTAATTCATGGCAAATTGTTTCTGTTTCCTGTAAAATTAGGACGAAGCGAAACAAAAAAAATGCCACAATCCGCCAATTGACGAAAAAACAAGGTAAATCACCTGAATAAAAGGATATTTCTTTATTCTTTTACCGTATATCCTCTTTTTTCAATGGCTTGTGTAATTTCGGCCAGACTGGTTTCTGCTTCGTTGAAATGAACCACAGCAGTTGAGTCGCTCAATTCGGCATCAACAAATTCAACACCTTCAATTTCCCCAACTCCTTTTTCAATGGACGCCACGCACATGTCGCAATGCATGCCTCCAACATTTAATGTTACCTCGGTTAATACAGCCTGCGCAGTTGAATCATTTCCGTCATTTTGCTTTTTTTGCCCCCCACAGGAAATCAGGAAAAATATTCCCAAAATGAAAACAAGGTTTCTCATACTATTAATTAATTATTGGTTTTAAAATATCGATTGTTTCTTCACTGGTTTCAACAATGGTTTGTTTGGCATTTTTACTGAGAAAACGGGCAAAAAGTTCGGCATTCAGCATAGAAACATAAGTTTTTCCACCTTTTTCATACACAGCCACCCGGCAGGGCATCATAGCAGAAACCATCCGGTCTTCATCGGTTCCAAGAATTTTGTTGGCATAAGGCGGGTTACAGAGTGAAATAACAAAAACCGGGGCTACATCAAAGTCCTTTTTCTTCAGCGATGCCTGAAGGTCGTAAATATGCGAAATAGTCCAATCTTTTGATTCTGCCGATTCTACAATGGCATCCACCGTCTCTTCAAAATCAAATTTGCTTTCTTCCACCACAAACATTTTGTTGGGAAGAATTAAACCGATTATCAAAAAAGTTGCTCCTGTTCCGATAATCAATCCTGCTAAAAATGTAGTTATACCTTTCATTTTTTCTTTTTAAAATTATATACTCTTAGAGAGAAACAGCAGAGGAAAAAAAATGTTGCATTTTAACGTTGAATATACAGGTGCCAAATGGGAAAACCAGGGCTGGGGCTGGAACTACTCCAGTATAATTATTGGAGGCCGTGGCGCATTGCATTATCAGTTTATTGACAAACTGGATACTTACACCGGGCTCATGCTGGGATATAATATTGTCAGTTCAAAATCTTTTGGATCCGGGGGTTCCTGGGGCGGTCATTCTACGGTTGGAAGCGGATTAACCTATTCCTGGTATTTGGGAGGAAGATATTATTTCAGCGAAAATCTGGCCGGAATGCTCGAATTGGGGTACGGAGTAGCCTACATCAATATTGGTATTGCCTTGAAATTTTAATCTGTCGGGAAAATATTTACTTCTAAAACCGGACTTCAGGGGCCTGTGTTTAATAAAAACGGATACATGCACCAATGATTTTATCGTTTTAACCTTTTGAAATTCATACCGTATCCTGTCACAAACATCACCGTAAAAATGGCATTGGTGGTTGAAAATGCCTGCCAGTCAATCCACAAAACAGGAATAATAAGAATGGCCAGTTGAGCAAAAACGTAAAGGAAAAAGCCGTCGCGGTGCAACTTCCACATACGGATTGCCCCGGTTAATGAAATGGCAAACAACGCCATAAACAATGTAAAATAGAGCGGCGAAATGGCTTCTGAGCTATGCCACGACGAATATTTCACAATCAGTTCCGATGTCTTTTCAAAAAAAAGTGCTGCCAGAAAATAACCGAAAAATCCAATGCTGCTTCCTGTAAAAGTAAGCAGGCACAGTGCGCTTAAAAACGGAGGGCGCTGAGTTGATTTTCTATGTAATTCTGAATTCGATCTCATCCAAATCTAATACTTTCAATTTTAGAAAAATCCATTTTTCAATTTAACTGTTTTTCAAATTAGCCATTTTTAATTTTCATTGTTCAAAAATAGTTCATTTTTCCCAACAGCATCAACCAACGGCTTTTTTAAAATGTGTTACCTTTGGGCTGAATTTCAAAGTTTATGCACAAATGAAGAGAGATACGCTGGTTTTTGATATCATTCAGAAAGAACGGGAACGCCAGTTGGGCGGAATTGAATTAATAGCTTCCGAAAATTTTGTGAGCGACCAGGTGCTGGAAGCCATGGGCTCGGTAATGACCAATAAATATGCTGAAGGTTATCCCGGACGCAGGTACTACGGGGGCTGCCAGTTTGTGGACCAAACCGAGCAACTGGCCATTGACCGCATTAAGCAATTGTACGGCGCCGAGTGGGCCAACGTGCAACCACATTCCGGGGCACAGGCCAACCAGGCTGTTTTAAGCGTTATTCTGAAACCGGGCGATACTTTTCTGGGCCTCGACCTTTCGCACGGCGGGCATCTTTCGCACGGTTCGCCGGTGAATAGCTCGGGAATTCTATACAATCCGGTTGCCTACAAGGTGAAAGAAGATACCGGCCTGGTGGATTACGATGAAATGGAAGAACTGGCGCTGGAGCACCAACCAAAACTGATTATCGGCGGAGCTTCGGCTTACAGTCGTGAGTGGGACTACCAGCGAATGCGCGAAATTGCCGACAAAGTTGGCGCCATGCTGATGATTGACATGGCTCACCCGGCCGGACTGATTGCCGCTGAGCTATTGAAAAATCCGGTAAAATATGCGCATGTAGTCACTTCAACCACCCACAAAACATTGCGCGGACCACGTGGCGGGATAATTCTGATGGGCAAAGACTTTGAGAATCCGTGGGGAGTGAAAACCCCGAAAGGTGTGGTACGCACCCTGTCGTCGCTCTTCGATTCGGCAGTTTTCCCCGGACAGCAGGGCGGACCGCTGGAACATGTAATCGCCTCAAAAGCAGTAGCGTTTGGCGAAGCGCTGGAACCTGAATTTAAGGAATACCAGAAACAGGTGCAGAAAAATGCACAGGTTATGGCCAAAGCGTTCATCGAGATGGGTTACAACGTCATTTCCGGAGGGACTGATAACCACTCCATGCTTATCGATCTGCGTTCCAAATTTCCCGGCATTACCGGAAAACTTGTGGAAAACACACTTGTGCAGGCCGATATCACCGTAAACAAAAACATGGTGCCGTTCGACAGTCGCTCACCATTCCAGACTTCGGGTCTGCGTGTAGGAACGCCAGCCATTACAACCCGCGGCGTAAAAGAAGATTTAATGCCGGTGATTGTTCAGCTTATCGACGATGTGATTTCAAACATTGACGATGAAAAAATGATAAAAGCTGTGGGTGAGAAAGTGCACCAGATGATGAAGGATTATCCGCTTTTTGCGTATTAGTTCAGAGTTTAAAGTTTAAAAGTTCAGTGACACAACCCGAAACTTGGAACCCGGAACCCGATACTTTAATTTCCCGAATGAAACAAAAGAATAAAATATCAGTAACTGTTATTACTGGCTTTCTTGGTTCGGGGAAAACCACTTTCATTAATTTTATACTAAAGAAATATCCTGAAATTCAGTTTGCATTGGTTGAAAATGAGTTCGGAGATGTTGCCATCGATTCGCATCTGATAAAAGGAGTGGATGCCAGCCGGCTTTTTGAACTGAAGCAGGGCTGTATTTGCTGCACCATCACCAATGAATACGAACTGGTGCTGCAGGAACTGGCCGAACGATTTCCGCACGTGCAGCACCTGCTGATTGAAACCACCGGCATTGCCGATCCGGCAGGGGTTATCCGTCCGTTTTTCAGAGAGGAACGGTTGAAGGAGCTATATTCGTTCAATGGCACCATTTGTATGGTGGATGCATTGAATTTTCAAAACCTGCCCGAAAAGGAAATTTCCCTGAAACAATTTGCTGTTGCTGACAAGTTGGTAGTCACCAAATCAGAAAAAATTCAGCCGGAAGAACGGGAAAATATCAAAGTATGGATTGCTGAAGTGAACCCTTTGGCTCAATTGCATTTTACGGCGGACGGCCGGGCAGACGATTTTGATTTATTTGCCATCAGGCGCCAAACCAGAATTTTTCCAGACCCCGGAACTGCTCATCTTCATTCCGCCATTCAAACCAAAACGCTCATTTTTAATACACCTTTAAACCGGGAAGAATTCAATCGCCGGCTGGCCTACAATCTCGATGTTTACAAAAAGGAGATATACCGGGCAAAAGGAATTCTCTGTTTTGAAAACGAACCATTTGAATTTATTCTTCAGGGAGTGGGTGGAAATTTTGAAATTTATGAAGGTGAAAATCTGGTAACCGAAAACCGGAGCACATTGGTTTTCATCGGTAAGCTCGAAAATCTGCCTCTCCGGTTTTTCAACCAAGAACAGTAATCCAAAACGGAAGAATAACGATGGAAAGCAGGGTTCCCAACACCACAATACGGGCAAAAAGTCTTGTTTCCAACTGGTACTGAACCGATAAGGCATAGGGGGTAAGCCCCAGCGGCATGGCGGAATCTAAAACAGTCGATTTTAACTGATCTGGCGGAAGATCGGAGAATTTTATCAATGCAAAGAAAAGGGCGGGTAGTGCAATCATGGTTGCTGCCACAAATATTGCAACCTGCAGCCATTCGCGGGGTTTTCCAAAATTTTGTATTCCCAAAAAAATGCCCAGCGAAAACAGAACAACTGCCGTTACAGAGTCGGCAAAAAGCCGTACAGTTTTGTCTATAAAGGTGGGCAAAGTAATTCCAAAAGCAACAATGGAAATTCCCACAAAGACAGAAATTAAAAGAGGGTTTGCAAGCAGGCTGAGGACCACTCTTTTCAGGTTGAATTTCTGGTTGCCGTGAACTTCAACCAAAATCAATCCCAGGGTAAGCATCCAAAAAACATAGACCGATGATATGATGGCAGCCACCGGGAGGATGTCTGTGCCATAAGCATTTGAGAGAACGGGAATGCCCAGATAGGCAATGTTGCCGAACGGCAGAATCAAAAATAGCGACCGTTTCATCCGGTTTGAAAAGTTCAGCAATGCAGAAACCGGATAGGCCAGCAAAATAGTGGCAACAATGTAAACGGAGTTGGTTAAAATCAGCGGCATATACGTTTTTAACTCCGTCCCGATATGCAGCATCGAAACAATAACCAGCGCCGGAAAACCAATCATCAGCGCATATTTGTTCAGAATTTCAACCCAGCTTTGTGAAGCAAATTTTATGCGCGCAAACAGAGTTCCTGTCAGGATGATCAGAAACAGGGGTAAAACGGCCTCAAATGCAACTACGAATGTATCCATTCTCCGTAATTGATGTGCGGACGTACGTCGGTAACTATCATACCTGCGGTTTTGGCGGCCTCAATGCCCAGGTCGCCGTCTTCAAATACCTGACATTTGGCCGGCTCAACGCCCAGTAATTCAGCGCATTTCAAGAAAGTATCCGGATTTGGCTTATGACGTGTCACATCGTCGGCAGTTACAATAGCATCAAAATAAGCTGCAATACCCAGTTCTTTCAGCTGCACTTCGGTACTTTTACGGCTGGCGCCTGTACCAACAGCCAGGGGCAATTTTCCCGAGTATTCTTTAACCAGCGAAACAATTTCATTTACCGGCTCGAGCAAACCGGACAAATCCCAGAACGATTGCTGTTTCAGCTTCACAATTTCTTCCGGATCGGCAGAAAGTCCGTATTGTTCCACCACCCTCCGGGCAAATTCAATAGTAGCACGCCCGGTCATTTCAAGCATAATTTGCGGATCGAACTTAAACCCGTAAACCTCGCCCACTTTGTTCCAGGTTCTCATGTGTACCGGCAGTGAATTGGACAATGTGCCGTCGAGGTCGAATATCAAAGCCCTGGCTTCAGGATGAACATGTAATCCCATAATTTCTGATTTTCAGCAAAAATAATAATTCACAGGCGATTGCAGCTGGTAAACCGGGGAATTCAGAGATATTTAAAAATCATTTAAACGGATATGATTTTAGTTGAAAACTGATTGTTATTTCAACTTGCAATCAACGGGTTTGTGAAAATCTAACCCACATCTTTTATTATCTTTGCAAAAATTTTTTGGAAGGTAAAACAATGGATTATATGGAATTGAGTGAACAGGAGATCATCCGCAGAGATTCGTTAAAAAAGTTACGCGAGCTGGGTATTGACCCTTACCCGGCAGCTGAATATAAAATAAACACCACTACCCGCGAAATTAAGGAGAAGTTTAACGGGGAAGCAAAAAATTTTCAGGAAGTTTGCCTGGCCGGCCGCATCATGAGCCGCCGGATTATGGGAAAAGCCTCGTTTGCCGAGATACAGGACCACGAAGGCCGCATTCAGATCTATATTAACCGCGATGAAGTTTGCCCCGGAGAAGACAAAACCTTGTACAACGAAGTTTTCAAAAAACTGCTCGACCGGGGAGACATCATCGGAGTGGAAGGCTTTGTGTTTAAAACCCAGATGGGAGAAATTACGGTGCATGTAAAAAATTTTACGGTGCTGAACAAATCGCTCCGCCCGTTGCCGGTGGTGAAGGAAAAAGAAGGCAAAACCTACGATGCATTTACCGATCCGGAACAGCGCTACCGCCAGCGTTATGTCGATTTGATTGTAAATCCACAGGTGAAAGATGTATTTACCAAGCGCACCAAAATCATTAACACTATGCGTGAAATGTTTAACGAGTATGGGTATTTTGAAGTTGAAACTCCCATTTTACAACCCATTCCGGGCGGCGCGGCAGCACGTCCTTTTATCACACACCATAACTCGTTGAATATTCCCCTTTACCTGCGAATTGCCAACGAATTGTATCTGAAAAGGCTAATTGTTGGAGGGTTTGAGGGTGTTTACGAATTTTCTAAAGATTTCAGAAACGAAGGAATGGACCGCACCCACAACCCTGAATTTACCGTTATGGAAATTTATGTGGCCTACAAAGATTACAAGTGGATGATGAGTTTTACCGAGCAAATCTGTGAACGCGTGGCACTGGCACTACACGGAACTACCAAAGTTCAGTTGGGCAATCACGTTATCGATTACAAAACACCTTATCAGCGGGTAACCATGACCGATGCCATAAAGGAACACACAGGTTACGATATAATGGGGAAAAATGAAGACCAGCTTCGCAAAATTTGCGACATCCTTGACATTAAAACCGAACCGGGCATGGGTAAGGGAAAACTGATTGACGAAATATTCGGTGAAAAGTGCGAACACCACTACATTCAGCCCACATTTATAACTGATTATCCGGTTGAAATGTCGCCGCTGACCAAACGCCACCGCGAAAATCCTGAACTGACCGAACGTTTCGAACTGATGGTGAATGGAAAAGAAATTGCCAACGCCTATTCTGAATTGAATGACCCTATTGACCAGCGCGAACGGTTTGAAGAGCAGGTTAAGCTGCTGGAAAAAGGCGACGACGAAGCCATGTTTATCGACCAGGATTTTTTGCGTGCGCTGGAATATGGCATGCCGCCCACCTCGGGAATGGGAATGGGAATCGACCGCCTCACCATGTTTATGACCAACAGTCCCTCCATTCAGGATGTGCTTTTCTTTCCGCAAATGAAACCCGAAAAGAAAAAAGTGGAGCTAACCGAAGACGAAAAAGCGGTTATGGAACTGCTGAAAGCTACCTCGCCGGTTGATTTGAACCAACTGAAAGAACAGTCGGGCCTCAGCAACAAAAAATGGGACAAAGCCATTAAAGGCCTCACCAAACACAAACTGGTCAAAGTGGAGAAAACGGAGGAAGGTTTGTTTGTGGAGATGGTTTAGAGAAGAAAAAAAGAAATATTCAATATCCAATACTCAATTTTCAATTGTGAAATAAAAAATTCTTTCCTGGAAATAGAATATTTCATAGCATTGCACCGTTATTTTCCGATAAAAGTTCGGTTCCATTTTTATGTCAATCCATGCAGAAACGATACATCGTACTTTTTATTGTATTAGTTGTTATAACCGAAGTACGGGCGCAATACGTCAACACCGATTCGCTGAAGGTGGTGGCAGGTTTTGAAAACCCGCTGTTAATTCAGACTTTCGACTCACTTTATTACATCTTGCCCGAAACGGCAATTTTTCAAGGAAACGAAATCATTCAGGACCGGCATATTCCCGCAGGAAGACTTTTGGAACAATTTGGCCTGCCAGCTACCGGCAAAGTCATCAGCCGGTTTGGCCCGCGTTCGGGAAGAATGCATTCAGGCACTGACATAAAACTGAACAGGGGCGACACAGTTTATGCTGTTTACCGCGGCAATGTGACACGTTCCAGATACTACTACGGTTACGGCAATATGGTGGCGATTGACCACGGCAGCAACCTGGAAACCAGCTACGCGCATCTTTCGGAGTTCCTGACAAAAACGGGCGAAACAGTGGAAAAAGGAGAACCTGTTGGACTGGCTGGCAGAACAGGAAGGGCCAGCACAGACCATTTACACTTTGAAATAAGGGAAAGCGGACGGGCATTCGATCCCGAGCTGATTTTCGATTTTGAAAACACCAAAGTTCGCGATGAGGTAAAAGGAACTTATAATCTGACCGAGCTGAACCAGTTACTGAAACCCGTGGGATATTCGGTAAACGAACCCACACCTGCCACCTATACCGTACAAAACGGCGATTCGCTCTGGATAATCTCCCGACGGTTCAAAACTTCGATTCCTGCTTTATGCCAGCTCAACAATTTAACTGAAAACTCAGTGCTTCGGGTGGGCATGAAACTGAAACTTTATTAGCCAAATGCAAACAATTTGCCGGCCCGACACGTTAGAACATATACATCATTTAATTTTTTCGATATGAAAAAAATTGGAATAGTACTGATAATTGTTGGACTGATCGGTCTGTTATTTTTTGGATATCAAGCTATGCAGGATTCGGAAAGCTTCAGCTTTTTAGGAATGGATATAGCTGTAAGTAGCGCCGACTGGACTCCCGTCATCATTAGCGGCGTTGTTGCCATTGTGGGAATCATACTTGCTCTGGTGGACAAAAAACGCTGAAAATTTGTGCTTACCTTTCCGGCTCGGCATCGAACCGTTCGATGAAGTCGGTGGAAAGCACCCTGAACTCTGTGCGGCGATTGATGGCACGGGCAATTTCCTGCTGTTCTTCACTTAGCCGCAAAATAAATTCTTCGGTTAACTCATCACCTCTGGACAGGAAATCGTGTTGCCGGGCCAGGTTTCGGGTAACGGTTTTCGGCCAGGTTTCACCGTAACCTTTTGCTACCAGGCGCTGCGCACTAATACCTTTTTCAATCAGATAGTCAACAACACTTTGTGCCCGTTTTTGCGATAGCTCGAAATTAAACTGGTCACTGCCCACATGGTCGGTATGCGACATAATTTCAATAGTGATGGTCGGATTCAGCATCAGGGTAGCCACCAGTGTATCCAGAGCGGCTTCCGACTCGTGCAGCAACTCCCAGCTTGCAAATTCGTAATTGATATTTTCAATATTGATGGGAGCATCGGTTGGCGTAAGGAACAACTCGAACCTGAAGTTTTGGCTGTCTTCCAGTCCAATTGTGCTGGCCGAGGCCTTATCGCGCAAATACCCGTCTTTGAAGGCGGCAAAAATGTACTCCGTTTCAGCATTCAGCGGCATCTGAAATTTTCCGTTCTGGGTGCGGACACGCAGGCTGGTTCCGTCGGTACCAATAATGCGAACCGTAGCGCCATCGATTCTGGCGTTGGTTTCTTTATCGAACACATCGCCTTCAACCCTGAAAAGAATGGGAGGAACAACAAATTCATACAAATCGTCACCGCGTGATCCTTTCCGGCTTGAAGTGAACATGCCTTTATTTTCGCCTTCAACAAAGGCAATTCCAAAATCGTCAAACGGTGAATTCACCGGGTAGCCCATGTTTTCAACGGTCCAGTTACCGTCTTCATCTTCCACTGCTTTAAAAATATCGAGCCCGCCCATTCCCAAATGGTAATTCGATGAAAAATAGAGCTCCCCGTTGTCTCGCACAAACGGGAACATTTCGTCACCGGGTGTATTAATTTCGGGACCAAGATTTAGCGGATCGACAAATGTACCGCCGCTTTTCTCTGCCCGCCAGATGTCTTTTCCGCCGTAACCGCCCGGCATGTCAGACACAAAATAAAGCACCGAGCCGTCGTGACTTAACGCCGGGTGGGCAGCAATAAGGCTATCGCCCACCAGTTGAATTTTTATGGGTTCGGACCAGGAGCCACGCGATTGAGAAGTGGTGTAAAGTTCCGTTCCCAGCGACTGAGTTTTGTCGTACCGCGCCCGGGTAAAAATCATCTGTTCGCCCGTAGAGTTCAGTGTTGCAGCGCCCTCTTCGTCACCTGTGTTAATCATCAGGTTTTCCTCAAGCAACTGCGGTTGTTCCCACCGTTGCCGCTGCACACTAAAGGTAGCCCTGAACAGGTCGGCATATTTTTGGCCTGTAATCATGCTGTTTCGTTTGCCGGTAGCCGCTCTGCGGGTTGAGGTAAAAATCACCTCGTTATCGCGTCCGCCCACAAAAACCGGAGCATAATCGCTTTCCCGCGAGTTTATTTCTTTTATTGGGTTAATGATGTGCCGGGTAGGATTTGCCACCCACTCCTGGGTTTTGCGAATGGCCTCCAGACCGGCCCTTGCACGCTCGTCGCCGGGAACCTCTTCGAGATAAAGCCTGTAATTCTCTATGGCATCTTCGTAATCCTGTGCAGCGCGCAACATTTCAGCCAGGTTCAGCAGAGCCGCCGGATCTTCGTATCCGCGTCTGATGGCATTGCGGTAATACAGCGCCGCCCGTTCGTATTCCCCAATGTAGTGATAACACTCACCAATGGCATAAGCATATTCTCTGCTCTTTACGCGGTCTTTCTCTTTTCTGCTCGCCTTCCTGTATTTTTCAATGGCCTTGTAATATTCACCAATCTCGTGAGAGAGAATTGCATCGCGGCCCAGTCTGCCTGCCCCACACGATGCAAGAAAAACAATCGATACAAAGAAAAATATGAATCTGAAGTAGTTGTATTTCCCCATTGTTACTTTCAAAAAAGTAAAAGTAAATTATTTTTTTATTCGGCTGTAAAAATAACGGCTTTCTGGCATTTTAAGTATGAAAACAAAAAAAAGAGACTCCAAAACATTTCAGAGCCTCTTTCCCATTAAGGTAGTTACTTGTATTAAATTATCTGACGAACAGCAATTCACGGTATTTTGGCAGCGGCCACAATTCATTGTCCACAATCAGTTCCAGCTTGTCGATGTGGTACCTGATGTCATTCAGGAATGATATGACGGTTTCGTCGTAAGCCTTTGCTTTTTCAATAACATCTTCAATAACATTGGCCCTTTTCCGTGCTTCAATCATCTCCTTTCTTTTTGCTTTGATGGCAGAAATATGACTACCAATTTCTTTAATCAGCTCTATTCTTGCACTTGCCAGTTCATTAAACTCTTCAGCGTTAAAAACCTGTTTCATGTTCTTCACATTTTCGAGCAGCATGGTTTGATACTGAATGGCAACAGGTACAATATGATTGATGGCAATATCTCCCAACACCCTGGCTTCAATCTGAATTTTCATGATAAACTTTTCGTACTCTACTTCTACCCTGCCATGCAACTCAGCTTCATTCAAAATTTCCAGGTTACCAAAAAGCTTCACATTTTCGGGGCGCAAATAGGCCGAAAGTGCTTCCGGCACACTGTTCACGTTGGTCAGTCCGCGTTTGGCTGCCTCAACTACCCATTCTGCACTGTAACCATCTCCGTTAAACCGGATGGGTTTTGAATCGATAATCAGGCCTTTTAATACCTGAAAAATAGCTTCGTCTTTCTTAACACCTTTTTCAATTAATGCATCCACATTGGTTTTAAACTGCATCAGCTGGTTTGCTACCACGGCATTCAGCACAATAAGTGCCGAAGCGCAGTTGGCCGATGAGCCTACTGCACGGAATTCAAAACGGTTTCCGGTAAACGCAAAAGGTGAGGTACGGTTGCGGTCGGTGCTGTCGAGAATAATTTCAGGGATTCGGCCAATATTCAACTTTAGGGCGGTTTTTTCATCCGGGGTCATTTTTCGGTCAACCACAGCTTCTTCCATCAGATCGAGCATTTTTGACACTTCGGTTCCAAGGAAAGCAGAAATGATGGAAGGCGGCGCCTCATTGGCGCCTAACCTGTGCTGATTTCCCGCATGGTAGATGCTTGCCCTGAGCAAATCCTGGTTATCGTAAACTGCTTTCAGGGTATTGATTACAAAAGTAAGGAACAACAGGTTCGATTTAGGGTTCTTACCTGGTGAAAACAGATTGACACCGGTGTTGGTTGAAAGCGACCAGTTGTTGTGCTTTCCGGAGCCGTTAATCCCTGAAAAAGGCTTTTCGTGGTATAGGATACGGAATTTATGCCTGCGTGCAATTTTCTGCATAATGTCCATAATGAGCTGGTTATGGTCGTTGGCAAGGTTGGCCTCTTCATATATAGGCGCCAGCTCAAACTGATTGGGAGCCACCTCGTTATGACGCGTTTTCACCGGAATACCCAGCTTGTAGGCTTCATTTTCCACATCCTGCATAAAACGGTTTACCCGTGTGGGAATGGACGAAAAGTAGTGGTCGTCCAGCTGCTGATCTTTCGATGATGCATGGCCCATTAGTGTGCGTCCGGTAAGTACCAGGTCGGGGCGAGCCATAAACAGGGCCTCGTCAATCAGGAAATATTCCTGCTCCCAACCCAGATTGGCCTGCACCGAAGTAACATTTTTGTCGAAATACTGGCAAACAGCTGTGGCAGCCTTATCCACCACGCTGAGTGCCCTCAGCAAAGGGGTTTTATAGTCGAGCGCCTCGCCTGTATAAGAAATAAATACGGTTGGAATGGTCAAGGTTGTTTCGCTGATGAATGCCGGAGAAGTAGGATCCCAGGCGGTGTAACCACGGGCTTCGAATGTCTGGCGGATTCCGCCGCTGGGAAACGAAGATGCATCGGGCTCCTGTTGTGCCAGCAAAGTACCGGAAAAGGCTTCGATGACACTTCCATTTTCGCCATGTTCAATAAACGCATCGTGCTTTTCGGCAGTAGAGTCGGTGAGCGGATGAAACCAGTGGGTGTAGTGCGTTGCTCCGTTTTCTATGGCCCACGATTTCATGCCCTGGGCAATCTGATCGGCCATCTTCCTGTCAATGGTCGTACCGTTTTCTATGGCATCCATCACTGCGTTGAATGCCTCTTTTGAGAGGTACTTTTTCATTTTAGGCTGATCGAAAACCAATCTGCCGTAATAGTTTGAAACCAGGTTGTCTTCCCGAACAAACGGTGCGGGTTCACGGTTGAGGACTTCCTCCAATGCTTTTAATCTGAATTGTGCCATAGCCATTTATTTTTAAAAATTCTTTATGAACCAAAAATAGGCTATTTTTTCAACCACCCTGTAAGAAGATGGGGTAAAAAGTAAAATTTATTGATATTTTTTTAACAAACCCCTGTTTTTATACATTCATTTTGCAAAAAAGTTAATTTTTTTTTCAAAAACCTAAAAAAACAACAGGCACATCATAATTTGATTCACAAGAACAAAAAGGAAGGCAGTTTGTAATATTTACCCGATTGATTAGTCTTATTTTTGCATGAAATGGTAAAAGCTCATTTCATTACCATATTTTCGCAGAATAAAAAATCAGATGCAAAATGAGAACAAACAGGCGGAGTTTTATTAAAACAAGCGGAGCGGCTGTAGCCGGGGGGATGATTTTACCCCCGTTTTTACAATCGTTTCAAAACGTTCAAATTTCAAAAAACGTGAAGTACTATTTAGATCATTTCGAGGTTTCGACCGAAATGCTGCAGCAGGTAATTGCGGCAGCCATGAGCAAGGGCGGCGATTATGCCGATCTGTTTTTCGAACACAAAAAATCGAACAGTCTGGCGCTGGAAGACAACAAAGTGAACCGTGCCATATCGAATGTTGGTTTTGGTGTGGGAATTCGTGTGTTAAAAGGCGATCAGACCGGATTTGCCTATTCGGAAACCGTTACTCCGGAAGCCATGCTAAATGCGGCAAAAGTGGCAGCAAACATTGCCAACCAAAGCAATGGTTACACACCGGCGGGAATTACTGAAAAAATTCCGGCCAATTATTACCAAATAATAAACAAATGGGAAGACGTTTCGGTAGAGAACAAAATTCCTTACGTGCAAAAAATAAATGACCGGATTTTCTCGCTGGATGAAAAAGTGATAAAGGTGAACGCATTCCTGACCGATGAAACATCCTATGTACTATTTTACAATTCGGAAGGCCGCCTTACCTACGATTACCGTCCGCTGGTAAACTTTGGCGCCATGTGTATCATGCAGAAAGAAGGGAAAATTGAAAATTCTTATGCAGCGCGTTCATTCAGAACCGGGTTTGAATGGCTTTCCGACGGATTGGTAGATGAACTGGCACAGGAGGCAGTAGATCGTACCAACCTGCTTTTTGAAGCAACCAAACCCAAAGCCGGCGAAATGCCGGTAGTAATGGGTGCCGGAGGTTCGGGCATTTTGCTGCACGAAGCCATTGGACACACCTTCGAGGCTGATTTCAACCGGAAGGGCACTTCCATTTTCAGCGACAAAATGGGCAAAAAAGTAGCCGAAAGCTTTGTTAACATCATCGACGACGGAACCCTGGAACACAACCGCGGTTCAATTAACGTTGACGACGAAGGAAACGATGTGGAAAAAACCTACCTGGTAAAAGACGGTGTACTGAACAGCTACATTCACGACCGCATCAGTGCACGTTTTTACGGCGTTCAACCCACCGGTAACGGACGCAGGGAGTCGTTCAGAAATATTCCCCTGCCACGAATGCGGGCTACCTACATGGAGCCCGGACCGCACA
The DNA here is from genome assembly GCA_964559175.1 of uncultured Mariniphaga sp. GTDB lineage: Bacteria > Bacteroidota > Bacteroidia > Bacteroidales > Prolixibacteraceae > Mariniphaga. The sequence goes on along the minus strand of CAZLGT010000002.1, from coordinate 65,725 downwards.
CCAAAGACGACATCATTTCAAGTGTTGATTACGGAGTTTATGTGGACAATTTCAGCAACGGTGAAGTAAAAATAGGCGCCGGCGATTTTACCTTCTTTGTGAAGTCGGGCTACCTCATCGAAAAAGGAAAATTGACACAGCCCATCAAGGATATTAACATTATTGGCAACGGGCCGCAGGCGCTGGCCGACATTACTATGGCCGGCGGCGATTACCTCATCGACAACGGTTCATGGTCGTGCGGAAAAGGCGGACAAACCGTTCCGGTAACCTGCGGATTACCCACAGTTCTGGTAAAAAAACTAACCGTAGGCGGCTCTGTTTAATGTATGTTCAACATTTAAAGAATTTGAAAAATGACGAAAGAAGAAAAATACAACCTGGCAAAATGGGCCATGAACCACGCCCTGAAAAACGGAGCTCAACAGGCAAGTGTAAGCATATCGAACAGTCGCAGCAGCAGTGTGGAGGTGCGCGAAGAAAAAATGGACAAACTGGAGCAGGCCATCCAAAGCAATCTCTCCATCCGGCTCTATGTGGACAGCAAATTTTCGGCCCACTCCACCAACCGGCTGAAGAAAGAAGAGCTGGCCGGTTTTATAGAAGAAGCCATTGCAGCAACCCGCTATCTTTCGGAAGATGAATTCCGTACCCTCCCCGACCCTGAACTCTATTACAGAAGCGGAGGTCCCGATTTAAAAACATTCGACAACAGTTTCGACCATAACGATCCGCAGCAAAAAATCGACCTTGCTTTCAAAGCTGAGCAGGAAGCTCTTGGCAGAGACGAGCGCATCATTTCTGTTTCGGCCAGTTATTCCGACGGAATATATGAACGGGTAATGGTAACCAGCAACGGATTTGAGGGCGATACGGCCAACTCCTCCTACGGATTGAACGCACAGGTATCGGTAAAAGGCGGAGATGCCCGTCCCTCGTCGTACTGGAGCGAAACTGCTGTTTTTTATGAAGATCTGAAAAAAACGGAAATTGGCCGGAAAGCACTGGATCTGGCGCTGAAAAAAATTGGCCAGAAAAAAGTGACTTCAGGAAAAATGCACATGATTGTAGAGAACCGAATGGTCGGACGACTGTTTAGTCCGCTTATTTCGGCCTTAAACGGTTCGGCAGTACAACAAAAAAACTCATTTCTGGCAGATCAACTGGGCGAAAAAATCTTTTCAGAAAAACTGACGGTAACAGATGATCCTTTCATCGTTTCAGGTCGCGGCAGCCGGCTGTTCGACAACGAAGGACTGGCTACTCAAAAACGCCCGGTATTTGAAAGCGGTGTGGTGAAGAATTTTTTTATTGACACCTACTATGGCAAAAAACTAGAAATGCCTCCCACCAGCGGAAGCACTACCAACCTGGTTTTCAACACGGGAAACAAAAATCTGGAGGAGCTGATTGCCACCGTTCAAAAAGGCATTCTGGTTACCGGATTTAACGGCGGAAACTGTAACGGCGCAACCGGAGACTTCTCCTACGGCATTGAAGGTTTTTTGATTGAGAACCAAAAAATTGTTCAGCCGGTTTCCGAAATGAACATTACCGGAAATATGAAAACTCTGTGGTCGGCTATTGCAGAAATAGGGAACGATACTTTCGAACAATCCTCGTGGCTGACTCCCTCTGTACTGTTTTACGATGTCGATTTCAGCGGCGCATAAAACAAAAACCTGCTAACCTGGAAAAGCCGGAAATCTTAACATATTTCCGGCTTTTCTTTTCTGTTTTCCCGAAAAATTTAAACTGAGGTGTAACAATTGAGGCAACTTTGCGTCAAGTATGTAAAGCTTTGAAAACAGAAAACAATTACCGATGAAAAACAACTTTTTAATTACGGGCGTCATCCTGCTGTTGCTCCTGTCGGCAACCGGGTGCATCGATGATTTTATTATCCGCGGAAACGGCATTTCCACCAGCGAAGCCCGCCTGGTTTCCGGCTTCTCAGGTGTTATCTCCGAGGGAGATTTTGAAGTACATATCACCCCAGGCGATGCTTATGAAGTCATCATTAACGCCGAATCGAACCTGCTTCCTTACATCGAAACTTCTGTTCGCAACCACAATTTACGCGTTTATACCAGAGGACTGAATCAACTTCGCAGCAAACTGCCGATAGAAGTTTTCATTACCATGCCAACGCTGACCAACCTTACACAAAGTGGTTCCGGATGGATAAGCACCGGGCATTTCGTTGGCCAGGATTTTCGATTTGTGATTTCAGGCTCGGGAGCAATCGAAACTTCAGCCGATGCTGTAACCGTAGATGCAGTGATTTCCGGCTCGGGAAACCTCTGGCTTTCGGGATCGGCATTCAGTGGATATTTTACAGTGAGCGGTTCGGGAGAGCTGGATGCCTGGGATTTTCCACTTCGCAACTGCGAAGCAGTGATTTCGGGTTCGGGAGATATATGGACTCTGGTAAACCGGCAGTTAAAGGCTACAGTTTCGGGCAGCGGAAATGTAATTTTTCGCGGAAACCCACAGGTAGAATCAGTTGTTTCGGGTTCGGGAAGCCTAATTCATAAAAATTAGGTAAATTGTGCCCGTAAATTGACCAAATATGAAAAGGTTTTTTGCTGTCACAATCCTTCTTCTGTCTGTTATACTTGCAAATGCACAGGGATACACGCAGGCAGCAGGCATCAGGGCGAGCTGGGTTTCGCCCGGGTTGGAATACCGCTACTACACCAGCGACTCACATTCGATGAAAGCCTTACTGGCACTTCGCAACCGGGGAGTTCAGCTGCATGCGCTGACCGAATTTTATCAGTACGACCTTTTCCCGTTTTCCTATCAACTGGTGTTTTTTTACGGTGCAGGCCTGCATTTTGGCTTTGAAAGCTGGGACGAAAAGGTTACGCAAAACAACATTCCACGTACAGAAACGCGAAGGTCGCTTCTGGCCGGCGTCGATGGCATTGTGGGTGTGGAATACCTGTTTTATGAAGCTCCGGTAAAACTGGGCCTTGAGGTCAAGCCTTTTCTGGATGTGTTCGGACGTAATGGGCTTGACATCATCGTGCACGATTTTGCCTTCACTGTAAAATACATATTTTGAAAAGTCTGCTTTTATGAAAAACAACAGGAAAACAGAAACATAAATCTTTTTTTAATCACAATTTTTTTAAGCTATGAGAAAATTAACAATGTTGATTGTTTTGTCATTGGTATTCACCATTGGCTATGCACAGGAAGACTTCAAAACCAACGAAATTCAAACCCTCTTTTCCAACCAAAAAAGCCTGGGATTTTATGGAGGCTTTTCCATGGGGTATTCTCAGATTGACGGAAAGGATGCCCTGGTTTCAGGTGGAAGGATGGCACTTATTTTCAACCATGCTACAGCCGTCGGTATTGCCGGCTATGGTTTTGTAAATGATTTTGACACTTACAGATGGATAGATGAATCGGAAGTAAGGCACTCCATTGCAGGCGGATATGGCGGAATTTTTATTGAACCCATTTTAGGCGGGTTAAAGCCGATACATGTGGCTTTCCCTGTTTTGTTTGGTGTAGGTGGTGCCGGACTGGTCAGGCATTATACTCCCGGATTCTGGGATAATCCCTATTACGATTCGGCTGAAGGTGATTTCTTTTTTATAGTGGAACCTGCAGTGGAACTGGAATTCAACCTGGCAAAATTTTTCCGGACAGCGGCAACGCTAAGTTACCGCCACACATCAAATATTGAGTTAACCGGAATGGACGAAAACGTGTTAAATGGACTTCATTTCGGGTTGACTTTTAAATTTGGAAAGTTCTGAAAAAAGCCAAAATTTATTCTGAAATAAAAAACCCGCGAAACTTAAATCAGATCGTGGGTTTTTTATTTTCATATTAATCCTGATTAATAAAAATCCACATAGTCGGCATCCAGCAGGAATTGCAAACTTTTTTCGCAGCTGACAAGCGGTTCGAAATTATACCGTTCAACTTCTACCACGCCGTATTGTGCACCCGATTGCTGACGTGCGGCAAACATGCTTTCAAAATCCATCATGCCACTGGCGCCCAGTTCTTCCTTGTCTTTAATGTGCCACACCTCAAATCTTCCGGGGTAGCGATCGAAATAATCCAGCGGGTCTTTTCCGCCTTCCACAATCCAGTACAGGTCTAACTGAAACATCACCTTATCCGGATCGGTCAGTTCCAGCATCCAGTCGTAAACCGGTTTTCCTTCTAGTTCGGTAGTAAATTCATTGGCGTGATTGTGATAACCGAAACGAATACCTTTGGCATTGCATTTTTCGCCAATTAAATTAAAATATTCGCAGGTCCGTTTCAACCCTTCGAGGCTGTTATAGCCGGTTTGCCCCATCGATGGTTTTACAATCCAGCCAACTCCGGCAGCTGCATGGGCATCGATACATTCATCCCACCAGGCCATGGTCTCATCCCAGTTTGCCGAGTCGGGTAAATGTCGCCCGGTATGGGAGCCCAAAAAATCGAGCCCGTTGGTTTCGCACAACGCTTTAAATTCGGTTGGCTCCATGCCGTAAAACTTGCCGTCGCCATAACCTGCTGCCTCCACAAATTTGTACCCCATTTCACCCACTTTGGCCACTGTTCCGGGTACATCATTTCGCATATCGTCGCGCAACGAATACAGCTGCAGCCCAATGTATTTCTCTTTTGGTTCAGGGCTGCATCCTACAAATGCCTGTGCCATAAAAGCGGCAATGGCAGTAAAAAATAAAATTCTGACAGTCATTCTTTTAATCATCATTTCTGGTTTTTATGGTTTATGAATATAAAGCTCCAAATTTAAGTAAATCTTTGTGTTAATTAAAATTTCATGTGTAATTCATTAAAAATTGTCCTACTTTTGAATTTTTCTATTTTCCCTGTAATGATGGATACTACCGATATTTTAATACAAATTCGAAAAATTGTTCGTTCAATCAACCTCGAATCGAAAAAGATTGAAAAAGAATATGGAGTGAGCATTCCACAAGTGCTGTGTCTCCATTATTTGCGCGACTCCGAAAATTTCCAGGCCAGACAGGGCGAGATTCGAAAATTCCTGAACCTGAATGCCAGCACTACCAGCGGAATCGTCAACCGACTGGAAGCCAAAGGATTTGTTGCCCGGCTACCCAAATCGGGGGATAAACGGACAACTACCATAGCCCTGACTTCCCAGGGCGACAAGCTGATGGAAAAAATACCTTCGCTGCTACATGAAAAACTGACCGGGAAACTGGGGAAGCTGGATAGCAAAACCATCCAAAATCTGCAGGAAAGCCTTGAACTGCTGGTGTCGTTGCTTGAAATAAACGACATTGAAGCCTTCCCTCTGATTACCAGCGATAATCATAAAACCGAATAAAAAATTGCCTGAAATGGAAAAATTAATCCTGTAAAAACCAATTCAGATTAATTCTGTGTTAAACACGCAAACAGCCATCCAACTCAAAAACACTGCAACAATCTCATTTTTAAAGAAGTAAATCAAGGCAACCTGATTATTATTTGACATAAGTCATTGGCTGCCTGAATAATATTCACTACTTTTGTTCGCATGGAAACTAATATTATGGAAATATTTAATGACGCTCAACAGGAAATCGCCAAAAAAATCAGGCCGGAAAGTAACATCTCCAACTGGAAGGACTGGAAATGGCAATTGAAAAACTCAGTAAAAACCATCGAAAAATTTGAACTGCTCTCGGGAATCAAATTTCCTGAAGAGGAGAAAAAGCAAATGAAGGAAACGCTCGACCGTTTTCCAATGTCTGTAACTCCATATTATATTTCGTTAATCGATACTGAGAATTATCAAAACGACCCGGTATTTAAACAGGCATTTGCCAACATTAGCGAATTAACGGTTTTAAAAACCGATATGGCAGACCCGCTTTCGGAAGATACCGACAGCCCGGTAGAGGGGATTACTCACAGGTATCCCGATCGTGTACTTTTTCATGTGAGCAACGTGTGTTCAATGTATTGCAGGCATTGCACGCGTAAACGTAAGGTGGGCGATGTGGACTCCATTCCCTCCAAAGAGCAGTTGCTGAAAGGCATTGAATACATAAAAAACACACCACAGGTGCGCGATGTGCTGCTTTCGGGCGGCGACCCGTTTATGCTTTCCGATAGTTACCTCGACTGGCTGCTTTCGGAAATTACCGCTATTCCGCATGTGGAAGTGGTGAGGATTGGAACCCGGATGCCGGTGGTATTGCCCTACCGGATTACCAACGACCTGATTGACGTACTGAAAAAATACCAACCGCTGTGGATTAACACCCATTTCAACCATCCGCGCGAAATTACTGCATCATCGAGGGAAGCGCTGGCTATGCTGGCCGATGCCGGATTCCCGCTGGGGAACCAGTCGGTATTGCTGGCCGATGTGAACGACTGCCCGCGGATTATGAAAAATCTGGTGCACAAACTGGTTCAAAACAGGGTGCGCCCGTATTACCTCTACCAGTGCGACCTGTCGGAAGGGCTGGCACACTTCAGAACTCCGGTTGGAAAAGGAATTGAGATTATGGAAAGCCTGATTGGGCACACCTCCGGTTTTGCGGTGCCAACTTATGTAATCGATGCTCCGGGCGGCGGCGGAAAAATTCCGGTAATGCCAAACTACATCATTTCGTGGTCAACCAACAAAGTGGTATTACGTAACTACGAGGGAATTATTACCGCCTACACCGAACCGGAAAAATACGAGTCGAAGTTCTGCGACCGCAACTGCGAAAAATGCAACCTCGATTTAAACCTGGAAGGAGCCGACGAACAAAAGGGGATTGGGATTGAAAAGTTACTGGCCGACTACGACACCGCTATTTCACTTGTTCCCGACAATAACGAACGTTACAACAGAAGGGAAAATAATGGAGGATAAAATTGAGAAAATTGGAAACTCAACAATTCAACACGGAAAATCGAACAACAGAATATACCTGCTGAAGCTGGATATGAGCGATATGCCCGGCCTTGTGGGCGAGCTCGACAATCTGGCCCGGAAGGAAGGATATACCAAAATCTTCACCAAAATACAGGCCGACGCACTCCCCGAATTCATTTTAAACGGTTATTCGGTTGAGGCGTATGTGCCCAAATTCTATAACGGTGATTCCGACTGCGTGATGGCCTCCAAATTTTTGCTGAAATCAAGAAAAAATCCCCCTGAACAACAGCTTCAAACGCTTTCAGGTCTGCTGAAGCCGGCTGGCAAAAGCAAAAGCCCCGGAAAACTTTTGGAATTTGAAATGAGAAAGCTGAACGAGGCAGATGCTGTTCCCGTTACTCAGGTTTTTAAAAGGGTTTTTGAAACCTATCCCTTTCCGGTACATGACCCCGCCTATATTGTGGAAACCATGCGCAGCAATCATGCAAGGTACTTTGGGGTTTGGGACGGCGATAAACTCATCGGCATTTCAACCGCCGAAACCGATTTCGGTAACGAAAATGCCGAAATGACCGATTTTGCCGTATTGCCCGAATACCGCGGAAAAAAGCTGGCCCTTCACCTGCTGGAGTTTATGGAGCAGGAGATGAAAAAAGCAGGAATAAAAACGGCTTACACCATTGCCAGGCTGGCCGAACCGGGAATGAACAAAACGTTTATGAATGCCGGTTATAAATACAGCGGCACCCTGATTAACAACACAAACATTGCCGGTAACATCGAAAGTATGAACATCTTTTATAAACACTTATAAATATGCATTTAGGAAAACTTTGCAAATATGCCGGAGAGTGCACTGTATATCAGAATGAAAATAACGAAGTTAAAAAACCGATTTTCCTGGTCAGAAATGTATTCTGTAACCGGGGAGCCAAAGGGTGGAACAACTGTATGCGATACCATGCCTACGAGGCAGGAAAACAGGTTGACGACGATATGACACCCAACGGATAGCAAAATCTCTTTTCAAATTAAACCATGCATTGGATTGACTACGCCATTTTCGGAATATACCTGACAGCCATGTTGGGTATCGGGGTATATTTTATGCGCAAAAACCGCTCGGCTGACGACTATTTTGTGGGTGGGCGGAAAATGAGTTCGTTTCATATCGGTTTATCTGTGGTGGCCACCGATGTAGGCGGCGGTTTTTCCATCGGGCTGGGCGGACTTGGTTTTATCATGGGCCTTTCGGGAACCTGGCTGCTTTTTACCGGCCTTATCGGGGCCTGGCTCAGCGCAGTACTGCTTATCCCAAAAGTGTCGGAAATGGCAGCAAAACACAATTTCCTCTCGTTTCCCCAGTTTCTAAAACAGCTGTACAATCCAAGGGTAGCCCTTATTGCCGGAATCATTTCAGCCATCGGTTATCTGGGCTTCACCAGTTCACAAATTCTGGCCGGGGCCAAACTGGCATCGGCAACTTTCCCAAATATTTCCATGCAAAATGCCCTCATTCTGATGGGAATTATTGCAGTGGTTTATACTTCCATCGGGGGAATTAAAGCCGTAATTTATACCGACACCTACCAGTGGATGCTCCTGATGGGGGGCCTGGTTTTTGTGGGCTTGCCCGTAGCTTATTTCGGGGTTGGTGGAATTGATGCCCTGAGGGCAACGCTCCCCGACAACTTTTTCGACTTAACAGCCATTAGGTGGCAGCAAATTGTGAACTGGTTTATCACCATCGTTCCCATCTGGTTTATCGGAATGACACTTTACCAGCGGATTTACGCTGCCGGCAACAAAAAAACTGCTCAACGGGCCTGGTTTGTGGCCGGACTGTTTGAATATCCCGTTATGGCTTTTACCGGAGTTATTCTCGGGTTGTTTGCCAAAGTGGCTTTCGAAAACGGCACCATCGGTGCAGGTATGGAAGACGCCTTCGATCCTGAAATGGGACTGCCTCTTTTACTTCGGAACATTTTGCCTGTCGGACTTACCGGTCTAATTCTTTCGGCATATTTCTCGGCCATTATGTCCACAGCCGACAGTTGTCTGATGGCCGCTTCAGGAAACCTCATTACCGATATTTTTAACCGCCACAACTCGGGCAAAGTCATGCTGCTGTCGCAAGGTACAACGCTGGTGCTGGGTGTTACGGCACTTATAATAGCCTGGAAAGTTCCCAATGTGCTGGAACTGATGCTTCACTCCTACTCTTTTATGGTTTCAGGATTGTTTATCCCGGTGCTGGCCGGCATTTTTCTGAAAAAAAGAAGTTCCCGCGGTGCGCTTTGGGCTATGATTGTGGGTGGAACCACTACATTGTTGCTTATCCTCAGCGGCCTGAAACTCCCCTTCGGGCTGGATGCAAATATTTACGGGATTTCTCTGGCAGTTCTAACCTACTCACTTTTTCATTTTTCTGAAATAAAACCTCAAATTCTGCACGCCAAAAAACCCGTCTGAAAATCGGCATAAAAGTTTATTTTTGCTGCCAGTTTTTTAATCCATGAAAAATAAAGAATTACTGGCTTACTTTACTGCACTCGGAGCGGCCTTTTTTTGGGGATTTTCGTTTGTATGGTTCAAAATTGCATTTCTGGCCTACAAGCCCATCACTGTCGTATTGTTCCGGCTAATCATTTCTGCCGCACTCATTCTTGTTATTGCTTGGGCGCTGAAGCGACTGCAAAAACCTACCAAAAAAGATTTTAAGTTGTTTTTCCTGATGGCCTTTTTCGAGCCGTTTCTCTATTTTTTAGGCGAAAGTTACGGATTAACGTATGTTTCTTCAACGGTTGCTTCGGTCATTGTAGGAACCATTCCGCTTTTATCACCCATTGCAGCCTGGTACTTTTTTCGCGAAAAAGTAACGTGGAAAAACATTGCGGGGTTTGCGCTTTCATTCATGGGCGTTGCACTTGTTGTTCTCGACAGTTCCTTCCGTTTCGATGCAGCACCCATTGGAGTAGGATTGGAGTTTTTGGCGGTTTTTGCCGCCATTGGCTATTCCATTGTTTTGCGACACGTGGTTGCGCGTTACAACACCCTCACCATTATTGCCTACCAGAACCTCATTGGAATAGGGCTGTTTCTGCCTGTTTGGCTGGTGGTTGATATGAATGATTTTTTAGCCACACCTTTTCATCCGCAGGCTTTCCGGGCCATCATTTTGCTGGCAGTTTTTGCTTCCACGCTGGCCTTCGTGTTTTTCACCCAAAGTATCCGTCAAATCGGGGTAAACCGTTCCAATACATTTGTGAACCTTATTCCGGTTTTTGTAGCCATTCTTTCTTATTTTGTTTTGAAGGAAGAACTTGGCTTTCAGAAAATACTGGGAATTCTGGTGGTAATTGCCGGATTGTTTCTCGCCCAGGCCCGTAGAAGAAGACCTCCGAAAGAAAAAATTGTTGAAGTGCATACCATTTCGTAATGAAAAAGGCAGAATACAAATCGCCGGAAGAATTGAAACAGCTTACCGATAAAGACAGGCAGGAAACCACTGCATTCATTAAAAAGCTCAAACGGAAAAAACCCAAAAACCTGGACGATGTGGTTCACCAAATGCATCACGAAGCTTTTAGTTCATTTAGCTGTTTGGATTGTGCCAACTGCTGCAAAACAATCGGCCCCCGGCTTACAGATAAAGACATCGACCGGCTGGCCAAACATTTAAAGATGAAACCTTCCGCCCTTCTGGAACAATATGTAAAAACCGACGAAGACGGTGATTTTGTATTCAATGACCATCCCTGCCCGTTCTTACTTCCCGATAATTACTGTGTGGTTTACGAAAACCGTCCCAAAGCCTGCCGCGAGTATCCACACACCGACCGCAAACGGTTTGTGCAAATTCTGAATTTATCATACAAAAACTGCGAAACCTGTCCGGTGGTGTATGAGATTTTTGAGGAACTAAAAAAGGTATCTCATTAATCAACTTTGCAAAAACAATTTTATATTTGTGAAAAACAATTTGTTATGACAGCCATTGTAATAAAACCCAAAAACAAAAAGGAAGAAACTTTTCTGAAAGAGCTTCTGGAAAAAATGAAGGTGGAGACACACATCGTTGAAGAGCCTGTTCCTAATTATGAAACAATTCGGGCAATGGAAGATGTTGAAAAGAAAAAGGGAACACGGGTGAAAGATTCTGGTGAATTATTCTCCAAACTCGGTATTTAGCAAAACTTGAAATCGCAATTTGCGACATCAAGACAATTTAAAACTACGGCAATGTTTTAAAACAATGTTGAAAGTTTATTTTTCGACATTTTCGGGAAAACAATTTTATATTTGTTATGGTATTTCAAACAGTAAAAGTAATACACAAGGTGATAAAAACTTAAGCCATGGAAATTCAAATACAAGACGGAAAAATTTTTGCCCCATTAAAAGACAAATGGTTGGTTTTAAAACCTGAAGAAGAAGTTCGTCAAAAATACCTTACGCGATTGATAAACAAATATGGTTTTGAACTGAATCAAATGACTCAGGAAGTACAGGTGAGCAATTCACAGCGCGGACAAGGGCGTGCCATGGCAGATATTGTAGTGTGGAAATCCGCAAAAGATAAACTTGAAAATAATAGTCCTGTAATTGTGGTAGAGTGTAAAGCAGAACATATCACAGTCCGGGAAGAAGATTATTTTCAGGGCTTTAATTATGCTGCGTGGGCAGGTGCAGATTTTTTTGTTACTACAAACCTGAAAGAAACCAGAATATTCAAAGTAGTTAAAGGGAAAATGCCCAAAAAACTGGAAGAAGTAATCGATATTCCGGATGCAAGTACAATCAATAACAGCAAAAAAGTAAGTGAGTTATTAAAACAAACCAAGGCTTTTACACGCGATGAATTCTCAAAACTGTTATTTAAATGTCACAATATCATTCGGAATAATGATAAACTTTCTCCTGAAGCTGCGTTCGATGAAATTAGCAAAATCTTATTCATAAAAATCAGGTATGAGCGGGACAACACTGGTGCGCAAATATTTTCGGCAAAGGAATTTAAAGCAGCCCGTGCAAGTTATGAAAAGTACAGACCAAAAGATGGCGCTGAATTTTATCAGTTTTTATTTCAGCAAACCAAAGAAGACTTCAAAGACGATGACTTGTTCGATCCCAACGAAGTCATCAAAATCCGTGAAAATAGTTTTGAGGCTATTGTAAAGGAACTTGAAATTTACAATCTTTCAACAACTTCAGACGATGTGAAAGGCATTGCCTTTGAAAAATTCCTCGGAAAAACTTTCAGGGGCGAATTAGGCCAGTTTTTTACTCCACGAACTATTGTAGATTTTATGGTTGAAGTACTTGATCCGCAAGAAGGGGAAATTCTTTGCGATCCTTGTTGCGGAAGTGGCGGGTTTCTGATTCGTGCTTTTGAATATGTGCGTTCTAAAATTGAAAATGAAATCCAGGAAGCAAAGGCAAAAATTAAAAAGGAAACTTTCACTGCGGAATATGAAAATCTTTCGGACGATGAAAAAGAAAAAATTGATGCAGAGGTAATTGAACAATTTAATAAATTGAATTACGAACTTGATATTAATAATGAAAACAGCAGGTTAAGAGAACTTAGTTACGATTGCATTTTTGGAACGGATGCCAACCCGCGAATGAGCAGGACGGCAAAAATGAACATGATTATGCACGGCGACGGACACGGCGGTGTGCACCATAACGACGGGCTGTTAAATGTGAATGGTGTTTTTGAAAACCGGTTCGATATTATACTTACCAATCCCCCGTTTGGCTCACGGGTTGAAAAAAGCTGGAAAATAACCGAAGCCGATAAATTTACCGATCAGGAACGGATAAAAAAGTACCAAAAAAGATACGGGCCTGCTTACGATAAAGCGATGAACCAGATAAATAGAAACATCGGCAAACCGCTCTTAAACCTTTATGAAACGGGTAAAATGAGTACGCTAACCGAGGTTTTATTTATTGAGCGCTGCCTGAATTTACTGAAACCGGGCGGCAGAATGGGAATTGTTTTGCCCGAAGGTGTTTTAAACAATACCAATTTACAACGGGTGCGCGATTTTGTTGAAAGCAAAGCAAAAATTATTTTAATTACTTCTATTCCGCAAGATGTTTTTATTGCTTCGGGAGCGACTGTAAAACCAAGTCTTTTGTTTTTCAAAAAATTTACTGAAGAAGAGGTGACGGAATGGAACCGAATTGCCAAAAAAGCAAAAACAGAGATTACAAAAAAATATGAATCTCAAACGAGACCAATCGAACTAAAACTGGCATTGAAAGGAAAAGAGGCTATCCCGGCTAAAGAAAAAAAAGAGTTGAAAAATCAATTGAAAGAACTTCAAAATAAAATTGAGATTGAAATAAAAGCCCAAATTAAAAAAGACTTCGATTATCAAATACCAATTGCAGAGGTTGAAAAAGCAGGAATTAGTACAACCGGCGCTGAGATTGAAAACGAATTGGTTCCTCTCAGCAAAGAATTCACCGAATACCGCAAGCAAAACCAATTGTGGGAAAACAAATTCAATTCCATCCATTACGAAATAGCAGAAAACGGTAAAATGTTCCGTATTCCAATGGCCGGCGAACCTCAGGAAATTTATGGGTAATGGAAGTTATTGAAAAAATATATTTAAAATCGACTTCATTTCAGTTATTGCAAAACTGGAGTGTTCAGTATTTATTAGAATCGAAGTTTTCTTATAATGAGAATTTTGAACTTACTCCTATAGGCGAATTTTTGAAAAGAAGGAAAACACCCATTGATATTGAAAATAAAAAAGAATACAAGAGGGTTACAATAAAAATAAATAATGGTGGTATATTTCTTAGAGATATTGAATCTGGGAAAAACATAGGAACAAAGAAACAATTTCTTATTAAAAAGGGTCAATTTCTTTTATCTAAAATTGATGCTCGAAATGGGGCTTTTGGTGTAGTTCCCAAAGAAGTTGACGGTGCAATAATAACTGGAAATTTCTGGACATTTGATGTTGATTATTCAAAAATCAACCCTTATTTCCTTGCGTTAATAACAACTACACCAGAATTTATCAGGTTTAGTGAAAATGCCAGCAATGGAACTACAAATCGTCATTATTTACAGGAAGATTTATTTCTTGCTCAAAAAATTCCTTTACCACCATTATCAGAACAAAACAGAATTGTAGAAGCTTACAATAAAAAAATAAAACAGGCTAAAGAACTTGAACAGAAGGCAATAGAGACAGAAAATAATATTGGTAAATATATTGATAAGGAACTAAGTATAGAATTTACTTTTGAAGTTAAAGACATCGAATCAACCACATTCTTAAAGCTAATCTCATACACACAATTTATTAAGTGGGGAGTTGATAAGCAGAAAATAGAAAAAGTTCGCTTCAACAAGAATTATGAAACGAAACGTATTATTGAGTTGTGCAATGTATCGAGTGGTGGGACTCCAAGTAGGTCAAAGAAAGAGTACTACACAGGAAATATTCCTTGGATAAAAACAACAGAAGTTAGGAATGACATAATTTATGACACCGAGGAAAAAATTACTGAAGAAGCAATAAGTAATAGTTCTGCAAAACTATATCCAAAGGATAGTTTAATAGTTGCTATGTACGGGCAGGGCGCAACAAGGGGGAGGACAGCTAAGTTGGGGATTCGAGCATCTACTAATCAAGCTTGTGCAGTTCTATTTAATATTGATAATTCAATAATTGATACAGATTATTTGTGGGTATATTTGATGAATGAATATGAAAGATTAAGAGCTTTAGCAAGCGGAAATAACCAGCCAAACTTAAATGCTCAAATGATTAAAAATTACAATGTTGTTGTTCCTCCGTTTGCTATACAAAATAAAATAAAAGACCGAGTTCAAGAAATGAAATTTCAGATAAAAGAACTTAAAGAAAAAGCAAAAGAAATAAGATCGCGAGCAATTAATGAATTTGAAAATGAAATTTTTCAGCCATGCAATTAAAGCGCTTATACATAAAAGATTACAAAATTTTGAAGGATTTTACCATTGAATTTCCTTACGATTTTAAGAAATACATTTCGGTTTTTATTGGCGCAAATGGGTCGGGGAAATCCACTATTTTAGAGGCAATTGCTAAAATTTTTAGTAGTTTGTTTCTCAAACAAACCCCAAAATTTGATTTTGAATTGGAATATTCAATAAAACATTATGGCAGCGAAGAAAGGGACTATCCACATGTTGACGTAAAGGGAAAGGACTTATTAATAAAATTAAAAGGAGAAAAAGGGAAGCCGTATTTTGTGGAAGAAAATGATAAAACAGGGTTTAAAAGTGTTGGAATTAATAATTTAGCTCCAACGAATTTACCTTCCAATGTTGTTATTTATTATTCCGGCCTTTCTTTAATAATGGAAGAACTTTGCAAACCCCATGAGAATATACTTTCAGAATCGTATCGAAAAGGAAATGCCAATATTGACAGAGGTTTCTTTTATTACAAACCCGAGCACTTCGGTATCATTCTGCTAAGTCTTTTATCCTATGAATATGGCGATATTCCTGAATTTCTGAAAAGCAAAGCAAAAATTGAAGACATTGAAAGTATTCAAATTCTACTAAAGAAACCAGGCTGGCACAAGGATTCCATAGAAAACTTTTGGGGAGCCGAAGGAGAGGTAAGAAAGTTTTTAGATTTTCTTAAAGAGCAATCGCAAACAGATAAAAATTTAGGAATTAAAACCGGCAAAAGAGAAAAAATTACGTTCTTATTGAAAGGAAAGGAAACACTTTATAAAATCAGGGAATTTTTAATTGAAGAAAAAAAGCTTTTTGAAATCCTGAATATCATGCTGGTTGATGATTTACTGTATGAAATTTCATTTTCCCTGATTAAAATGGAAAACGGGAAACGACAGGTTTTCAATATTCTGAGTGAAGGCGAACAACAAGCCATAACCATAAAAGGATTAATTGAATTTTTATCAGGTAAGAATACACTTTTTCTTTTCGATGAACCTGATACCTATTTACATCCAGAATGGCAAAGACAGTTTATTCCTGAAATCCAAATGACTATTGACAACACATTAAATTCTGAAAATTTTTATTTGATTGCAACTCATTCTCCAAATATTGTGTCGGGTATTGAAAGAGATAGTTTATTTGTATTGGAACACGGAGTCATTAAAGAAATACCTTTTAATAGTTTTGGCAAAAATGTTGAATCTCTGCTAATTGACTTTTTTAACGTTGACGGAGTTCGGAATAAATATGTTGAATCCCTTTTGATGGAAGTTCAGGACCTGGTAAAAAACAAACAATTTGAATCACCTGATTTTAAAACCAAGTTTCAGGAATTAAAGGGTATTTTGCGACCAACGGCACCTGAAATTGTAAATATTAACCTTGAAATTGCAAAAAGCCGTAAAAAATGATTCAGATTTTAAAAACTCCATATACTGCATTCATTGATTTCATACAAAACAACAATCCTCAGAATTGGGATGCTTTAGATGTAGCTGTCCGAACAAATACAAGAAAATATATTTTAGAGGAAGAACAGGAAAATCAATGCGCTTACACTGAATTACCTCTTGAATACGAAAAGAATAATTCACACATTGAACATCTAAAACGTAAAGATGCGGCTTTCTTCCCAGAACAAACTTTTGAATGGTCAAACTTGTTTGTTTCCTGCATCTCATCAGATTTTGGTGGAGAATACAAAGACCAAACGTATTTAAAAGGAAAAACAAGAGCTGATAATGCATTAATACTTAATCCTGCATTGGAAAATCCCGCTGATTTTTTTGAGTTAAGAAGTTGGGGGGAGATAACAGTAAGAGCGGAACTTCAAGGTAATGTAAAGATTAAGGCAGAAGAAACAATAAAAGCTTTCAATTTAAATCACAATTCTCTAAAAGAAAGAAGAAAAGAATTGATTCAACGAGTGAATGACTATAAAAATGGTGGTTTAAATTCTGAGTTAATTATTGAATGCCTTTCAGGTAGCGGATTTAAAAGTGTTATTGACAACGAACTACGAAATTATTTAACAACTTACTGAGGAAATTTTAAGCCCTATTATATGGTTGGTGTTTATTTGATTAACAAGAAGATTAAAAAATTTGATGAAAATTAATTTTTGAAAAACAATATTTTGAATTAATTCAATTCTCTACACATTGCGGAGAGAATTGATATTATTCCATTTTAAATAAGAAAAGAATAAATATTTCAAAACTGAAGGGTTGCCACAACAAGTAATATTTCCCTACTTTTGGCGTTTTATCGGATATACAAAAAGTGAATGAACCGTAAATTTTACCTGATACTGCTTTTTACACTTTCTTTTTTTACCGGGAAAGCCCAGATTGGCGGAGAAACCACCTACCAGTTTCTGGAACTGACCAACTCAGCCCGTATGGCGGCTTTGGGTGGAAACCAGGTTGCCCTCGCCGACTCAACCGATTTAAACCTCCCTTTTCACAATCCGGCGCTTTTACATTCAGGTATGAACAACATGGTGTTGGTAAACTATGTAAACTATTTTATGGACATCAATTACGGGTATGCCTCGTATGCCCGCAGTTATAGCGGAATCGGAAATTTTGCGCTGGGCATGCACTACATCAATTACGGCGAATTTAAGGAGGCAACCGAATTGGGCGAGCTCACCGGCAACTTTTTTAATGCCGCCGAATATGCCCTGAATATGATTTATTCCAGTCAATATAAACGGCTCAGTTACGGCGCCAACCTCAAACCGGTATTTTCGGTGTTCGAAAGTTACCGTTCGTTTGGAATTGCGGCCGATTTAGGCGTCAATTTCAGCAGCAAAGACAGCCTGACACAAGTGGCGCTTGTGGCACGGAATATGGGCGGACAAATTACCACCTATTACGAAGACGGAAACCGCGAACCCATTCCGTTTAACCTCCAGGCCGGAATCAGCACAAAGCTGAAATATGCACCTGTAGTGCTTTCACTTACCATGCAGCACCTTACCAACTGGGATTTGGGGTATAACGAAGCCGAAGAGCAAAGCCTTGAAAACTGGCACGAACTGCAGGAGAGTTTTGGAAAACAAATTATGCGACATGCAGTGCTGGGGGTGGAAATCCTGCCTTCAGACAATTTTACCCTGCGGGCCGGCTACAATTACCAGCGCCGGCAGGAACTAAAATTTGAGGAACGCCTTTCTACGGTTGGCTTTTCTCTGGGTTTTGGGCTCAAGGTCAAACGTTTCCGTCTCGATTTTGCAACCTCACGTTTCCACCTGGCCGGTTCATCCAACCTCTTCTCTCTGGCCATCAATTTAAATGAACGGTTTTAATTAAAGACCATTGGGTCTGATTTAAAAAATCCTTTATCTTTGCGCTAAATCCAAAAAAATGACTGAAAAAAAGATTGTAATTGCCATTGACGGGCACTCATCGTGCGGAAAAAGCACACTGGCCAAATCGCTGGCCCGCGAGCTGGGTTACATTTATATCGACAGCGGCGCCATGTACCGGGTGGTTACGTTGCATGCCCTGCGAAATGGCTGGATTGTTGACGGACAACCCGAGAAGGAGAAGGTTATTGCCGGAGTGAAAGACCTGAAAATTACTTTCGACTGGGACGAAAAAACGGAAAAAAACACGACGTTTTTAAACGG
Source organism: uncultured Mariniphaga sp. (assembly GCA_964559175.1). Classification (GTDB taxonomy): domain Bacteria; phylum Bacteroidota; class Bacteroidia; order Bacteroidales; family Prolixibacteraceae; genus Mariniphaga. Next base: position 47,221 of record CAZLGT010000002.1, on the reverse strand, counting down.
TGAAAATGTGGAGGATGAAATCAGGCAACTGGAAGTTTCGCGAAATGTGAGCCCCATTAGTACCATTGCCGAAGTGCGCCGCGAAATGGTAAAACAGCAACGCGAAAACGGCAAAAACAAAGGCATCGTAATGGATGGCCGCGATATTGGAACCGTGGTTTTTCCCGATGCCGAACTGAAAATATTCTTGACGGCATCGCCTGAAATAAGGGCGCAGCGCCGCTATCTGGAACTAAAAGAAAAAGACCAGGAAGTGGAGTTTGATGAAATTCTGAAAAATGTGGAAGAGCGCGACTCCATCGATTCGGGGCGTGAAGTGAGCCCTCTCCGAAAAGCTGACGATGCACTTGTGTTGGACAACAGCTATTTAACGCGCGAAGAACAATTGCGGTGGAGTTTGGAAAGAGTAAAAGAAAAAATGGAAGAAGATGAGAGTTGAGATTGACAGACGTTCCGGCTTTTGTTTTGGTGTAATAAAAGCCATCAAATCGGCCGAAAGCGAATTAAAAACTACAGATAAACTGTATTGTCTGGGCGACATTGTACACAATGGAATGGAAGTGGAACGCCTCGAAAAAATGGGATTACAGTCCATTTCCAGGGAAGAATACATGCAACTGAAAAACTGTAAAGTGCTCATTCGTGCACATGGCGAACCTCCCGAAACTTATGAGCACGCCAAAAAAAACAACATCGAACTGATTGACGCCACCTGCCCTGTAGTGTTAACCCTGCAGGAAAAGGTGAAAGGTTCTTATAAAAAAAGCCAGTCGAAAAACGGGCAGGTTGTCATTTATGGAAAAAAGGGCCATGCCGAAATTATTGGGCTCGACGGGCAAATTGATAACAAAGCCATTGTGCTGGAAAGCATCGGCGACACAGACCGCATCGACTTTTCGAGGCCGGTTTCGCTCTATTCCCAAACCACCAAAAGGGTGGAAGATTTTTACGCCATTGCCGATAAGGTAAAAGCCAGCATGAAACCGGGAGTTCCGCTGGAAATAAAGGATTCCATCTGCCGGCAGGTCTCCAACCGGGTGCCTCATTTAAAACAGTTTGTTAAAAATTTCGACGTCATCATTTTTGTGGCCGGCCATAAAAGTTCCAACGGAAAATATTTATACACTATCTGTAAAGAAGAAAATCCCCGCACACATCATATTTCCCGCATTTCTGAAATAGAACCCGATTGGTTTGAAAATGCCGGTTCTGTGGGTATATGCGGCGCAACCTCCACTCCCAACTGGCTGATGGAAGAAGTTGCCGGGTGGATTAACCAAAGAGCTGATGAATGAGGGATTTTTTTTGTTTCTTTGAAAAAAGATTCAAAGAAAAAACCCATGTCCGAGTTTTTTGCGCAGGTTATTTTACCCCTTCCGCTTCATGATGCTTTTACGTATCGTGTGCCGGAACAGTGGCATAGCCGGATAAAAACCGGGCAACGGGCAGTAGTACAGTTCGGCGCCAAAAAACTGTATGCCGCTCTTGTTTTTTCACTTTCAGAAACCCCGCCGGAAAACATCGAATTAAAAGAAATTGTTCAGCTTTTGGACGACGAGCCGGTGGTTTTACCTCAAAATCTGGAACTGTGGAAATGGATGGCCGCTTATTACTGCTGCACCCTGGGCGACGTATTCAGGGCAGCCCTCCCTACCGGACTGAAACTGGAAAGCAAGTCGAAAGTTTTTCTTACCGGAAACGAAGAGGAACAGGAAATTTCTGAAAAAGAGTTCCGCATACTTGAACTGATAAAACAGGATATTTCCACGCTGGATGCATTGCAAAAAACGCTGGGTAAAAATTTTTCGTATCCCGCGTTAAAATCACTCATCGAAAAAAACATTGTGCAGGCAGAAGAAAAACTCAGTGCCAAATACAAACCCAAAACAGAAACCTGCATAAAACTGCACCCCGACATAATAACCGAAACTGCTCTTGCCGAAATAGCTGATAACCTGCAACGGGCAAAGAAGCAACAGGCGCTGCTTATTCATTTTATTGAAAAAACCCATGCATTTCAACCTGCGCAAAAAACTTTTATCAGAAAAAAAGAGTTGCTGAAAGGAACTGCATTCAGCTTATCGGTTTTAAATGAACTGATAGCCAAAAAGATTCTGAAATCATTTCAAAAACAGGTTTCACGTATTGAAGAAAAAACCATACAACAAGTGGATCTAAACTTGCTGAATAAGTACCAGCAGCAGGCATTAAACGAAATCAAAACCTGTTTTGAGAAGAATCAGGTTACCTTAATTCACGGAATTACTGCCAGCGGCAAAACCGAAATTTATATTCATTTAATCGATGAGATGCTAAAAAAAGGCAGGCAGGCGCTTTACCTGTTGCCCGAAATTGCGCTTACCACCCAGATTATTGAGCGCCTCAAAAGTGTTTTTGGTCCCAAAGTAGGCATTTACCACTCGCGGCTGAACAGCCAGGAACGCGTAGAGATCTGGAAAAAAGTGCTCCGCTTTCAAACCCATCCGAAAGAAGGATACCAGGTGGTTCTTGGAGCCCGGTCGGCGCTGTTTATGCCCTTTTCAAACCTGGGGCTGGTCATTGTTGACGAGGAACACGAAAACTCGTTCAAGCAATTTGATCCTGCTCCGCGTTACCATGCGAGGGATATGGCTGTGGTGCTGGGCAAACTAAACCGGGCCAATGTGTTGCTCGGTTCGGCCACCCCATCCTACGAAAGTTTTTACAATACACTTACCGGCAAATACGGACTGGTGAACCTCACCAAAAGGCACTCGAACATGGAGCTTCCGGAAATCATTGTAGCCGATTTAAAGCGTGCCTGGAAGAAAAAACAGATGCTCTCGGTACTTAGTCCCGAGCTCTTTGAGCTAATGAATGAAGCGCTCAATAACAGGGAACAGGTAATCCTGTTTCAAAACCGACGGGGGTATTCCCCATACATACAATGCTTTACCTGCGGGTGGATTCCGAAATGCAACAACTGCGATGTAAGCCTGACCTTTCATAAATATAAAAAGCAGTTAAATTGTCATTACTGCGGGTTTAGCATTGCCATGCCTGCCGAATGCCCCGAATGTGGTTCGCCCGAAATAAAAACACGCGGGTTTGGAACCGAAAAAATTGAACATGAACTGAAACCACTATTCCCCGGAAAGCGAATTGAACGAATGGACCTGGACACCACGCGCTCAAAAAACGCCTTCGGAAAAATCATTCACAACCTGGAAAGTCGGAAAACCGACATTCTTATCGGCACCCAAATGGTAACCAAAGGCCTCGATTTCGAGCATGTTCGTGTGGTGGGAATTTTAAACGCCGACAACCTGATAAACTTCCCCGATTTCAGAGCACATGAAAGGGCATATCAACTGGTATCGCAGGTAAGTGGCCGTGCCGGCAGGAAGCACAGCCGCGGCAAAGTGGTTGTGCAAACTGCTCAACCCGAGCATCCGCTGATTGATTTGATAAAAACCCAGGACTATATGGCTGCTTTTCAGGCACAGATGGAGGAACGCCGCCTGTTTAAATACCCACCCGGATACCGTTTGATAAAACTGGTGGTAAAACACAAAAAACCGGAACACGTAAACCGCATGGCAGGGCAACTGGCCGAAATGCTTCGGACAAATAAATCGCTGATAGTTCTGGGGCCTGAATTCCCGTTGGTAAGCCGCATCCAGCTGTGGTATCACAAGGAAATCTGGCTCAAAATCAGCCGCAGACTTTCGCCCGACGAGGTAAAACGGTTTCTGGTTAAAACCATCGAAATTGTGCGTAAACATCCCGAAAACAGCAGCTGCATGGTAAACATCGATGTTGACCCCGCCTGAAACCGCCGGTTCACTGCAATTCCAAAATCTCAAAGCGAACTTTCATTAAACCCCATTTTTTCTTAGTTTTGTCACCTTTAAAATATGGGGGTGAACGAAAAAGAAGTACATCAGATTTTTGAAAAATTCAGCCGGATGCGTGCTATTGTTATCGGCGACGCCATGGTTGATACCTACTTGTGGGGAAAAGTTGAGCGAATATCCCCGGAAGCGCCCATTCCCATCGTTTCCATTACCGATCGGGAACACCGGCTGGGAGGTGCAGCCAATGTTTCGCTGAACCTTCGGGCATTGGGTGCAACGCCTGTGCTTTTCTCGGTGGTGGGAAACGACGACAAAGGGAAAAAATTCAGGAAAATTCTTCAGAAAAAAAACCTGCCGGAACATGGAATTTCTGAAGACCCCAACCGGATTACCACTGTAAAAAGCCGGATCATCAGCAGGGGCCAGCACATTGCCCGTGTTGACGAGGAATCGGATGAATATATCGATGCCCGATTGGAGGAACAAATTGTTGCCGGGGTTCGAAAGGAAATTGAAAGCAGCAAAGTGGATGTAATTATTTTTGTGGACTACGATAAAGGAGTAATTACGCCAACCCTTTTTGAAAAAGTAAACGAGCTGGCACAGGAGCACGGAATTTACACAGTTGCCGATCCCAAGAAACGCAATTTCAACTGTTACCGGAATATCGGTTTGTTTAAACCCAATTTTACCGAGTTTATTGAAGGAACAGGCCTGCCTCTAAAAAAAGGAGACCTGGATTCGTTGCGCGAAGTAGCGCATGCACTCAGAGAAAAACAAAATTTTAGCCTCATTTTCATCACATTGTCGGAGTTGGGAGTTTTTATGAGCAACGGGGTGAAAGAACAATATTACCCGGCTGTTGTCCGCCATGTTGCCGACGTTTCGGGTGCCGGAGACACAGTAGTTAGTGTGGCCAGCCTGGCAATGGCTGCCGGAATACCGCCAAAAGCCATGGCGCTTATGTCGAATATTGCAGGTGGAATGGTGTGCGAAGAACCCGGTGTGGTACCTGTAGATAAAAACCGGTTGATACAGCTGATGAAATCACAAAATTTATAAACGTTTTTCCTGCTCACTTCCAGCTTATTAATCAGTTACCAACGTTGGATGTCGAAAAGTAGCATGAGGTTAATAGGGCTAATTTATTAAATTTGAAACCGTTCAAAAAAAAATGAAATTCTGATGGGAAAAGTTATATCACTGGCAAACCAGAAAGGCGGGGTTGGAAAAACCACAACCACCATTAACCTGGCGGCAAGCCTGGCAGTTTTGGAACAGAAGGTTTTAATCATCGATGCCGACCCGCAGGCAAATGCCACCTCGGGGTTTGGGTTCGATGTGAAAAATGTGCAGTCGAGCATTTACGAATGCATTGTGGATGAGATTGATCCGCAAAAAGTGGTATTGAAAACCGAGGTGGCCAATCTCGACATAATCCCCTCCCACATCGATTTGGTGGGTGCTGAAATTGAAATGCTCAATCTTCCCAATCGGGAGAAAGTGCTTCGAAACACCATCGAAAAGCTAAAAGACAACTACGATTTCATTTTTATCGACTGCTCGCCTTCACTGGGACTGATTACAGTAAATGCGTTAACAGCAGCCGACTCTGTAATCATACCTGTACAATGCGAATATTTTGCGCTGGAAGGGCTGGGAAAACTTTTGAACACCATAAAAATCATTCAGAACCGGCTGAACCCCAAGTTGGAAATTGAAGGGTTTCTGCTCACCATGTTCGACTCGCGCCTGAATCTTTCCAACCAGGTGTATGAAGAAGTTAAGCATCATTTTCAGGACATGGTTTTTGAAACCGTTATTCAGCGCAACGTAAAACTGAGCGAGGCGCCCAGCTACGGCAAACCTGTGGTACTTTACGACGCCAGTTCGCGCGGAGCAATCAACCACATGAACCTGGCCCGCGAGATATTGCAACGAAATGGATTGACACGCATGGCGCAGGAAAAAAAAATTATAAACAGTTAATTTGAGAGTTATGGCAAAAAGGAATGTACTCGGACGGGGATTAGGTGCGCTTATCGACGATGCCGAAAAAATGAAACAGGCAGATATTAGCGAGGTTGAACTCAGTAAAATTGAGGCCAATCCTTTTCAGCCGCGTTCCAAATTCGACGAGGAAGCGCTGGAAGAACTGGCTGCCTCTATCCGCGAAATAGGATTAATTCAACCCATAACTTTACGAAAAACCGGGCCCGACAGCTATCAAATTATTGCCGGTGAACGCCGTTTCAGGGCAGCGCAAAAGGCAGGCCTCGAGTCAATACCATCCTATATTCGTCATGCCAAAGACGATGCAATGCTGGAAATGGCACTCGTTGAAAATATTCAGCGGGAAGACCTCGATGCCATTGAAATAGCCCTCAGTTACCAGCGCTTAATGGAAGAGCTCAAATTTACACAGGAAGATTTGAGCAGCCGTGTAGGGAAAAAACGGTCAACCATTGCCAACTACCTGCGTTTGCTGAAACTTCCGGCGGTTATTCAAAAAGCTCTTCGCAACAAGGAAATCAGTATGGGTCATGCACGTGCGCTTATCAACATCGATGAGCCCGATGTACAGGAAATGATTTACGGACAAATTGTGAAGTATGGTTTCTCGGTAAGAAAAGTGGAAGAGATTGTGCGAAGCCTGAACGAAGGAAGTGACGCCGAAAACTCTGGGAAAAATAAAAAGGAAATACCGAAAGAATACCGCGAATATAAAGGGCAGCTGGGAAGAATGCTCGGCTCGCGCATTGGTATTTCTGTAAACGAAAAAGGAAAAGGGAAGATTATAATTCCCTTTAAATCAGAAAAAGACCTGGAGCGAATTGTTAAAATTATAGAAAACAGGGATTAAAGCTCCGGCACAAGGTTTGCTGTGAACTGAAAATTCTATTTTTGGGCAAAATTTAAAAGCGTGATTAGCAGGAAACATTTGTTGAATATCATATTGCTGACAATTCTGTTTCTGACGGGAACAAACCTGCAGGCACAACTGATTGATGCAGACACCCTGCAGGTTACACAGCAGCTCACGGAACAAGAGGCGGAGGAAGAAGTACATTCGCCCCGAAAGGCCACTATGTATTCTGCCATTTTACCGGGACTGGGACAGGCTTACAATAAAAAATACTGGAAAATCCCACTTATTTATATCGGATTTGGAACCATCGGGTATTTTATTAACTGGAATAACGAAAACTACCAGTTGTTTAGAGTGGGGTACCAGCACCTTACCGACGGAAACCCTGAAACACAGGATTACCTAAAGATTGAGGCAGTGAGACGCATCAACTACGATGTGGACAATCCAACCGATTTCAATAATTTAAAAAATGCGCTGTCGCGGCGGCAGGATTACTACCGCCGCAATCGCGACCTGCTCATTATCAGTTTTGTAGGGTTTTACGGGCTTAACATTATCGATGCCAGTGTAGATGCCCATTTATTTGATTTCGATATCGGCGACGACTTAACCATGAACTGGCAGCCGTCGATGATTCAATTTGACAACAAATCTTTTTATTGCGTGAATATTCGGTTTAATTTTTAGGATATGATGAAATACATCAGAAATTTTGCAGGAGCAATTAGTTTACTATTTTTTTTCCAGGTTCTGGCAGCACAAGAACCCGGCAGGCAGAGAATAGAGCTACCACGCATAAAAACGCTGGATGCCGACCTTTTAGCTGCCGACACCATGGCCATTGTGCCAAAAGATTCCATGTTTACAGCCGAACTTTCCGACACCCTTATTTTTGATATCATTCCGGCTCCTGATGAAAACCTGAACGACATTTTTTCTGAAAAACTCGACAGCCTTGCCAATACCTGGTACATCCGGCACCTTTTCCACCCCGACGGGGCAAAATCAGGAATGCCCGACCACTACCCAACCAATTTACCCGATTCGGTTTATATTAACCGGCTGCAGGAAATGCAACAGGTAATCGACATGTCGTACAACAATGTGATTAAGAACTTCATTGTTTTATATACTGAAAAACGGCGCAGCCAGGTAGAAATGATGCTGGGACTTTCGGCCTATTATTTTCCCATTTTTGAGGAAGCGCTCGATCGTTACAACATGCCACTCGAACTGAAATACCTTCCCGTTATCGAATCGGCCCTCAACCCCAGAGCCATGTCGCGGGTTGGAGCCAATGGGTTGTGGCAGTTTATGTACGGAACCGGCAGGCAAATGGGTCTCGAAATTTCAAGCTTTGTTGACGAACGCCGCGACCCGGTTAAATCTACCGACGCGGCAGTGAGGTACCTGAATCAACTTTATAATACTTACGACGACTGGTTTCTGGCCATTGCAGCCTACAACTGCGGACCGGGAAATGTAAATCGTGCCATTCGCCGTGCCGGTGGAAAAAGAAATTACTGGGAAATTTACTACTTACTCCCGCGCGAAACACGCGGATATGTGCCAGCCTTTATTGCGGCCGCTTATGTAATGAATTATTACAGAGAGCACAATCTGCAACCCCTCTTCCCCGAAATACCGCTCCAAACCGACACCGTTTTTGTGCACGACTACCTTCATTTTAACCAACTGGAAGCAAAGCTGAGCATCGAAAAAGAACAGTTGCGAACACTAAATCCCATGTACCGCCGCGATGTAATTCCGGCAAAACCGGATAAACCCTATCCACTTACCCTGCCCAATAATACCATCATGAGTTTTATTGATTTGGATACACTGGTTTTTGCACACGAACGGGAAACTTTCTTCCCGGACAATACGCTGGTAAACCCAACCACCAGCACAAGCACCTATTTTACGCCAACCGACGTTGAAGGAAAAGCCAGAATCATTTACACTGTAAAATCGGGCGACAATGTGGGCTTTATATCCTCGTGGTTTGGCGTTAGAGCATCCGATTTAAGGTACTGGAACAACATTAACCGGAACCTGATTCGCGTAGGTCAGAAACTGTCCGTTTATGTGGATGAAGCTCATAAAGAAAAATATGAACGTATAAATTCAATGACTTTTGAGCAAAAACAGGCCATGATTGGAAAAACTCCGGGATCGAACAATGCCCCGAAACCTGAACCGCTCGATCCCAATTATGAATATTACACAGTTAAAAGAGGTGATACCGTTTGGGAAATTGCCAAACAATATGCAGGGATTTCTCCCGATGAAATCCTGAAACTGAACAATCTCAGTACCAACACCCGGCTATCCATCGGACAAAAGCTGAAAATTAAAGAAAATAGCACATATTGATGTTTCTGGATTATTAAATATTTGATACTTTTGTGTATAATTATCACTTCAGTGCAACAAAATAATTGAAATGAAGATACACGAATATCAAGCCCGGAATTTATTCAGGAAATACGGGATTCCTGTTCCGGATGGAGTTGTTTGCCATTCGGTAGAAGAAATAGAAAAATATGTACCCAACGATGACAAACTGAGGGTAGTAAAAGCCCAGGTTCATGTTGGCGGACGGGGGAAAGCCGGCGGAGTGAAACTGGCCAAAACCAAATCCGAAGCAGTAGAAAAAGCCAGACAGATTCTCGGCATGGACATTAAAGGACTGACCGTGGAAAAAGTGCTGGTGGCCGAAGCCGTTGACATTGAAAAAGAGTTTTATGTGGGTTTGATAAACGACCGCAATACCAAATCGGTAACCCTGATGGCCAGTGCCGAAGGAGGCGTGGAAATTGAAGAAGTTGCGCGCGTTGCGCCGGAAAAAATCATTAAGCTCAGCATCGATCCTACCCTGGGGCTGATGGACTGGCAGGCACGAAAAGTTGCATTACAACTGTTCAGCGATCCCAAACAAATGCGTCAGGCTGCTGCCATTCTGGTAAAGCTTTACCGCCTGTATGTTGAATCCGATTCCTCTCTGGCAGAAATCAATCCGCTGGTACTCACACCCGATAAGCAGGTGCTTGCCATCGACGGAAAAATGAACTTCGACGATAATGCCCTTTTCCGCCAGCCTGAAATTCTGGAAATGCGGGAAGCTACCGAAGATGAAAAGAAAGAAATTGAAGCCAACGAAAAAGGACTATCGTACATAAAACTCGACGGCAACATTGGCTGTATGGTAAACGGTGCCGGCCTGGCCATGGCAACCATGGACATGATTAAACTGTATGGCGGCGAACCTGCCAACTTCCTCGATATCGGAGGCTCATCGAACCCGCAGAAAGTTGTGGAAGCCATGAATATACTGCTGAGCGACAGCAATGTAAACGCCGTTATGATTAACATTTTTGGCGGCATTACCCGTTGCGACGATGTAGCCCGGGGTTTGGTTACCGCTCTGAAAGAAATCGGAACCGATATACCGGTTGTAATCCGTCTGTCGGGTACCAATGCCAAAGAAGGACTGGAGATTATCCGTGAGTTTGGGTTACCAACCGTATCAACCATGAGCGAAGCAGCGCAAAAAGCCATTGAGTTGAGCAAAGGGTGAGTTTAAAGTTCAGAGTTTAAAGTTTAAAGATTGATTTATAATGAGCATACTTATCAATAAAGATACAAAAGTAGTTGTACAGGGAATTACCGGCCGTGACGGTGCTTTTCATACCCGTAAAATGAAAGCATACGGAACCCGGGTGGTAGGTGGAATTTCTCCAGGGAAAGGCGGTTCTCAGGTAGAGGACATTCCTGTTTTTAATACCGTTGAAGAAGCAGTGAAAGCTACCGGGGCCAATGCATCGGTCATTTTTGTACCGGCCCCGTTTGCCGGCGATGCCATCCTCGAGGCAAGTTATGCCGGTGTGGAACTGGTGGTTTGCATTACCGAAGGTGTTCCGGTCCAGGACATGATGAAAACCATGCCCGTGCTGAAACAAAACGGAACCAAACTGATTGGTGCCAACTGCCCGGGCTTGATTACTCCCGATGAATGTCTGATTGGCATTTTGCCCGCAATGATTTTCAAAAAAGGGAAAGTAGGGCTGATTTCACGTTCCGGCACACTCACCTACGAAGTGGTAAACATGCTTACCGAAAGCGGCCTGGGACAATCGACGTGTGTGGGAATCGGCGGCGACCCGGTTTCAGGGTTATACTTTATCGACCTGCTGGAAATGTATGAAAACGATCCGGAAACCGATGCAGTAGTACTGATTGGTGAAATTGGAGGCGATGCCGAAGAGCAGGCAGCTGCTTTTATTAAAGAAAAAATGACCAAACCGGTAGTTGCCTTTATCGCCGGGCAGTCGGCCCCTCCCGGAAAACGGATGGGACATGCAGGCGCCATTATTTCAAGCGGTACAGGAACTGCCGAAGAAAAAATTAAAGCATTTAATGCAGCAGGTGTTCCCGTTGCCAATGAACCGGGTAAAATTCCCGGACTGGTGAAAGAAAAACTGGGCCTTGCATAATTTTCAGAAATTCTGACAAAAAAACGGTTGCTGATTTGCAGCCGTTTTTTTTTGGTCATTTTCGCCTGATAAATCCGGCCCGTGCCAGTGTCATAACCAAAACCCCGGCTACAGTTAAAAAACCTCCCAGAAGCTGATGTGCAAGAGGCAGTGTTCCGAAAAACAAATAAGCGCCAAGAAGCACAAAAATACCTTTCAGGCTTTGCACCACCGAAGATCGTGAGGCCTCGAGGTATCGAAAAGAATAATAGATGGTAAGAATGGCCAGAAAGGGTCCCAGGGTAGCGCCAACAGCAATATTTTTTAGGGCTGATAAAGGAATGGCAAACGATTGCCGGTAAACAAAAAACATAATAAAAGAGAAAACCAGCAACCAAACCGAACGGTTAAGATTAAGCAACTCGGGACTTAACTTTCTTACATGCACTTTTACCACCAGCGAGGCAACCGTTGCAAAAAATGCGTTCAATAATACTACTCCGGTGCCGGGAATAAACAATTTCTTCAACTCCGTTTCTCCCGTATAACCAATAATAAACGCACCTGCCAGGGCCAGAAAAGCGCCGATAATTTCAATCGGGCCAAATTTTTCGCCAAGTACCACAATGCCTCCCAGTGCGAGCATCACCGGGTACATGTTCCCCAGAAATGAAGTAACCGCCGGATCGGGAATAATATGAATGGAAAGGTAAAACGTTGTAGTGGTCACAATCTCCAGAAATCCCAAAGTTACCAAAATACGAACCTGCCGTTTTGTAAGAAATTTAATTTGTGACAGACTTTTGCTGCTTAAAGCATAAAAAAAAATAAGAACTGTGCTTATGGAAAACCAGTAAACGCCAAACTGGGCCAAATGCACTTCATTCATCGCCGCCTTACTGAAAATATATTCATTGGAAAACGCCAGAGTACCAATAATGGCGAAAAAATAACCTTTAAATCTGTCTGACCTCATGTTGACTGTAATAAAAGGATGGCAAAATTGCAGATACCAAAAAGGAAGTCATTGAATTTATATTTGTTCCCATCCCTGCCTGTAATTGTGACGAATCCATTCTTCTACTGTTTGGCTGGCAGGAAGGGTGGCAAATTCGTTGTTCACCCGGGGGTTTCCGTTCACCAGCCCAAAGTCGCTGCTGGTGTGGATGCGAAGCACATCGGTTCCGGCAATATTTCTGAAACGCATATTGGGTCCGTCCCAAAGCAGTTTGCGCTGCAGGCTCTGTGCCCGTACAGCAACAGCTCCCAGTGCCACCAGTTCACTCAGCGGGCCGGCATATTCAAAATTGGATGCTGGCTGAAGCCTTGTTTCCCGGGGCTCCTTGCAGGCACGCACCCAGTCTTGTTCATGACCTCCTTCTTCCATATTAAAAATCCGCCGTATCGATCTTTCCGGTTGCTGAAAATGCTCCATTTCTTTTACAGGTAAAAGGGTTGGATTACCAGCATAAGTTCCGCACATCAGTTTTCCACGTGTTCCATAAAAAATACAACCCCCGTTTTCATCTCCCATCATTTCACCATCGTTTAGTTCCTGGGGCCGCGGGGGCATCCATCCTCCATCATACCAGTTAACGGTTACTTCCGGCATAGCAACCTTTGGCAGGTTGTCGCGGCGGGGAAATTCAAAACGCACAAATTCAGAATTTGGAGCAGAATGGGTGCTGAACAGAGATGAACTTGCCTCAACAGATGTTGGATGGCCAAGCATTAAGGCTTTGAATACCGGATCGAGCAGATGAGTTCCCATATCGCCGGGGGCACCCAAACCAAAATTCCACCAACCGCGCCAGGTCCATGGGTGGTAATCCTGATTGTATTCCACCCACGGAGCAGGCCCAACAAAAAGTTCCCAATCGAGATCGCGTGGCACCCTTCGTCCCCGGTCAGGCATCCGAAGTCCTTGCGGCCACACCGGCCGGGTTGTCCAGACATCGACGTGTGTTACTTCGCCAATTGAGCCTGCCCAAATCCATTCACATATCCGGCGAATACCTTCTCCTGAATTTCCCTGGTTTCCCATTTGAGTGGCCACCCCATACCGAAGGGCAGTATCTTTTAAAATTCTCGATTCATAAACTGAATGCGCCAGCGGCTGTTGTAAAAACACGTGCTTTCCTGCACGGATGGCAAGCATGGCCGGCAATGCGTGGGAATGATCGGGTGTTGCAATTACTACTGCATCGATGTCTTTCTGCGTTTCAAGCATCACCCGGTAATCTTTATACTGCTTGGCCATGGGCCAGCGTTTGAATGTATTTCCTGCATAATCCCAGTCAACGTCGCACAAAGCCACAATGTTCTCCGTTTCCATGTTCCGCAGGTTAATATATCCCTGTCCGCCAACACCAATGCCTGCAACGTTCAATTTATCGGAAGGCGACTGATACCCTAAACCTCCCACAACGTGCGACGGCAGAATGGTAAATCCGGCTGTTGCTGTAACCGCTTGTCCCAAAAATTTCCGACGTGTAACTGTATTCAAATTCTTACTCATTTTTTCAAAACATTCAACACCAGAAACTGGTTGATGCAAAATAGATAAAAAATACGTTCTCTTCCTACTTTTTTTTTACTCACCGGCTTAAATTAACAGTTTTTAGGAGGAAAAGCAGCTGAAAAAGCATTAAAAAAGGGCGCCCTTAAACGAGCACCCCTTTTTTTATTTATTTTTCTGACTATGCAGGCATATCCGGCAAGCTCCATGGCTTACGGTAAGTATGCTTAATCAGCTCGGCTGCAAATTCTTTGGCAGAAACCGGGTCAGTCCATGTTTTGGCAAAAGTCGGGTGACCGTCTTTAATTTCGAATCCGTCTTTTATTACGGTACGGATTTTTTCATCGTCGGTCAGGTTGGTGAATTCCATTTTTTCGCCATCCCAGTCCAGAACTTTATTCAGCGACTGCAAGCGAACTGCCAATACACCCATAACTACCATTTCGTTGAATGGTCCGGCTTCGCTGAAATCGGAAGCAGTAGGCACACGGTTTTCAGGACTTTCCTTACACGCACGTACCCAATCCATTTCATGACCGCCACGGGTTGCGTTGTCAATTCTTCTCCTGAATTTCGGAGCATCGGGCACACGGCCGGAAAGCAACCACGGATTCACGCCGTAGCAACCACAGATAAGTTTATCTTTTGTTCCGTGGAAAATTACACCACCACCCTGGTCGTTCGGGTTTTTACCTTCGGGCCAGCCTTCGGGTAAATCCCATTTAATACCACCATCGTACCAGTGAACATCCACCTGTGGGAATTCTGCATTACGCCTCATGCCTTTCCACGGACGTTTTGGTGTACGGGAAGGGAAAGTAAGTTTCACAACTTCTGAAACCGGAGCGCAGTCGTTCAGCAACAAGCTTGAACTACCCTGTGCATGAATCGGGTAACCCAATTCAAGACCGACAAATACCGGGTGAAGAATATGACAGGCCATATCGCCGAGGGCTCCTGTGCCGTAATCCCACCAGCCACGCCAGTTCCATGGGTGGTAAATTTCGTTGAACGGACGCATTTTTGCAGGTCCTACAAACAAGTCCCAGTCGAGGGTATCAGGCACCCAATGTCCGACTTCGGGGGTATTTAAACCCTGCGGCCAAATAGGACGGTCGGTGAAAGCTTCCACCTTGGTTACTTCACCAATTTCGCCGTTGGCCAGCCATTCGGTAGTAAGGTTTACACCTTCGCCCGATGATCCCTGGTTACCCATTGAAGTGGCTACTTTGTGTTTTTTGGCCAGTTTGGTTAACAGGCGCGACTCATAAACAGAGTGGGTCAATGGTTTTTGCACATATACGTGTTTTCCCATTGTCATTGCCTGGGCAGCAACCAGGGCATGGGTGTGGTCGGCTGTTGCAACAACAACCGCGTCGAAATCTTTGCCCATTTCGTCGTACATCCGGCGATAGTCTTTGTACTTTTTGGCATTCGGCCAACGATCGAATACACCGTTTCCTCCGGTATATCTCCAGTCCACATCGCAAAGTCCGATGATGTTTTCAGACTCCATATTCCTGAGGTTAGCAAAACCCATACCCCCAACGCCTACACCTACAACGTTGAGTTTATCACTGGGAGCTTTATGCCCCAAACCAGCCACCACATGGCTGGGCAAAATTGTGATTCCTGCTGCAGCAGCAGCTGTTGTACCAAGAAAAGCTCTTCTTGACACAGCACTTTTGTTCGAATTCTTTTCCATAACAAATAAAAGTTTTAATTGGACAGGTATTATAAATTCCTAATTAATTTTGACCATAAAAGTGGCTAAATATAACCATATTCGGGCTTTCATCAAACAGATAAAACAGAATTCGCCGGTGTGGAGAATAATTTTTGAATGCCTCCGCTGAACCAATCCAAACAACCAATAATCATAAACAATTGATATGGAAATGTTTACAAATAAAGTCGCGAAATTATTCCGAATCTGTTAAAAAATATAAATTTAAAGAAAAGAAGGCAACTCCCCCTTAATAGTCAAAATTATTATTCAGTCTGATTAAGCTGAAGTGTTGCAAATACGGCGGTGAAATGGCATGGTTTCTATTCTTTCTTTCCGGAAGTTGTCCGCTATTTTTCAGGAAACGAGATTTGAGAAGCAGTGTAATCACTTCTTGCGTATAATTGTCATTCCGTCGCGCAATGGCAGGATGACCTTCTCCACGCGGGAATCGTTTTTGATTGCTTCGTTAAAGGCAGTTATCCCCCGGGTTTGTTCATCGCCCGGCGCTGGTGGGTCAAGCACCTTGCCGCTCCATAGGGTGTTGTCGGTAATAAAATACCCTCCTGAACGAACTTTGTCGAAAACCAGATTGTAATATGCCAAATATTCGCGTTTGTCGGCATCCAGAAAAACCAGGTCGAAGGTTTCGTTCAAAGATGGAATAATTTCAAGGGCAGGGCCAATTACCTGAACGATTTTTTGCTGCAATTCTGCTTTAGCAAAATACTTTTGCGCCAGGTCTTCCAATTCGTCGTCAATTTCAATGGTAATGAGTTTCCCGTTTTCAGGCAGTCCTTTGGCCAGACAAATGGCCGAATAGCCAGTAAAAGTTCCAAGTTCCAGAATCCGTTCAGGCTGAATCATTTTTGAAAACATGGTAAGCACCAGGCCCTGCAAATGGCCCGAAATCATACGTGCCCCCGGTACCTTCAGGTGGGTTTCCCTGTCAAGTGCATTTAAAATGGGGTCTTCCGGTTCAATGTGACTTAAAATGTATTGTTCTGTTTTCCTGTCCATTTTATCCCGACTTTTTCTTTTTACCGTTGTATTTGTTCGTGAACTTTCCTACTGTTTCCCCTCTGCATTTATTTATAAACCAACCTGCTCATTTGATTCACATCCAGCACCTCATTGGAAACCTCCATGAGTTGAAACGGGGTTATGGCTTCAATCTTCTTAAAAATGGTTTGAATGGAATCCACTTTATTGAATAACAGATAACTCTTTCCGATGGACAGCATCAGGTCTTCGCGGTTTTCGGCAGAAATGGCTATTTGCCCCATCAATTGTTTCCTGGCTTTGCTGAGTTGCAGAACGCCCAGTTTCTTTTCCCTTAAAAGTCTGAATTCCTTTAAAACAAGTGTTGTGGCTTTTTCAAGGTTTTCGTGGTCGGTGCCAAAATAAACGTTAAACAGGCCGGTATCGGTATATGCCGTATATCCCGACTCGATATTGTATGCCATTCCTTTGCGTTCGCGCAAGGCCATGTTCAGCCTCGAGTTCATGGCCTGCCCTCCGGCCAGATTATTCAGAAGGACCATTGCAATCCGCCTGGGATGCATCACATCGTAAGCGATATTACCCATCAGGCAATGGGACTGAAAGGTATCCTTCACCACCTCCCGGGTTGCGGGTACATAATTACTGAACCGCATGCGTTCGTTCTGTCGCAATCGTGCCGGAGTTTGCCCAAAATACCTCTCAATCAGCTTAATAAGGGAAACAAAATCAATTTTGCCCACCGAAGAGATAACCATTTGATCGGTATGGTAGTTATTGCCAATAAAACGCAGGATGCTTTCCCGGTTGAAAGCCATCAGGTTTTTGGGATTCCCAAGAATATTACGGGCGATAGGGTGCCCGTCGTAAACCTGTTCTTCAAAATCGTCGAAAATGAGTTCAGAAGGAGAGTCTTTGTATGAATTGATCTCTTCCAGCACCACTTCTTTTTCTCTTTTCAGCTCCCGCTCGGGATAAACGCTGTTGAACAGGATATCGCTGAGCAATTCGGCGGTTCGCTCGTAAAATTCGGACAGAAATGTGCTGTAAAGCGTGGTCTCTTCCTTTGTGGTATATGCATTCAGCTCGCCCCCCACATCTTCCATCCGGCTTAAAATATGAAACGCTTTTCGCTTTTTTGTTCCCTTGAAAACCGAATGTTCGATAAAATGAGCCAGGCCATGCTCGTCCGGCTGTTCGTCGCGCGAACCGGTGTTTATGAGAATACCCAGGTGACCGACAGGCGAATCGGCCGGCTTATGAATGAGCCGTATGCCATTGGATAACGTATATGTCAGAAAATCAGTTTCAACCATTAAAATTAAATAAGGTTGCAAAAGTAGTAAAAGTAAGGCGCACCACAAACAACCAAAAAGAATCCTTAAATTTTTCAGTGTTCACCGACTTTGATTTGAAATTTCTTTGTGATTTTAAAAAATTGCTTACTTTTGCATCACCAAAATAAAGGGGTACCGAAGCTCATCCCGATAGCTACCGGGATGAAAAGCAAAAGTCTCAAAAGGTGCCATAGCTCAGTTGGTAGAGCAACGGACTGAAAATCCGTGTGTCCCTGGTTCGATTCCAGGTGGCACCACAAAAAAGAGAGGAAGGACAAATGTTCTTTCTCTTTTTTATTTTACTTTCTTCTTGTGTATTTTCTAACAAAGTTGTAAACTTGCACTCCGAATTTCGCAGTTTGAAATTAGCTCTACAGCTTTAAACTTTAAACTCGAAACTTTAAACTATTACGGGCCTATAGCTCAGTTGGTTAGAGCACCTGACTCATAATCAGGGGGTCCCTGGTTCAAGCCCAGGTGGGCCCACAGGAAAGACACGTAAAAATGAGAGAGTTACAGAAGATAATTTCTGTGACTCTTTTTTATTTTTCCAATCCTGCACATTTCTTGTGCAAATTTTGGTGAAAGTTGACAGTTTCATTTTTCGATGATTTCGTGGTTTAAACAGACAAAAACAATTACTGCTTTCTCATTTTTTCTGTATGGATTCACCTTTTCGTTCAAACCGGTGTGCCGGGTGGGCAGTAAGGTCAAAAAAAGCATCGGTTAATTGTTTTTATCTAATCAGTTCACAGAGCCAATAATTGCAGATAAACCTGTATTTCAACTGACTTTTTGAAATCAGGGCAAGGTATTGATTCTTAATTTAATTTATTTTAAATTGTTTGATAATTTATACTTTACCAAAATGAAAACCACAGCCATTTTTTTCCTTCTATTTCTTGTTTCGTGTGCCGCAATTGATAACAACAAATCATTTATCACGGGTGATTTAACACCGGGAGTTGCAACGGATGGTCAACTTTTAATAAACGAACCTCAAATCTATACTATCAGGCTTGACTCTAACAGTTTCGTTTATGGTGAAGTTAATCAGATTTCGGTTGATGTTGTTGTTAGTATAAAAGACAGCGCTGAAAACTTAATTGCATCGTTTGATGGCCCGGCAGAAGGATTGGAAACTTTTACGTTTGAGGTTTCAAAAAAAGGAGAATATAAAATTGAGGTTGCTCCTTTCGAAAAAGATTCAGGTAAATTTTCCATAGAAGTAAAAATAGTTGAACCTATTGCTTTAACTCCCGAAAAAAGGATTAAACAGCTGTTTAGCATGTATTCGGGCAATAATTTGCCGGGTGCAGCCATTGCCGTAATACAGAATGGTGAAATACAGTATAAAAATGGATTTGGAATGTCTAACCTGGAATATGATATTCCAATAACATCCTCGACAATTTTTCATATAGCATCTGTTTCAAAGCAGTTTACAGCATTTTCCATTTTATTGCTGGAAAAAGAAGGAAAATTATCCCTTGACGATGACATAAGAAAATTCATTCCTGAAGTCCCGGACTTCGGAAAAAAAATTACACTGAGAAATCTTGCAAATCATACAAGTGGATTAAGAGACCAATGGAATTTACTTGCATTGGCAGGATGGCGTTTAGATGATGTAATTACCAAAGAGCAGATTCTAAAACTTGTAAGTAACCAAAAGGAGTTGAATTTTAATCCCGGTGATGAGTTTGTGTATTGCAACACCGGTTATACTTTATTAGCTGAGGTAGTGGCAAGAGTATCCGGCAAATCTTTCCCTGAATTTACAAATGAATATATTTTCAAGCCATTGGAAATGACAAACACACTATTTTATGACGACCATGAGAAGATAGTTAAAAACAGAGCATATTCATATCAAAGTGCCGCCAATGGGTATAAAAAAAGTGTATTAAGCTACGCTAATGCCGGGGCAACGAGTCTTTTTACAACTGTTGAAGATTTAAGTTTATGGGCAATGAATTTTGAGAATCCTGTGGCTGGCAATCAGAAAATATTCAATAAATTGAATCAAAGAGCAATTCTGAACAAAGGAGACACAATAACTTATGCACTTGGTCAGGATGTTAGCAAATATAAAGGGCTGAATTTGATTAGTCATAGCGGCGGTGATGCAGGTTATCGTACTTTTTTAGGTCGTTTCCCGGATCAAAAATTCTCAGTAATAGTATTAAGCAATAGTGCATCCTGTAATCCCGGGAATTTAGCCTTGAAAGTTGCAGATGTTTACTTAAAGGATGAAATAAAAACGGAAGTTAAAGTTGCCAGGAAGGAAACAAAAGAAAATAAAAGCTCCGTCAATATCGACACGCTTAAAGTCTATGCCGGACAATATGAGCCAGAACCTGGTTTTATAATAACTATTACAGAAGAAAATGGTAAATTGTATGGTCAGGCAACGGGGCAACACAAATTGGAGTTGAAAGCTGTATCATCAACCGAATTCTCAGTTATTGGAATGGATGCCAAATTAACTTTTCACAGGGATATTGATAATAATATCAACCTTTTAAAGTTGCACCAGGGGGGAGTAATCGATGCTCCACGCATGAAATCATTCGATAAATCATTAATAAATCTGGATGAATATGTAGGTCAATTTCATAGTGATGAACTTTCTACCAACTATACCTTTGTAATTAAAAACGACACACTGGTTGCAACACATGCCCGGTTGAGTGATATAAAAATGACCCCAGCCAAACCCGATGTTTTCAGCGGAGATAAATGGTTTTTTGGCCAAACTGAATTTATAAGAGATAAAAATGAAGCTGTTACCGGATGCAGAGTATCAAGTGGCAGGGTTAGAAACATTTGGTTTAAAAAGGTGATGTAAAAATGCAAAATCCTTTCAGATTTTTTGCCCGGATTTCCCAGCAACGATCTCCCGGCCCCTAATATTCAGCCAGTTCAAAAACCTCTTCAGCTTCCCAGGTTGTTTTATCAGGGTTTGGTTTCAAAACTCCGTTTATCATGGCCTGCGCCACGGTTTTTCCCCCGATGGGCCGGTATTTCTTAAAAACGAATTTGGTAACAAACCGTACAACGGGAATGGACATTTTTTCCATCCACCTGGTTTCATCCCTATCTCCAGTAAGAGACGAGGGCCGCAAAATGACCAGATTTTTGAACCCCAGGTTAGCCACTGCATAATCCAGTTCGCCTTTTATGCGGGTGTAGAAAAGGTTCGATTTTGCATTTGCGCCAATGGAAGAAACCAGCGCATAATTTTCTATGCCGTTTCCTTTGGCCTTTTGGGCGAATTTCAGGTTAAACGTGAAATCGACTTCGTATTGCTTTTCCTTGCTTCCGGCCTGTTTGAGTGTGGTTCCCAGGGCCGAAAACAGAACATCGCCGGTTAGCAGGTTTTCCCAGGCACCGGTATTGCTGAAATCGACAATGAATTCCTCCAGTTTTGGGTGTTTAAGGCCTGTGCTGCGGCGGACAAAAATCCGGACTCTTTTAAAATTTTCGTTCTCCAGCAGAAGTTGTACAAGATGTTTGCCTGTAAGGCCGGTGGCGCCGATAACATTGGCTGTTAATTTCATAGTTGCTTTTTTCTAAAATGAACGCGGCAAAACGCGAAATGTTCATTACGGCTAAATCTTCTGAACAGGAACTGAGAAATGAAAAACAGTACCTTTGGGCTGATTGGGAGTAACCCAAATTTTCCCGTAGTTTTTCCAAATAAACTCTTTGCAAATAATCAGGCCCAGTCCGGTACCTTTTTCGCCCTGGGTTCCGTTCCGGCTTTTTTTGTTAAGGTTGAACAGGTTACGCATCTCCTCTTCACCCAGACCTATTCCCGAATCGGCAATATGGACCGATGCCATCCCGTTTTCAGTTTCTGCCGAAACAGTAATTTCCCCCATCTTCGGAGTATATTTAATGGCATTGCTGAGCAGGTTACGGATTACGGTGTTTATCATATCAACATCGAAATATGCTTCGATATTTTCTGGGAAATCGTGGTTGATTGAAATTTCTTTCTGCTGCGCCAAAGCTAGTTTTAATTCAATGTTATTCTGAAGAATTTTGCCCAGGTTTTCTGTTTTGGGGTAAATGTTTGTTGTTTCCATTTGCGAGCGCGACCAGGTGAGCAGGTTATCGAGCAGATCAAATGTTTGATGGGCAGATTTTTTTGCAGTCTGCAACAACTCTGTTTGTTTTTTCTGATTCAGATTGTAGTCAGAGTCAGCTAAAACCTCAAGAATCCCGACCAAGCCTGAAAAAGGGCTGCGCAGGTCGTGCGAAATAATGGAGAAAAACTTGTTTTTTGTCTGGTTGGCAACTTCAAGCTGTTCGTTTTTTTGCTGGAGCTCGCGGGTATCTTCAGCAATTATTTGTTCCAGCTTTTTTTGGCGCAAGTACATTACTCTCGAGCGGTACCAAAAGGCAAACCAAATAAGGCCTCCAGTAATTAACAATAAAAAAACAATAAATGGTATGGTCGTCCAGAACGCTGGCTTCACCCGAATAACAGCAACAGCCGGAGAGCTCCACGGACCGTTTTTGTACTGCACCTCTACCATGAATTGGTATGAACCTGATTTCAGGTTGGAAAAGGTAGCACTTTGTGAAACTTGAGGATAGAACCATTCATCGTCCAGGCCTTCCATTTTATACCTGAACCGCAATGCTCCCGGAGCGTTAAAATGAAGCGCAGTGAACCGGATATTAACCATCCGGTGGCGGTAGTCCAGAGGCAGAATAACCGGCTCTGACCCCATTTTATCCCGGGCAGGATAAACAGGTTGTCCGTCCACTGTCAACTCGGTAATTAATGTTTTAATTTCGGTACCTATTGATGACCGAACCTCGTTGGGATTAAAAAAATCGATGCCTTCGTTTCCGCCGAAGAATATCATCCCATCTTTACTTACTCCCGACGAGCGCTGGAAATAATTGGTGGAAAGAAGTCCTGATGATCGGTCGAAGAGTTGGGTGTTTACTCTAATATTCTCACCGGAAAAACCGGAGGGGTATGTAACTTGAATTACTCCGGAATAAGTACTCACCCAAATTTCCCCGGGATTAACAGACTGAATATCGGAGATGCTGATAAATGGAATTTCCCTGTCGGTTACAACCGGCTGAAAAACATCCAGTGTAGGATTATACATATTCAGTCCATTGCTTGTTCCTGCCCATACCGTTCCTGCAACATCGCAATAAATGGTATAAACCGTGCTGCTGCTCAGAGAAAGCCGGTTGCCATCTTCGGCAAAATAGGTGGTGATTTGCTCATCCGGCAAACTTAGCTTTGTTACTCCGTGTGCTGTAGCCACCCACAGGTTATCGTTGTTGTCGAAACAAAGGTTGTAAGAATAATCATTCGATAAGGTATTGAGCGGGTTATCCGGATTGTGGCTAAAAAGTTTTATCTCATAAGTCTCCGTATTGTATCGCCCCAGCCCAATACCGTGAAAACTAATCCAAAGGTTGCCCTTGCTGTCTTCTGCCATGCCCCTAATATCGGCTGTAGCAAGTCTCGCGGCCAACTCTTCCGGCAGAATGGAAGCATATTCAACAGCTGTTCCGGCAGCATTCAGTTTTTGCAAACCACAATCCCAACCGCCAATCCATACCCGGTTTTTGCTGTCTTCAAAAATGGCCATTATGGAACCGGGTGCTCCGCTTTGGCTTAAGGAAGTCAGATGAAAACCATTCCGGACTAAAGGGTCATGTGTATGTTGTTCCACCAGGCCCGCTTCATATCCCAGCCACATGTTCCCCTGTTCATCAAAATGAATAGCTGTCACCTCTTTGTGGTACAAGCCGTAGGGATAAACTTCGTCGATATTAAACTGGTAAAAAGGATTACCGGTTATGCCATAATCCACGCCTCTGATACCGGAAGAGACCCAAACATTTTTATCGTTGTCTAAAAACACATGATCCACTGAAGTGCGATTGATACTCAGGGAGTTGGTGGGTTCGTTGATGTACCGGGAATATTCTCTTGAGGAATAGTTAAACGAAATTAATCCGTTGTTGGTAGCCAGCCAAATCAGTGAGTCATCCGAAAGCCGGAAATGTCTTACTGTAAAACCTAAATTATCGAAGGTTTCCTGAAATATCTTTTCATGTTCGGGATTGAACCAAATAAGTCCGTTGGAAATGGTGCCTGCAAAAACATGATCTTCGGAGAAACCGAGCGTTGAAATATTCATAGTACCCAGATGGGTTTCTCCAATGCGGCTGAAATCACGTACTGTGCCCGATTCAGGTTCGAACTGAAAAAGGCCTCCTGTGTAAAGGGTAAACCATATTTTCCCTCCGGGCTGACAGGTAATTTTATGAATCTCAGTGTCAGGCAGAATGGCATTTTCAGAACTACCATTACTGCCGGTAAACCAAAGGGTTTTCCCCGATTCCGGATGGTAACCAATCAGGCCGTGGTTGGTGGCAATCCAGATATTTCCATCTTCGTCTTCATCGAAATCGGTAACCCGGAACCGGTTCCAGTTTCCAGGTGGACTTATGAAGCGATCGTGAATAAAATCGTAGGTTGACACTCCATTGTTGGCACCCACCCACAATGCACCCCGCGAATCGGTAAAAAGGGAATTGATGATGGAAAAAGAAGACTGCTCTGTATTGAAAAATGAATTTTGATAGGCTCTGAATTGACTTCCATCAAACCGGAACATGCCGTTCTCTCCGGCCAGCCAGATAAATCCAATTGAATCCTGACTGATGCTTACAATGTGGGTTTCCGGCAATCCCTTTTCAATCCCGTAATGATAAAAGGCAATATTGGCAAATGATAATCCCGGCCAACCCAATGGCAGAACAACAAGAATCATCCGAATTATCCAGTTTTGCATCCTTACTAGCTTTTCCGATTAAGCGCAGTCTGTATTATTAACAATCAGAAATTTGCGAACCTGCAAATATAGAAATTTAGACACACAACAGTTGTTAAAAAATGGAAAAGTTTCTGAAAAGTCCATCCGCCATTCCATTTTACTTTTTCTCTGAGATTAAGGAATTGCGAAATAAAAAATCAGTTTTTATAAATGGCAGATTCAGGTCTTAATATTTTGCCAAAAAAACCGGATTGTTCGCAAAAACTACCATTTGCATTTACTTTTTCCAGTCTTTTGAATGAATTTTTTAAAGCGGTTAAATTTCATGTACAGGTAATGAGAAATGAAAAACTGTACCTTTTGGGTGATTGGGTGTAACCCAGATTTTTCCGTAATTTCTTTCAATAAACTCTTTGCAAATAATCAATCCCAGGCCGGTACCTTTTTCGCCCTGGGTACCGTTTCTGCTTGTTTTGTCCAGGCTGAACAGCCGGCGCATTTCTACTTCATTTATACCAAGCCCTGTATCGGCAATGTGGACAGTTACAAACCCGTTTTTACTTTCTGCCGAAACAGTTATTTCACCTCCGGCCGGGGTGTATTTCAGGGCATTGCTGAGCAGATTCCGGATTACGGTGTTTATCATATCGGCATCGAAAAAGGCCTCGATGTTTTCGGGGTAATCGTGATAAATTGAAATTTCTTTTTGTTGTGCTGAAGCTTGCCGTAATTCAATATTATTTTGCAGGATTTTTCCCAGGTTTTCTTTTTGGGGGAAAATGTTTGTTGTTTTCATTTGCGAGCGCGACCAGGTGAGCAGGTTTTCAAGCAGTTCAAATATTTGATTGGCTGATTTTTTTGCATTTAGCAGCAGTTCTTTTTGTTTTTTCTGATTCAGATTGTAGTCAGGATCAGTTAAAACCTCATGAATCCCGACCAAGCCTGAAAACGGACTGCGCAGGTCGTGCGAAATGATGGAGAAAAACTTGTCTTTGGTTTGGTTGGCAGCTTCCAGTTCTATGTTTTTTCCCTGCAGCTCTTTTGTGCGTTCATCAATAATTTTTTCCAGTTTACGCCGCTGGTTTCGAATTTTGTTGTTGCGGATGCGGTTCACCATAAACAATGTGCCAAACACAAAAATTACCATGAAAACAATAAACGGCAATGTTTGCCATATTGGCGGGTTTATTTTAAGTTCAACAGAACTGTTTTGTGGGCTCCAGCGCCCGTTTTTGTCCATGGTTTCAACAATAAACAGGTAACTGCCTGGCCTGAGGTTGGTATAAGTGGCCACTTTTTCGTCCTCCGGAAAAACCCATTGATTGTCGAATCCTTGCAATTTGTAGCGGTATTTTTGTTGATTTGGATTGGTGAAATTTAATGAGGTAAACCGGAAAGAGATCATTTGCTGGTTGTGTTCAAGTTCATACAACGGAAGGTTGTTTTCATTGCCGTTTTGCGGATAAGTGCTTTTCCCGTAAACGGATACATCAGTAATTAAAGCTTTGGGCGGGTTATAGGATGATCTCTTTTTTTCGGCTGGATTTAGAAAATCTACTCCTTTGTTTCCACCGAAAAAAATTATGCTGTTCCGCTCGGTTGTTGATGATTTGTTATAATATGAATTGGAAATAAGTCCGTTGGATTCAAAAAAATAGTCACTTTCATAATCCAGTTCGTGCGTATTTTCATCCCATTTATAGGTTAAACAAAACAGACCGGATTTAGTGCTGACCCAAAGTTCTCCCGGTTTGATGGATTCGATACTTGAAATATCGTTTATAGAATAATCCTGTGTAGTGATTAAGCGTTTAAAACTGTTTAATTTGGGGATAAATACATTTAAGCCGGTGCTGGTGCCTACCCAAACCAGTCCTGAGTTGTCGCAATAAAGCGCTTGTATTGTATTTCCGGACAGTGAAGCAGAGTCTTCCGGGCTATGATAGTATTGGGTAATGTGTTCGCTTTCCAAATCAAGTACCGATAAACCGAAACTGCTCGAAATCCATAAATTGTTTTGCTTATCGATACACAAATCAGAAGTGTAGTCATTGGTTATTCCCATTTGCGGATTGTTTTCATGAAACTGAAACAATTTTGCATTCTTGCTTTGGGGATTGTATCTAAAAACTCCGTTCCCGTTTGTACTTAACCATAAATTACCGCCGGGTTCCTCAATAATATCCAATATATTTGCCCTGTCCAGTTTTTCAGCAACCGATGCTGGTTTTATTAAAGCCGCTTTAAACAGGGTTTTTTCGCTGTTTAATTTTTGCAACCCGCTTTGCCAGCCACCTGCCCAAATCCGGTTTTTACTGTCTTCAAGCACCCGGTAAATAGTTCCAGAAATTCTCTCGTTATTTTCGGAATGCAGGAAATATGAAGTTTTTCCAAAAGGGTCGGAACTATGCTTTTCGAGCAAGCCGGATTCATACCCCAGCCATAAATTATTTGATTTGTCGAAATCAATGCACACCACTTCCTGTTGTGCCAAACAATAAGGTACATCTTTAGAATACATAAAATGTGAAAAAAGGATATCCTTTATTCCGAAATCGATACCCCGGGTTCCCGAAGAAACCCACAGGTTATTTTCGCGATCGACAAAAACATATTTAATGGTTGTGTTTCCCATGCTGAGCGGATCTTCAACAATATTGGTATATTGCACATAGTTGCCGGTGTTATGGTTCAGTTGATAAAGTCCGCTTGCTGTTGCCAGCCAAATTGTAGAATCGTTTTCCACATCAGCATGATGAATGGTATTGGAAAGGTAACCAACTATGATTTTTTTTATTTTACCATCATCCGGGTTATATATGTTTAACCCATGCGATTCGGTACTTATCAGTAATTTTCCGTTCGAGAAACTGAGATTGGTAATAAAAAACTCATTCACGTTTACACCATCAATGGTGTCAAAATGGTTAATTTCGCCTGTTTCAGGATTCAGTTGGTATAAGTCGTTTGGATTTCGAACTACCCAGATTTTGCCATCGGGCTGGCTGCAAACTTGTTTTATGTTACCAGCAAAAAGTTCATTTTCATCGCTAAAAAACCAGGTTATTTGTGATGTTTTTTTGTCAAACCGAGCCAATCCTTTGTCTGTTGAAATCCAAAGCTGGCCATTGTGCCCTTCTGCGAAACTTGTTACAAGAGTTCCATTCCAGCCAGAAACCGGAGCTATAAACTGGTCTTTTAAAAAATTATAATATGAAAAGCCATTGTCGGATCCAATCCAGAGCGTGCCTTCCGAATCAGAAAAAATGGTGTTGATTTTATTCCACGGTAATGTGGATTGTTTGGATCTTTCATATTCTTTAAATTGATGCCCATCAAAACGTGTTAGGCTGTATTCTCCTGCCAGCCAGATAAATCCAATTGAATCCTGACTGATACTGATTATGCGCGCTTCAGGCAGTCCGTTTTCAATACCGTAATGGTAAAATGCAACAGAAGAACTGCCGGGTATTGCATAAAACAGCACCCATGCGGTAATAAGATATTTGATAACCTGATTTTTAATTCTCATCCACATTGTTATAAAGACGCGTAAAAATAACAAAGGCATTTAAGAAACAGGGTTTAATTCTATATTCTTCTAAAAATGAGCTTTTTTTTCTCTGAAGTTAAGGAATTGGGAAGAAACAAATCAGTTTTTATAAATGGCAGAATCAGGCTTTGTATTTTGCCAAAAAAACCGGGTTGTTCGCAAATACTACCATTTGCATTTTCTTTTTCCAGTCATTTGAATGAATCTTTTTTTTGAAGTCATTAAAAATAGTTCTACTTTTCGAAAATAAAAGAAACTTAGGTAATAATTTTTCAAAATCCTTCAGCTAAATGAATCAAAAAATTAAATATTCACTCCTCCTTGTTTTTCTGACAATTTTTATAAATTCCACAGGCCAGGTTTCCAAATGGGCAGGCGAACCAATTGATTTTTCGCGTGGTGAAATAGTCGTGTCCGAAAACAAGCGGTTTTTGGTTTTCGAAGACGGAACCCCGTTTTTTTATTTGGGCGATACAGCCTGGGAATTGTTTCACAGACTGAACAAAGAAGAAACTGAAAAGTATCTGGAAAATCGTCGCGAAAAGGGTTTTACGGTAATTCAGGCAGTGGTTTTAGCCGAACTCGACGGGCTGAATACACCCAATGCCGAAGGTGAAAAACCCTTGATTGACAACGACCCCACCAAAATTAACGAGGCCTATTTCAGGCATGTGGACTGGGTGATTAAAAAGGCCGAAGAGAAGGGACTTTTTATTGGTTTGCTTCCTACATGGGGCGATAAATGGAATAAAAAATGGGGAATTGGCCCGGTTATTTTTACGCCTGAAAATGCTGCTGTTTTTGGTGAAATTCTGGGAAAAAGGTATAAAGATTCTCCCAACATTATCTGGATTGCAGGTGGCGACCGTCCGCTGGAAGAAGAAGTTCATGGTCAGATTGTACGTGCCATGGCACTTGGCCTTCGCAAAGGGGATAACGGAAAGCACCTGATAACCTTTCACCCCACCGGCGGGCAGGGTTCGTCTCAATATTTTCACGATGAAGACTGGCTCGATTTCAATATGCGGCAAAACGGCCACAACCCCCGGTTTACCGGAGTTTACGAGAATACGCTGAAAGATTACAACCGAACTCCTGTAAAACCGGTAATTGACGGAGAGCCGATTTATGAAGATCATCCCATTGAATTTAATGCAGAAAAATTCGGACATTCCATTTCTGCCGATGTGCGGCGTCCGCTATACTGGAATCTCTTCTGTGGTGCGTTTGGCCACACTTACGGGCACCACTCCGTTTGGCAAATGTGGCAGCCGGGCCGCAACCCGGTGAATTTTCCGCTTTTGCCGTGGTACGAAGCTCTCGATCAGCCGGGTGCCTGGCAAATGCAGTTTGGACGGAGGCTTATGGAATCACGTCCTTTTTTGAATCGAATTCCGGATGATTCAGTAATTGTACCGGATGATGTTCCTACCTCTGTTCCCGGTGCAGGTTCATACCGCTACGCAGCAACCCGTGCAGATGATGGTTCGTATGCTATGGTTTATGCCCCGGTTGGAAGGCCATTCACAGTACGAATGGATGTTATCAGCGGTAAAAAGGTAACAGCCTGGTGGTACAGCCCGCGTAACGGTCAGGTGCAAAAAATTGGTAAATTTTCGAATGAAGGCACCCGCACATTTTCACCTCCCGGATTGGGTGAGAATTTCGATTGGGTGCTGGTGCTGGACGATGCAGACGCAGGATTTAAAGCGCCGGGGAAATTTTAGTTCAGAGTTTAGAGTTTAAAGTTCAAAGTTCAGAGTTCAAAGTAAAAAATTGTAGAGGATGAAAGTAAAGTTTACATGGATAGTTTTTGGAGTTTTAGTGTTTTCAAATTGTCAAACTCAACAAGCGGTTGAGCAGGCGATTCAGCCCTGGGCCGAAAACCCGTGGTACTGGCAGTACAAAGGCCAACCGGTGATGTTGCTCGGCGCCAGCAGCGACGATAACCTGTTTCAGTGGCCTGCTGAAATGCTGGTGCTGCATCTCGATTCCATGAAATCGGTGGGCGCCAATTATGTGCGCAATACCATGAGCGACCGCGTGGACCGCGGTTTCGAGTTGTATCCGTTTGAACTTCTTGATAACGGAAAATACGATTTGAACCAATGGAATGAAGACTACTGGCAGCGGTTCGAATTTTTCCTGAATGAAACGGCCAAACGCGACATTATTGTGCAGATTGAAGTGTGGGACCGGTTCGATTATACCCGGAACAACTGGCCTGTGCATCCGTACAATCCGAAAAACAATGTCAATTACACCGAAACAGAATCCGGACTGGATTTGGTATATCCCGACCATCCCGGACAAAACAAACAACCTTTTTTCTTTACCACACCCAATCAGCGAAACAATGTGGTTTTGCTGAAATTCCAGCAGCAGTTTGTGGATAAGATGCTTTCATATTCGTTTAATCACAGCCTTATTCTATACTGTATGGATAACGAAACTTCGGGCGAAGAGGAGTGGGGTGCCTGGTGGGCCAGATACATCCGCGAAAAAGCTGAAGAGGCAGGTAAAAAAGTTTACCTAACGGAAATGTGGGATGCCTGGGATCTGAAATCGGAACAGCACAGACGTACGTTCGATCATCCCGAACTTTACGATTTCTGCGATATTTCACAAAACAACCACCAGCGGGATCAGGCACACTGGGATAATTTCCAGTGGGTGAAAAATTACATTTCGGCACATCCCCGACCCATAAACACCGTAAAAACCTATGGTGCCGACGGCGGCACCCATGGCAACACCAACAGCGGCCTCGACGGCTGGTGGCGCCACGTCATCGGAGGAACAGCCTCGGCACGATTCCATCGTCCAACTTCGGGTTTGGGTTTGTCCGAACTGTCTATGAATTCAGTGAAAGCAGCCCGCGAAATTGAAAAAATCTGTCCGTTTTGGGAACTCACTCCAAACAACGAATTGTTATCTGATCGGGATGAAAACGAAGCATACCTCACAGAAAAACCGGGCGAAGTGTATGTAGTGTTTTTCCCCGATAAAGGGGAAGTGGAACTCAATTTATCAGAATTCAATTCAGGTTTTACCCTCAAATGGATGGAGGTGCGAAAAGGGGAGTGGGCCGCGGAAGAAAAAGCCATAAGTGGAGAATTGGTGAATTTGAAAACTCCAGGTGAAAATGAATGGGTGGCAGTTTTGAAAAAAAATTGATTTTAAAATATTTTTTATTGAAAAACTTCTTATTTTTGATTTAACAAAATCAATTTTTAAACCACTTTTAAACCACTGAATATGAAAAAACTAAAACTCCTGGCACTTGCTTCTTTTCTTGCTGGTGGAATACTTGCACAAACATCAATTGCCACAAATCAAAAACCATCTTTAAATTTTCAACAATCTGCTGAATCAGAAGTTGTTTCCGAAGAATTGAATCAGAGACCCGACAGCATAGTGGTCGAGTCATTTTTACCCGAAACCGAAGAATGGGAAAGGATTGGAAAATACAAGTACGGTACTGAAGAAACTGCAAACCGGAAAGAATCGCTGTTTTATGCATGGAATGATTCAACAGGAGAGTGGAAAAGTTATCCGAACGAAGTCTGGGAATATAACGAAGTAGGCAACCTTAATACTCATGTGATTTATGGCGGCAGTCGTTCGGTAAACGGAATGAATTACAATTATAAAAAGGAAAGCTTTTATACATATACTGACAGTGGCAAGCAGGCTGAAATTATTGAGTATCAAAAAGACTACTCCACAAACGAGCTTATACCGAACAAAAAAGAAGAAATTACCTATAATTCAGAAGAAAAACAGGTTCATTATTTCTTGTCTCAATGGGATAAAACTCTGAAGAAATGGGTATTTATAAAGCAATATGAATACGATTACGACGAAAATGGCTTTAGAACATTGAACATTGATTATTCCTGGCGAAAGGATTCAGAGGAGTGGTATGGAGTAAGGAAATCGGAATATGAATTTGATGAAAGCGGAAACAAACTGTCGGAAATAAATTATGGGTGGGACCAGGATTCCAAAGACTGGATTGAATCCGGAAAGTTTGAAATCACTTATGATGAATCCGGTAATGTAACAGAAAAAACCTGGTATTCATTGGATTATTCGGAAAAGGTTTTGGTTTACTCAAGCAGGGAAGAATATGTTTATGATGAACAAGGCAACATGATTTTTCAGTTTTACTTTCATTGGGATGCATCGCTGAATGATTGGGTGAATGTACAGAAAATGGAAATTGAGTTCGACGAAAATTTCAACCAAACTTTGCAAAGCTCATATCACTGGAGTACGGAAGACAGTTTATGGATTGGGGCTTCAAGAACAGAAAAAGAATTTGACATCAACGGAAATCTCGGGGCTACAATCGAATATCAGTGGGACTGGATGGAGAATCAATGGACAGAACTTTTCAAAGAAAAATATGAATATGACAGTTTGGCAAACCGCACGCTGACATCGTTGTATGTATGGAGCGATGCAGATGAAAACTGGGAGTTCAGTGTTAACCGAACGTTGTCAGAATACGAATACGATGAAAATGGCCACATTCTTAAGCAAATCATTTCACAGTGGAACGAAGGTTCTGAAAAATGGGATTTTGCCAATAAGAATGAATATGAGTATGATGAACAGGGCAGACAAATTTTACATGAGAATGCGTGGTGGAATCCGTCCTATGGCGATTGGGAGAATTTAACGAAAACAGCTTACGATTTTGATGAAGCAGGTCACTATATTCTGGATGGCAATTACGTTTGGGATACCGATTTGGGTGACTGGAGAATTCGCCGGGAATACCGGTGGGCTTTTGATTCCGATGGCCGTCAAATACTAAACAGCTATTTGGAATGGGGAGGTTATGGAAATATATACTGGGGTAACAAATTGGAAATAAATTACAACGAAAACGGACGAACACTTATGCGGGCGGATTATGGATGGGATACAGATGCCGGCGAATGGAAAGGTAGTACCAAAACAGAATATACATACGATGATTACGGTGATTATGGCAGAAATCTCGTTACTCTATGGTACATTTGGAATCAGGCAGATAAAAAATGGCAATACGACACCAGGGAAACCTATTATTATTCAACAGGTCCGGTTCAGGATGCTGTTGAAATTAATTCAGAAAATCACCTTAAAATTTACCCCAACCCGGCAGAAAATTTCATCAGGGTTCAACTCCCCAATTCTTCCGTTCCTGCCCAACTGGAGCTTTTAAATATGGCCGGGCAAAAAATGCTGTCGGTTGAAGTTTTACAAAACGAACACGTTGCCGTGAGTCATTTTACCCCGGGAGTCTATTCGTATCGTATAGTACAGGACAAAAAGATATTTACCGGGAAAATTGTGAAACGATAATTTTGTGTTTAAAATTTTGATTTCAATTATTTTACTACCTCCCAAATCCATTCCGAGATGATTTCCAGTACTTCCGGCGAAATGGTCTCCTCAATCTGTCCATACTCTGCAACAGCGCCGGTTTCGCAGTTTTGAAAAAGGTGGTTCAGGTTGGGCAGTTCCAGGGTTTTGAAGTTTTTGTTGCCCCCTTCGGCAAGTGCTTTTTCAATGGCCGACAGGTTGCTTTTGGGCGGCACCTGTAAATCTTTTTCGCCAATGAGTGCCAGCACAGGGCATTTCAGTTTTGTAAGTGCCGGATACGGGTCATATTTGAGAAAATGGCTGAACCACGGTGAATTTACCGCGGCCACCTGCTGAGCAACCGCATTTTTCTGGTCATCATTCATCATCGGGTACATGCCGCCTGTAAGGGTTCGCTGCAGCCGGTCGAGCCGTACCGCGGAATCCTTTTCAGTTTTTATAATATTGAAAATAGCTTCCTGCGTTTTCCGGCTTTGTTCCACCTGCTCTTCGGTCATTCCCGAGGCCAGACCAATCAGCCGGCCCTGTTCGTAAATGATTTGTTCGCCCGGGATTCCCGGTCCGGCCAGCATCACAATAAAAGCAACATCACTTGCTTTGTTTGCAACAACGGGAGCAACAATTCCTCCCTCGCTGTGGCCAATCAGTCCGATTTTTGAACTTTCAATTTCTTTCCGGGTTTTCAGAAATTCGATTCCTGCCAGCACGTCGCCGGCAAAATCTTCGCTGGTTGCATCGTTTACATTTCCTTCCGAACCGCCCACACCGCGGTCATCCACCCTTAGCACTGCAATTCCGTGCCGGGTAAGGAAATCGGAAATCACCAGAAAAGGTTTATGCTCAAAAATGGTTTCGTCGCGGTCTTGTGCTCCCGATCCGGAAATCAGAATCACTGCCGGAACATTTTCCGCATTTTCGGGAAAGGTAAGCGTTCCGGCCAGTAGTATTCCGGCTTTGGTATTTTCATAACTCACTTCT
The DNA here is from genome assembly GCA_964559175.1 of uncultured Mariniphaga sp. Lineage (GTDB taxonomy): Bacteria > Bacteroidota > Bacteroidia > Bacteroidales > Prolixibacteraceae > Mariniphaga. The sequence goes on along the minus strand of CAZLGT010000002.1, from coordinate 12,718 downwards.
TCTTCAACATACGGAAATGGCGGTTGGGGTGTCTGTGGCCTTTTAAATTCAGTTACTTTTTCAGTCCGGTTTAATGTAAGCGGAAAGTTTATTCCCGACTGGCTCCAATTCCCGGAAATGGTTGTGTCGTTTACCATCTGACCTTCAAAGCGCCCTGCAATCATCGCCACATGCAGAAAAACGCTGTCGGTTTTCACTTCGGCTTTACTTACCGGCAAATCGCGTGCTCCCTGAGCCGGCACATCCATTTTTGCAGAAAGCTCTCCGTTCTCTTCCAGCGAAATCTTAAAAATAATCTCCAGTTTCGAACCCGAAAGTTCCATTTTGCCGCTCCAGTTTCCGGAAAATTTTTGGCTGAAATTTTCCTGTGCTGCAAGCTGAAATGAAAACAGCAGAATAAAATTCCAAATTGTAAAAAAATACTTCATTGCAAGTTGCTTTAAGATTAAAACTAAGGTTTTACTGAAATAATCACCCGCTGATAACGTGTCAATGCAGGTTTGCCATTGTCGGTTACTGCCACCACAAAATGCACGGTTGCAGGCTCTGTTACTTTTGGAAGGGTAACAGAAGTTTTTGCCAGGTTCGGTTCATCAACGTTTACCCATGCCGGATGAGTGCCGGCTTCGCGGTAATGAATCCAGTGATAGCTGAGCTTATCGCCATCCGGATCGGTTGAAACCGAAGCATTCAGTTCAATGGTTTCTCCCGGTTTTGCATTGATTGTATTGGCATGGGTCAGTTTTGCCACAGGCGGATGATTGGCTTGTTCATAGTCCTTCACACACCAGTCCATTCGGGCGGCAAAATCGTTTTGGTAATGTTCGCGCCAGCGCCAGATGGTTGCCCGGCGATCGATGTAAATGGTACCGTCCACTTCCACCCAGTCGTCGGTATCGGTCCAGATTTCCCGTTCTTCGGGTTCATGATAAAAAATACGTGTTGGCGGCTGGTACAACTCATAACGACCACCCCACGAGCCCCAACCGGGATGTTCCGGCGAACCCAGTCCATTGTTAATCAGATACATAAATGAAGGACTGTCGCCTTCCATGATGTAGGCTATATCGGGGTATTGTTCGCCCAGCGGGCCGTGCCCGTTTTGGATGTGCTCGTCCACCCATTCGTTATCGATGCTGTATTTGTCGGCGCCGCTCGAAAAATGGTAGTGTCGTTCGCCCGAAATGCCAATCCAGGTGGAATAGTGATAACTGTTGCCGCCATTTTCACCAAATCCGGGACTGACAATATAAAACAGGTCTTTGAAGGCATTCCGCATCCATGGCCCTGAATTGTCCTGGTCGGAAATGGTGTAAACACGTATTTTTGCCACAAACTTTTTCACCTCTTCTTCTGAACGCGTTTGCTGCACTTTCCAAAGCGCCTGGGCCAGGCAGTTGGCGCCGCCCCAAACCGGAATCCACACCGGCCGCGGGTCGTCTTTGTCCACCACCTCAATAATCAGGTCGGAACCTTCCGAATCTTTACCTTCTCCCACGGCTGCCATTCCAAAATCAGGATATCCTTTTTTGATTTTTTCTTTCAGGAAGGAACGGGTGGGAAAACCTGTTTCATGTTTTTCAAGGTTATCGCGCACCTTTCCGTAAGCATCCACAATTTCGTGAATGCGCCATTCGGCCGTTTGATTGCGTTGCCAGCATGAAGTGGTTGCCACAATTCCTTCCACATCGAACTGGTTGGCATACAATAAAAAACGCACCAGCGACTGGGCATCGTCGGGCTCATTTTCAATGTCGGTGAGTATTAAAACTCTTGTTTTTTGTGCAGGTTCATTTGCTTTTAAAAAAGCCGGCAGGATAAACAGGCCCAGAAAAGTCAACAGAAAATAATGTTTCAGATATGGGTTCATCTCGATTGAGTTTTATTAAACGATTGATTATTTTGTCAGTTTACCAAACAAATCCCTGAAAATGGCATCGCGGTTTAATTCTTCTGCCATGCGGATAAAATGGCGTGAATGGTCCACACTAAATGTAACCTGATCTGTTAAAACAGGACTGTGTACCAGGTTGGTTTTTATCCAGCCGGGATTTACCAGCCATGCCACTGCAGTAACATCCCAGATTACTTTGGAGTAAGCGTCGCGGCCTCCGCTGTATTCCACCACAATGTTGTACAAGTAATCCGAAAGTTCGTTTTTCCCTTCCAGATAATATTTCAACTCGGGAATGGTTGTATGAAAATGCGAAACCACCGGACGGCAGGGCATGACCACAAACGGCACGCCCGAGTCGAAAACCACCCGCGCTGCCAGAACATCCTGCATCAGGTTGAATTCTTTCTGATGCGGCCAGTTCAAACCGTTGCCTCCCAACCAAACAACCACTATGTTTTTGATGATTTCCGGTTCGATTAAAATGGCCGAGGCGATGTTGGTAATGCAACCAACCGGCACAACGTAAAGCGGATTTTCAGGACTGCTTGCCATGGCCTTTTTTACCAGGTCGAGCGCTGCGTCGCTGCGGATGGGTTTAGCTACATCTTCCAGATACCGGTCGGAACCGCGAAATGCAAACCCTTCGGGCGATTTACCCAGCATTTTCAGCAATCGTAGAATTTCCTCATAACTTTTTTCCATTCCGTCTGCCGGACCGTTTGACCGGTTATTGTGAAATGGCGCCGCATAAACAGCTTCCAGTTCAATTTTTTCTTTCGACAAAAAAGCGTAGGCCAGCGCAAACTGGTCGTCCACTTCGTTGTATGTGTCGGTGTCGAGCACCATGCGCACTTTGCCGGTGGGCGGTTCCAGTTGCTTCAGCCGGAAAGCTTCGTCCGGTTTCGGGTAATTTTGGGAGGATGCTATCAGAAAAGGAATTGAAAATACCATGCTCAATAAGAATGTTTTGTTCATAATAAGAATGTTAGTTGAAAATTTTTGATAAAATTCATCAATTTCTGCCATTAAAACAAAAACACCACAAAATATTTCAGCTGCTTGCAGGTATTGTTTTTTACTTTTTTCATTCCGGCTCATTTTACAAAGCAGTTTTAATTTTCTTGCTAAATTTCGGAAAATTTGAATGGCATGCAGTCTGAAAAAAAACAACTGGAGATAATACTGATGCAATACTTTCGGGAAAGCTACCCGGTTTTTCCAAAAGGGAAGTTAGTGCCCTGGGAATCGCCCGATTTTATTGTAAAATTAAAAAGCCGGAATAACCTGGGGGTTGAACTTACCCGTCTCAATCCGGTTAACGCCCGCGAACCGGATGAAAAAGAGCTGCGTTTGATTCAAAGCCGGGAACAGATTATCGAATCGGCCCGGTTACTTTTCGAGGGGTCTTCTACGCTGCGCTTGTTTGTTAAGTTTCTGTTTTCCGAACACAATCCTGTTGCCCCTGAAAGAGAGTTGTCGGTTGCAGTGCAGGCCGTGAATGCCATCAGGCAGGTTACAACCGGAAAATCGCCCACTTCGTTTTTCCGGGAAACCATAGGTGCTGAAGCCCTTCCCTCGGGGCTCGAAGCCATTCTGATTGTTCACCATCCGGAAATGCAAAATGGTTTGTGGGAACGTTCCAATAACCTGGGAGTTTCAGAAAATGTGGTGGCCGATATCCGCGAGTCCATTCATAAAAAAGATGATAAACTGAAACTTTACCAGAAACACCGGCTCAATTACTATTGGCTGATCATCACCACCGACCGCCTCCGGGGGGTAAAAAGTTACAACCTGCCCGACAAAATAATGAACCACTCATTTGAATCGCGTTTTCAGCATGTCTTTTTATTCGACCTGATTAAATCGGATGTGTTTCAACTGGTATAGTTAGCAAAAATTGTACAGGTGCTCGTTAAAATTATACCGAACAAAATGAAGATACAATCGTATTATTTGTATCTGTTAAATGAATTGAAATCATGAATGAACTTTTTAATATTGAGGATAAAGTGGCCGTTGTTACCGGCGGCTCTGGCACGCTGGGCGGTAGCATTTCCAAATACCTGGCAAAAAACGGTGTGAGAGTGGCCGTGATTGGCCGTACACAGGAAAATGTGGATTTGCGGCTGAGTAAAATCAAAGCCATTGGCGGCGAGGGTATCGGTCTGGTAGTGAATGTGCTCGACATTAAGCAGTTGAAAGATGCCCGGAAAACCATTCTTGAAAAATGGGGCCGTATCGATTTTCTGGTGAATACAGCCGGCGGAAATCTGCCCGGGGCTACCATCTCCGAAGGACAAACGGTTTTTGATATGGATATCAGCGATTACAACAAGGTAACCGACTTGAACCTGAACGGTACGGTGTACCCCTGTCTCGTTTTCGGAGAAGCCATGGCCAACAGCAGGTACGGTTCCATTATTAACATTTCCAGCATGGCCACCTACGCTTCCATTTCGCGGGTGCCGGGGTATTCCATCGCCAAATCGGGCGTTGAGATTTTCACCAAGTGGCTGGCAATGGAGATGGCGGTAAAATTCAGCGAAAAAATAAGGGTAAATGCCATTGCCCCTGGGTTTTTTATCAGTACGCAAAACGAAAATGTGCTGGTGAATCCCGACGGCTCTTACACCGAGCGAAGTGAAAAAGTCCTCAGTAAAACCCCGATGAGGCGCTTTGGCGAGATTTCCGAACTCAATGGAACGGTTCACTTTCTTTGCTCCGAGGCCGCCAGTTTTGTTACCGGCGCCATTCTTCCGGTTGATGGGGGATTTAGCTCGTTCAGCGGAATATAATAAACAACTGGTAGCAGGAAAAAATGAAAGAAATACGATTTGTAAAATCCTGGCGGTGGTTTGGAGCAAATGACCCGGTGAAGCTTGCATGGCTGAGAGAGATGGGCGTGGAGGAAGTGGTAACCGCCCTGCACCACATTCCCAACGGCGAAGTATGGCCGGTAGAGGAGATTGAAAAAGTAAAAACGGAAATTGAGAAGAACGGTCTGGGTTGGTCGGTTGTGGAAAGCCTGCCGGTTACCGAAGCCATCAAAACCGGCACCAAATTGCGCGAAAAACACATTCAGAATTACAAAACCACTTTGCAAAATCTGGCGCTTTGCGGCATTAAAACGGTGGTTTACAATTTTATGCCTGTGCTCGACTGGGTGCGCACCAATCTGCATTTCAGGCTTCCCCAGGGTGGCGAATCCATGCTGTTCGATTACCCCACCTTTGCTGCATTTGATGTATTTATTCTGAAACGTCCCGGCGCTGAGAAGGATTATTCTCAGGAGATGCTTCGGAAAGCCAAAATGCTTTTCAAAAAAATGACACCCGGAGAAGCCGACCAGCTGGCACATGCCATCATTGTGGTTACTCAGGGTTTTATCGATGGTGTAATCGATCCATCCATTGCCGACTACAAGCAGGTTTTTTTGGAGCATCTGAACAGATACCGGAATATCGGTGAAAAGGAGTTGCGTAAACACCTCGCATTCTTTTTAAGCGAAGTAATTCCTGTTGCCGAAAAAAGCAATATCAACCTGGCCATACACCCCGACGATCCACCATTTCCGGTTTTGGGACTGCCGCGTATTTTCAGCACCATCGATGATATGGAATGGCTGCAGAACACCTGCCCGTCACCCAGCAACGGCATTGCTTTCTGCGCCGGATCGTTTTCTGCCCGAAAAGACAACAACCTGATTGAAATGGCCCAAAAATTCGGACATCGGTTTCATTTTGTACATTTGCGGAATACGCAGGTGCTTGCAGATGGCAGTTTTTACGAATCGGGGCACATTGCGGGCAGAGTAAACATGGCATTGCTGGTAAAAACGCTGCTGGAAGAGATGCAGAAACGCAAAACCACCGGACGAACCGACTTTTGTATCCCCATGCGCCCCGACCATGGCATAAAAATTATCAACGATTTCAACCTGAAAGGAAACCCGGGATACCCGTTAATCGGGCGATTGAAGGGGCTTGCCGAGGTTTCGGGTTTGGAAGAGGCCTTTCTGCAAAACAGGGAAAGCTGAACCGAATAAAAAAATGTAGATTATTTGTTAACATCTTTTTTTGATCGGTGGGCTGAAAATTCCTTTTTTTGCACAAATCTTTATTCTGTTTTACATGAACCAAAAAACCTTTCGCGACCAGCTAACAGTGAAAAACACGGTGCTGGGAATCCAGTTTCTTTTTGTTGCTTTTGGAGCAACCGTATTAGTTCCTCTTCTGGTAGGTATCGATCCTTCTGTAGCATTGTTCACAGCGGGCATTGGAACGCTGATTTTCCACCTGGTAACACGGGGAAAAGTGCCTGTTTTTTTGGGAAGCAGTTTTGCTTTTATCGCTCCCATTGTTGAAGCAACACGGCTTTACGGCTGGCCCGGTACCCTTTCGGGAATAATTGCCGTTGGTGTGGTTTATGCAGTTGTTTCGGCTCTGGTAAAGGCGCGAGGCATTACGTTTGTCGAAAGACTTTTTCCACCGGTGGTTGTAGGTCCGGTGATTATGATCATCGGGTTGTCGCTGGCATCAACAGCTGTTGATATGGCCAAAGACGACTGGTGGCTGGCAGTGATTGCACTGCTTACAGCCATTACTATTGTCATTTTTGGAAAAGGAATGGCAAGGCTTATCCCTATTTTCATTGCCATTGTGGTCGGTTATCTGGTAGCAGTAATATGGGGTAAAGTAGATTATTCCGCCATCAGAGAGGCTACCTGGATTATGGTACCCGAGTTTACAGTGCCGAAGTTTCACTGGCAGGCAATTTTGTATATGGTTCCGGTGGCTATTGCCCCGATTATAGAACATGTGGGCGACATGTATGCCATTGGCGGAGTTTGCAATAAAAACTTCATTGAAAAACCCGGTTTGCACCGCACATTACTGGGCGATGGTATTGCCACGGCGGTTGCCGGATTTTTTGGCGGTGTGCCAAACACCACCTATTCCGAAGTAACCGGCGCCATCACACTCACAAAAATCACCAATCCTTTTGTTTTGCGAATTGCTGCCATAACCGCCATCCTGTTTGCTTTTGTGGGAAAAATCAGCGGTTTTCTGAAAACCATACCACAATCGGTTTTGGGAGGCATTATGCTGCTTTTATTTGGCATGATTGCTTCCATCGGTATCAAATCGCTGGTTGAATCGAAAACCAATATGGCTGAAACCCGCAACCAGGTCATTGTTTCAGTGGTATTAACAGTAGGAATCGGTGGAGCCATCATACAATACGGTACTTTTTCTCTGGCAGGCATCGGACTGGCAGCACTCGTGGGTATTATACTGAATTTAATCCTCCCTGCCACAAAGAAATAATGCCGGCATAACCGTTTGTAAAAGCCGGCCTGACAAGCGGACTACTTGTTTTTGAGTCGGCTTTTATTCCAGGGTTATTACCGCTTCTTTATTACCAGGCTTCTTTTGTTGCCTTTGGTTTTATATTTTCTTTTCCCCCTGCCTTTGCTTTTCGCCGGTTTTTTCTTTTCAAACCGGTCCATGCTTTCGTTGTTCATGGTTTGCCAGCCCATTTCGTCACTATTGGCTATTTCTTTTGCGGGAATTTCCGGTTTCTGTCCACGTTTGTTTAGCTGAATAATATTTTTAACCTCTTTCAAAGAAAGAGGGAAAGTTCCCGACAGGGAATTGCCCTCGATGGCAAACCAGATTTCTTTTTTCAGATAATCGGTTTTTAAAGGTTTAGCCAGGCCTTTGCCCGTTTCGAGGTAAAGCAGCTCTTTGGGGAATTCCTGTCTTGCTTCGAGGTAAACATCGAGTTCGTAAAGCAGGCAGCATTTTAGTTTCCCGCAGGCGCCGGCCATTTTTTGTGCCGATGGCGAAAGTCCCTGTTTTTGGGCTGCATCCGACGAAATGCTGGAAAAATCGGTTCGCCAGCTCGAGCAGCATAATTCCCGGCCACACGAACCAATGCCGCCCACCAGGCCTGCTTCCTGCCGCGCACCTATTTGTTTCATTTCCACCTTAATTTTGAACTCGCGGGCGTAATGTTTTATCAGTTCGCGAAAGTCCACACGACCGTCGGCAATGTAATAGAAAATGGCTTTTTTGCCGTCGCCCCGGTATTCAATCTCTCCAATTTTCATGTCGAGGCCCAGATCGGCTGCAATTTGCCGCGAGCGAATCAGGGTTAATTTTTCACGACCCCGCGCATCGTTCAGTACATGCAAATCGTTTTCGGTAGCTTTGCGGTAAATGGAATTTAAGGTGTAACGTCGCGGGTTTTTCACTTTTCGTTCAAACTGCTTATCAGCCAGGTAACCGGTAAGTGAAACTTCACCCACATCATGTCCGGGCGAGGTGGCAACAACTACCTTGTCGCCTCTTTTTAACGGAATTCCTTCGGTATTTCTGTAAAATTCCTTTCGTGTTGTCTTAAACTTAACTTCTACTATATCAGATTGTTCCGATGTATCGGGTAAATCATTTAGCCAATTGTAAACATCAATTTTTTCTTCAGTATCTATAGTATTGAACGCGCATCCTGCACAACTCATATCTTCCCCTTCTTTAATTTTTCACGGGCAAAGATCGAAAAAAAGATTGAAATGTCGTTAATTATACCTGTCTAATTTTAATTTCACCAAAACACATTTCAAATCCAAAAATCTAATTGAGTTCTGCTTTTTTTGTTCCTTTATTGGAAAATTTGAATCGATGAGATTGTACCTGACGTTTTTGCTAAGTCTGTTCTTATTATTTCAGAAAAATTCTGTCACTGCCTTTATGCTATCCCAACAGGCAGAAATAAGTGTTTTAACCTGCAGCCCCGGCAATGAGCCATATTCGGTTTACGGGCATTCTGCCATTCGTGTAAAAGATGTTGCATACAATTACGATGTGGTCTTCAACTATGGAATATTTGATTTTAATACCCCCAATTTTATCTGGCGGTTTGCAAAGGGACAAACCGATTATTTGCTTGGCGCTTATGGTTTTTCCAACTTTGTTGATGAATATGTGGCCGACCAAAGAAGCATTTTTGAACAAACTTTGAATCTTACCCGGGCTGAGAAACAAAAAGTTTTTGAATTTCTGCTTTGGAATGCAAGGCCGGAAAACAGAATTTACCGCTACGACTTTCTTTTTGATAATTGTGCTACCCGTATTCGTGATGTTATTCAGGAACAAACAGACGGAGAAGTTATATTTCCTAAAAACTCTGAAAATCAAAAAACTTTCCGGGAATTAATAAAAGAGTATCATTCAAAATTATTGTGGCTGAATTTTGGCATCGATCTGGTTGTTGCTGCGCCTTCAGACCAAAATGCATCGGCTTACGACGAAATGTTTCTGCCCGATTATCTCATGAAACATTTTGGGCAAACAACAATAAAAAACGAAAATGAAATAAGGCCGCTTGTAAAGTCTTTCCAGGTCATTTATCAGGCCCCCGAAATGAGATATAAAAGTTTAAAAATATTCAGTCCGGCAGTTATTTTTGGTATTTTGCTATTTATTGTGTGTTATATATCTGTTCGCCAATACGGAAAAAGGGAAATAAATTACCGGGCAGATTATCTCGTTTTTGGATTCTACGGATTTATGGGGGCAGTTATTTTGTGGTTTGTTTTATATTCTGAGCATCCGGCCATGTCTCCAAATTACAATCTGATGTGGGCTATCCCCCTGAATTTGGTTTTTGCAATAGTTTGGAAAATAAAAAGATGGAGGCCGGTAACCCGGTATTACTTTCTGCTGGTTTCCGGTTGGTTGTTGATTTTCATTTTTTTAGGAATCTTTCTTCCACAAAAATTTCATGTAGCTTTTTACCTAATGAGTTTAATGGTATTGTGCCGGGCTGTTTTGAATGTTGTTTTTCTTTTTAACCGTAAAAATTTTATATGATTTTTTATGGTTGACCGTAAATTTTTGAACTAAATTTTTATGGTTGATGGAAGAGTTACCTTGATTTTTTGTTGAAAAATAATGACTGAACCAGTCGCTGAATATTTTTATCGGGAAATCCAAACCATTATCTTTGTTTCCCGATGACAGAATCGAAAAAATATGCGGAAACGCCCTTGATGAAGCAGTACTACAAAATCAAGGACAAACATCCTGACGCTGTTTTGCTGTTCCGGGTGGGCGATTTTTATGAAACCTTTGGTGAAGACGCCATAAAGGCTGCTGAAATTTTAGGCATTACACTCACCCGCCGGGCAAACGGAGCAGCCAGCTATGTGGAACTGGCCGGGTTCCCGCACCATGCCATAGATACCTACCTGCCCAAGTTGGTTCGCGCCGGTCAGCGGGTAGCCATTTGCGAACAGTTGGAAGACCCGAAGCTCACCAAAAACATTGTAAAACGTGGCATTACAGAGCTGGTTACCCCCGGCGTTTCCATCAATGAAAATATCCTGGAAAACCGTGAAAACAACTTTCTTGCATCGGTTCATTTCGATAAAAAAATGGCCGGTGTTGCCTTTCTCGATATATCAACCGGCGAATTTTTAACCGCCGAGGGAAACTACGAATATATCGACAAACTGCTCAGTTCTTTTCAGCCCAAAGAAGTGTTGTTTCAGCGGGGCAGAGGACAGGAGTTCACCGAAATATTCGGGAACAAATACTACACCTACAACCTCGACGACTGGGTTTACACCAGTGATGCTGCCACCGACCGCCTCATTCGTCATTTTGAAACCACTTCGTTGAAAGGGTATGGCATTCAAAACTTTTCTCTGGCCATTATTGCATCGGGGGCAATATTGCATTACCTCGACCTGACACAGCATCATCAGATAAAGCATATTACCGGATTGAGCCGTATTGAAGAGGAACATTACGTATGGCTCGACCGGTTTACCATCCGCAACCTGGAACTCTTTTCACCCATTCATGAAGGCGGAAAGTCGTTGCTCCAGGTAATTGACAAAACCATTTCCCCAATGGGTTCGCGCCTGCTGAAACGCTGGATGGCGTTGCCTTTGAAAGACATTGGCCCCATTAACGAACGGCTCGATGCGGTGGAATTTTTCCTGAAACACCCCGAAACAAAAGAAAATCTGGAAGATCATCTGCGCCAGATTGGCGACCTGGAGCGACTCGTTTCCAAAGTGGCTGTGGGGCGCATCAATCCGCGCGAAATGGTGCAGGTAAAAAATGCGCTGAACGCCATTGCTCCCATCAAACAGGTTTGCGCCGAGTCAGAAAATGAAACATTGAACCGATTTGCCGAACAGTTGAATACCTGCAGCCTCATCCGCGACCGGATTCAGAAAGAAATTGTGGCCGACCCGCCAACAGCCGTAAATAAAGGGAAAGTTGTTGCCGAGGGTGTTTCAGAGGAGCTGGACGATTTGCGGAAAATTGCCTGGTCGGGTAAAGATTACCTGGCGCAGATGCAAAAAAGAGAAAGTGAAAAACATGGCATCACATCCCTGAAGGTGGGGTTCAACAATGTTTTCGGCTATTATATTGAGGTACGCAATACACACAAAGACAAAGTTCCTTCCGAGTGGATTCGTAAACAAACCCTGGTGAGTGCCGAAAGATACATCACTGAAGAATTAAAGGAATACGAATCGAAAATTCTGGGAGCTGAAGAAAAAATTCTGACACTTGAAACTCAACTTTTTAATGACTTGATTCTGGCGCTGTCGGATTACATTTCGGCCATACAGCTTAATTCCAACATTCTGGCAAAAATCGACTGCCTGCTTTCGTTTGCCACCTGCGCCGAAAGGTACGGGTATTTCAGGCCCCAGATGAACGACAGTACTGAAATTGACATCAAAGAAGGACGACATCCGGTTATCGAACACCAGTTGCCCATCGGCGAATCGTACATTGCCAACGATGTGCGCCTCGATCAGGATGACCAGCAAATCATCATCATCACCGGACCCAACATGGCGGGTAAGTCGGCACTGCTCAGGCAAACCGCACTGATAACTCTGCTGGCACAAATGGGCAGTTTTGTTCCCGCGCAAAAAGCAAAAATCGGGCTGGTGGACAAAATTTTTACCCGCGTGGGCGCATCCGATAACATTTCCCTGGGCGAATCCACGTTTATGGTGGAAATGAATGAAGCTGCCAGTATTCTGAACAACGTTTCGGACCGCAGCCTGATTCTTTTTGATGAACTGGGTCGCGGAACGTCCACCTATGACGGCATTTCCATTGCCTGGTCTATTGTTGAACATTTGCACGAACATCCGCGGGCCAAAGCGAAAACGCTTTTTGCCACGCATTACCACGAGTTAAACGAAATGGAAGGCGCTTTTTCGCGCGTGAAAAATTACAATGTTTCCATTAAGGAAGTAGGGAACAAGGTGATTTTTCTGCGAAAACTGGTTCGCGGGGGGAGCAATCACAGTTTTGGTATTCATGTAGCAAATATGGCCGGCATGCCAAAATCGGTGACCACCAGAGCAGAACAAATCCTCAAAAAGCTGGAAGGAAATAAAGGCAAGGAAGATCTTGCAAAACCACTGGGTGAAATCGGATCCAAACGCGAAGGCATGCAGCTTAGCTTTTTTCAACTGGACGATCCGGTGCTGAAACAAATCCGCGATGAAATTGCCCACCTCGACATTAACAACCTTACGCCCATTGAAGCATTAAACAAACTGAACGAAATAAAAAAGCTGGCCGGATTGCGGTGATGTTTTATCAATCCTGAAATTCGGGCAATTTTTTTTTAATATTTTGTGATAACAAAAAATTAGCAATATATTTGCATCGCTTTAAAAGCAGGTTCTTTAAAATAGTAGAAAAATATTGCGAGAATAGCTCAGTTGGTAGAGCACGACCTTGCCAAGGTCGGGGTCGCGGGTTCGAGTCCCGT
>CAZLGT010000001.1:0-207332 GCA_964559175.1 uncultured Mariniphaga sp. | reverse complement strand
AGAAGAGATTACCTATTTGCCAGGGATGTACCGCGACTGGTTTCTCGATTATGCTTCGTATGTTATTCTGGAGCGGGCAGTACCTTACGTAAACGACGGGCTGAAACCGGTTCAGCGGCGCATTATGCATGCCATGCGCGAAATGGACGACGGGCGCTACAACAAGGTGGCCAATATCATCGGGCAAACCATGCAGTACCACCCGCACGGCGATGCCTCCATCGGCGATGCCATTGTTGGGCTGGGACAAAAAGAACTACTGATTGATACCCAGGGGAACTGGGGAAATTTACTTACTGGTGATGGGGCAGCAGCGCCCCGCTACATCGAAGCACGTTTATCGAAATTTGCACTGGAAGTGCTTTTCAACCCGAAAACCACCGAATGGAAACTTTCGTACGACGGGCGTAAAAAAGAACCGGTTACACTGCCCGCAAAATTCCCGTTGCTTTTGGCACAGGGGGTAGATGGAATTGCCGTTGGTCTGGCCTCCAAAATTTTCCCACACAATTTTAATGAACTCATCGATGCTTCCATCGCCTACCTGAAAGAAGAAGAGTTTGAGCTGCTGCCCGATTTTCCCACCGGAGGAATGGCCGATTGCAGCAAATACAACGACGGATTACGCGGCGGCACACTAAAAGTGCGTGCAAAAATTGAAAAGCGTGATAACAAAACACTGGCCATTACAGAAATTCCCTTTGGAAAAACAACTACCACCCTCATCGAATCTATCATAAAAGCAAACGACAAGGGAAAAATCAAAATCAAAAAAATTGACGACAATACCGCTCAAAACGTAGAGATTCTGGTGCATCTGGCACCAGGCGTTTCATCTGACAAAACCATAGATGCCCTTTATGCTTTTACCGATTGTGAAGTTTCCGTTTCGCCAAATGCATGTATTATTCACGATGATAAACCTCACTTTATTGGCGTACAGGAAATTCTTACAAGATCCACCGACAGTACCCTTAAGTTACTGAAACTGGAACTGGAAATCCGGAAATCGGAACTGGAAGAAGCCTGGCACTTTGCATCGCTGGAAAAAATATTCATCGAGGAACGGATTTACAAAGACAAAAAGTTTGAAGATTCGGAAAGTATGGACCAGGCGGTGGCACACATCGATAAGCGGCTGGAACCCTGGAAACCAAAATTCAAAAGGGAAATAAACCGCGACGATATTCTCAAACTGATGGAAATCCGAATGGCCAGAATCCTGAAGTTTAATACCGACAAGGCCAATGAAAATATACTCGGCATTGAAGATGAGATTGAAGAGGTTCAGAACAACATCGACAATATTGTTGCTTATACCATACAGTGGTTCAGACACCTGAAAGACAAATACGGCAAAGGGCGCGAAAGAAAAACCGAAATCAGGAGCTTCGAAAACATTGTGGCCTCAAAAGTGGTGGTGAAAAACGAAAAGCTGTATGTTGACCGCAAGGAAGGATTTATGGGAATTGGCCTGAAAAAAGCCGAATACATTTGCGATTGTTCCGACATCGACGACATTATTGTCTTCAGGCGCGACGGAACATACTTTGTGACCAAGGTTTCCGACAAGGCTTTCATCGGTAAAAATCCGCTGCACCTGGCCGTTTTCAAACGAAACGACAAACGCACCATATACAACGTGGTTTACCGCGACGGTAAAACCAGCTACAGCTATATGAAAAGATTTTCAGTTACCGGCGTTACCCGCGACAAAGAGTATGATGTTACCAAAGGAACTCCCGGCTCGCGCATCACTTACTTTTCGGCTAATCCAAACGGTGAAGCTGAAACGCTGAAAATTTTGCTGAAACCAAAACCGCGCATCAAAAAGCTGAACTTTGAAGTGGACATGGGCGAACTGGCCATCAAAGGCCGGCAGTCGATGGGTAATATTCTTACCAAACACGATGTACATAAAATATCGCTGAAGGAAAAAGGCGTTTCAACTTTAGGTGGCCGGAAGATTTGGTTCGACGAAGATGTGTTGCGCCTGAATGCCGACAACCGTGGAAAATACCTCGGCGAATTCTCGGGAGAAGATAAAATCCTGGCCATTTATAAAAACGGAGAGCTTGAACTGTACAACTTCGACCTCAGTAACCATTTCGACCAGAACATTCTGACCATTGAAAAATTCGATTGTGGAAAAATTCTTTCAGTGGTTTATTACGATGCCGAACAGAATTTTTACTACGTAAAACGGTTCGAGATTGACGAGACCGAGGGGAAACGCATACGGTTTATCGGCGACCACCCCGACAACAAATTGGTGAGTATTACCTGGGTGCGTTACCCCAGACTGGAAATAGAATTTGGCGGAAAACATGCCGAACGCGAAAATGAAATTATTGAGGTAGCTGAATTTATTAGCGTAAAATCGTGGAAAGCCAAAGGCAAAAGGCTCTCGAACTACCGCATTGAAAATGTTAAAGAAGTAGAACCGGTGGTTAAAGATGAACACGACAAGCCGGTGGAAGAAATCGAAGAGGAAAAAACGAAAAAAAAGAAAAACAGCGATGATTACAACGATATTCCTTTCGAGGTAAAAAGGCCCGGAAAAGAAGAGGATCCGAATCAAATGTCGTTGTTTTGATGGTTTGAGGGGTTGAAATTGTTTGAAAGTTCGGGATTGTTTGAAGGTTCAATAAATGAGAATATACCTGATAGGATACATGGGAAGTGGAAAATCGACGCTGGGCAAAAAGCTGGCAAAACATGCCGGTCTCCAGTTTATCGATATGGATCACTACATTGAAAAACGGAACTGCAAAACGGTTCCGCAACTGTTTGAAGAGTACGGCGAAGAGGGATTTCGCCAACGTGAACGCAAAGCATTGGAAGAACTTTCGGAATTTACCGATGTGGTCATTGCCACCGGTGGCGGCGCTCCCTGCTTTTTCGATAACATCGACCTGATGAACCGCACGGGTAAAACCATTTACCTGAATGTCCATCCAAAAATTCTGGCTGGCCGCCTGCTTAAATCCAAAACGGAACGGCCGCTCATTAAAGGGAAATCGAAAGAAGAACTGATGTCATTTATCGATGAAACCCTGAAAAAACGAAATGCATTTTACGTGCAGGCCCAATATCAGGTTGACCGGCCGAATGTGAATCTGGACGAGGTGATGGAGATGATTGATTCCGAATGATCTTCAAGGTTACCAGCCATATTCTTGCTTAAAATCTGTACCTTGCCAAAAACAAAAACCTGAATGTTATGCTTACGGTTGCTCAGGAATTTGCGCGCACCCTCCATGATTTGGGGATCAAATATGTTTTTGGCGTTCCCAGTGGAAACATGATCGATTATATTGAATCTTTACGAAAAGAGGATGGAATCGATTTCGTACTGACCGGCCACGAGTCGGCAGCGTCTTTTATGGCAGCGGTTTGCGGAAGGTTAACCGGCATTCCGGGCGCTTGTTTCGGAACCTTTGGTCCAGGCGCCACAAACCTGGCTACAGGAGTTGGCTGTGCGCTCCTCGACCGCCTTCCGCTGCTTGCCTTTACCGACGAAATGCCTGATAACCTCCGAAATCGTACCGTACAAATGAACATCGATCACCAGGCACTTTTTCAACCCCTCACAAAATGGACAACCCGGCTTGACAAAAACAATGCAGCTGAAACTCTGCTAAAAGCTTCGGGCATTGCAAGGGAAGAAATGCCGGGCCCGGTTCATATTGGCGTACCGGCCGGAATTGGAAATCAAAAGGCGGGGTACCCCGATAAGTCTTTCCCTTACCTCCGGGTTGAAAAAAAAACCGCTCTTGAAACTCCTTCAGAGCTGATGGAATTTGCAAAAAGACTTTTCAAAAAATCACAGAAACCATTGCTTGCCGTTGGGCTGTCTGCTGTGCGTGCCGGAATAAAACCTCTTCTTTTAAATTTGGCAGAAAAGTTTAACATTCCGATGGTGCTCACCCCTATGGCAAAAGGCATGTTTGCAGAAAATCACCCGTTGTATGCCGGCGTCTTGTTTCATGCCTTGTCGAGCCATGTGGCACAAACCTATTTGGAAGCAGATTTGATTTTAGGTACAGGTTATGATCCGGTAGAGTTCAATTACGAAAAGTGGATGCCTCGGGTGCCGCTCATTCATTTCGACAGCCACCCGGCCGATGTGGATCGCGACCTGATACCTGATGTTACTGATGTTCCGGGTGATTTAAGATTATCGGTAAACGAGCTGCTGGAAGTTGATTGTCCGGAAAAGAAATGGAACCGCAAATTGATTGAAGCACGCAAACAGGAGATGCTTCGCCTCATGGAGCCACCAAATTTAAGTTTTGGTCCGCGGGCTGTTATAAAAGGACTGCGAAAAGCTTTGCCAAAAAGCGGAATATTGACACTGGACGTAGGTGCTCACCTTCATTTGGCCGGGCAAATGTGGAAAACGCCTTCGCCCGAAAAACTGCTGATGACCAACGGCTGGTCGTCTATGGGCTTTGGCATTCCCGCTGCTATTGCAGCCAAACTCTGCCATCCTGAATTGCCGGTTGCCTGCCTCACCGGCGATGGTGGTTTCCGGATGATGGCCGGCGAAATGGCAACGGCCCGCATGCTGGGACAGAATATCGTTTTTGTAGTGATAGTTGACAACAGCTTATCACTCATTCGTATTAAACAGCAAAAAAAGAATTACCGGAACGATTACGGAACTTCGCTGCCTGCAGATCACGATACGCCTTCAAATCATTATTTTGGTGTTCCCGTTTTCCAGGCAACCGATTTTGAAAGCTATAAAAAAACATTGGCAGATGCTTTTACTGCCAAAGGACCCGTAATAGTGGAAGCAGTTGTAAATGGAGGCGAATACGATGAACTTTTACTTCGGACAAATAACTAAACCGCCAGGTTCCTGAAACACAAAAAGCCACCTGCTCTTATGCAAATGGCTTTTCAATTCTATTTATATTTTCAATTAGTTGTCGTCTTCCGGCAAAGGCATCGGAGGAATATCGTCTGTTGATTCAGCATCCGGAGCGGTTGTCGGGAAATTGGGAACCTGCATCGGGTCGGCAGCAGTTTCCACCTGTTCTCTAACACGCGACTGTTCCTGTGTCATTCGTTCGCGCGGAATAAAAGCAGACCCCATTATGGAAAGAATGAGCAATGCGCCTGCTAAAACCCATGTGGCTTTTTCCAGGAAGTCGGTGGTTTTGCGAACGCCCATAATCTGGTTCGACGACTGAAAGTTGCTGGCCAGACCGCCGCCTTTTGAGTTTTGCACCAATACGATTAAAACAAGCAAAACACAAACGATAAATATTAAAACTGTGATTAACGTGTACATGCTATTTCAGTTAAATGTTTTTTAATTTTTCTATTTCTTCAATTCGGCTCGCAAAGTAAACACTTTTTTCCGGATATTTCAAGCTTAATTTTTGAAAAGCTTCCAAAGCTTTATCGTAATTTTTTTGCTGGAAATATATCATTGCCAGCGTTTCAGTTATCAGTTCGTCACTTTCGTTCACCGATTTGGCCACAATTTCATTTTCACTTTTCTCCTGAAAGTGTTCATTACCGGATTTATCCAGTTTAATGGGACCGTGGTCTGACGAAAGAAACCTGTCGATAAGACTGTTTTCCGGCTTTTGTTGCGTAACCTCGTCGGAATTGTATGCTTCGCGAACAACCATCCGGCTAAAGTAGTCGCTCTTTGCAAAACTCTCATTTTCAGGCAATAAAATACGATACAACTGTCTCCGATCGGGTACAAGCGGAGCAGCTTTCTTTAAAATTGCTTCAAACTGTGTACTCCCCGTAATCTTTAAATTTTTCAGATAAAGCAACCATCCGGCCTGAAAAAACGGATATTTTTCTGTTAACTCCCTGAAACCAGTTAACGTTTCATGATTCAGCCCGTCAGGGTTTTCAGCAATGCGGTAAAATTCTTCTTTCTCCATAACTACCAGTTGGCAAGGGTTGCGTTAAAAATGTCTTCCGTAAGTTTGGTAATAATTTCAGGCACCAGTCCGTCTTCCACGTCGCTCAATGAGCTGGTGCTGTCAAAATCTTCGTAAGCCGAAAAGGTTTGCTCTATGCTTTGGTCGGGGTCGATGTTGTTGGTATATTTCACCCGCACAGTCACAGTCAGCCGGTTTAATGCAGCCATGTCGTCTTTTTGAATCGACATGGGCCGTACTTCATAACCTGTAATCTGTCCTTCAAAAATGAGGTCACCGTCTTCGGCCAGTTCGTTCAGCGACGTCTGCCGCTGCAGCTTTTCCCGCAAGGCTTCGGTAAACGACTGACTAAGAGTCGGATTCACCAGTCGTGCCCGGTTTGTAAAATAGTAAACCGAATAGGTTTTCACTGCCGGTGAAATGTTGGCTCCGGTAAACGAGTAATTAATTCTACAGG
Source organism: uncultured Mariniphaga sp. (assembly GCA_964559175.1). Lineage (GTDB taxonomy): Bacteria > Bacteroidota > Bacteroidia > Bacteroidales > Prolixibacteraceae > Mariniphaga. The sequence continues at coordinate 200,960 of CAZLGT010000001.1, read as the reverse complement.
AAGGAGCAACTCCTGCCAGCAAAATTACCAGTAAAAAAAAGAGAGCAAGCTTTTTTTGCATTTTTCAGCCTTTAATATTGTGTTCCTTAATTTTTCGATACAGCGTTCTTTCTGAAATCCCCAGTTCCCCGGCTGCATATTTTCGTTTCCCGCCGTGTTTCTCAAGCGCCTTTTTTATCAGCTCTATCTCTTTGTCTTCCAGCGACAACGATTCTTCAATTACCTCTTCGGTATCCTGAATGTTGTTTCTATCGATATGAGGAATATGCACCGGTTTTGAAGGCTGTTCCCTGTGCGACAGGTTCACCTCTTCAGCATCGTAAAGGTTACGTATGATTTTTGCCTGGTCTCCCGAAAGCGGTGATTCTTTGTTTTCCATAATATCGAGCACCAGTTTCTTCAAATCGTTCATATCCCTTTTCATATCGAAAAGAATTTTATACAGAATCTCCCTTTCGTTGGAGAAACTGTTCTCTTCGCTTTTTGAAAAAAGCGCAGGAAGATTTTTGGAAGAAATGGAAGGCAGGTAGTGCTGCAAAACATCGGCTGTAATATCCCTGTTTTGTTCAATTATTGAAATCTGTTCTGTGATGTTTTTCAGCTGCCTTACGTTTCCGGGCCACCGGTAATTCTCCAGCAAAACACGGGCCTCTTCATCGAGCCGCAGCGGGGGCATACGGTACTTTTCGGCAAAGTCGCGCGCAAATTTCCTGAAAAGCAAATGAATGTCTTCGGGACGCTGCCTTAACGGCAAAATGTTAATGGGCACGGTATTGAGCCTGTAGTACAAATCTTCCCTGAATTTTCCTTCATCAATGGCTCGGGAAATATCTACATTGGTGGCAGCAATTACGCGTACATTGGTTTTAATAACATTTGAAGACCCCACACGGATAAATTCACCCGTTTCGAGCACGCGCAGCAAGCGAACCTGGGTAGAGAGCGGCAACTCGCCAATTTCATCCATAAAAATGGTACCGCCATCGGCTTCCTGAAAATACCCCTTCCTGTCAGACAAAGCGCCGGTAAACGATCCCTTTTCGTGTCCAAAAAGCTCAGAATCTATTGTCCCTTCGGGAATGGCGCCACAGTTAACGGCTATGTATTTTCCGTGTTTGCGGCTCGAAAACTGATGGATAATCTGCGGAAATACCTCTTTCCCTGTACCGCTTTCACCCGTTATTAAAACCGAAAGATCGGTAGGTGAAACCTGAACTGCAACTTCAATAGCCCTGTGCAGCCCGGGAGAATTTCCTATGATTTCAAACCTTTGCTTTATATCCTGAATATCCATAATGCGGTGTCGTCAATAAAAGCACAAATTTACAATTTTTCAGTGGCAATGGTTCGATTCAGGTTTCAATTAACCTTTTTTTGGTTTTTTGATAACTGAAATTCAATATTATCGATACGAAATTCCTTCCGGCTTTTTTAATCGCTATCTTTGGCAGGCAAAACAAAAACAGAACCAATGAAGTTTATTGCACTGATTCCTGCCCGGTATCAATCTACCCGGTTTCCGGGCAAACCGCTGGCCGGGCTGGGGGGAAAACCGGTAATACAATGGGTTTACGAAAACGTGGCGAAAGTGCTGGATAATGTTTGGGTGGCCACCGACGATGAGCGGATATTCCGGGCGGTTGAAGAATTCAGTGGAAAAGCCATTTATACATCGCCGGAACACCGCAGCGGAACCGATCGTTGTGCAGAAGCTGCCCGTCTCCTGCAAAAAAATACCGAATTCGACGTGGTCATCAATGTTCAGGGCGACGAACCATTTATCCGGTCGGAGCAGATTGAACAACTGATGGGCTGCTTTACAGAACAGGTTGAGATTGCCACACTGATAAAAAAAATTGAAACGGCCGATGAACTTTTTAATCCCAATCGCCCCAAAGTAGTTATCGGCAATGACCAAAACGCGCTTTATTTCAGCCGCTCGCCTATACCTTTTGTTCGCGGTGAAGAAGGAAATAACTGGCTGAACACAACTACTTTTTGGGCCCACATTGGTATGTATGCCTACAAAAAAGATGTTCTTCAGCAAATCACAAAACTAAACCCCGGAAAACTGGAACAGGTGGAAGCCCTGGAACAACTCCGCTGGCTCGAAAACGGACTGAAAATAAAAACCGCTGTAACCAGGCACCAAAGTATTGGAATTGACACTTATGAGGATTTGGAGAATGCCTTGAAGTTTTTAAACTCCTGAATTCGTGAAATATGGCATTTGATGTTAAGTTCTATTTGCCTGCCGATGGCAATGGAGATGATGCCCTCAATTTGGATCTCTCAAAACGCTGTGCGGCAAGTGTAAAGAACTTTTGTCTGCCAGTTTTGGAATAGAGGCAAGCCGGATTGAAACCAACGGGAAAGGGAAAAGCGAACCCATTGAATCCAACACAACCAGCGAAGGCAAGGCCAAAAACCGAAGGGTTGAATTTATAAAATTGTAATTGATGAAAGATTCAGCAAAATCTGCATTTACTTTTCTGTTGCTTTCTGTTTTATTTCTTCAAACTGTGGCACAGGAAAAAGCGGAAGATTTTTTAGAATTGATACCTCCTGTTCCCGGCACTATTTGTGGAATAAACAGAAGCTTTGCCGATGATTATCAATTGAAACTGAAATGGGCAACTTGTACACTGGGAAAGAGGGTTGTTTTCCGCAGAGAAAAAAATCACTGCATGAAATTCTGGAACATTTAGATAAGTTAAGTGATCTGTTTACTCATGCGGGCTTTAATAAATATTCCGAAGAATATTAAAAAAACCTGATACCGATAAATAAAACAGGCATATTATTTGCATATCAGCCAAAGATGTTGTAATTTTTATGCTATGAAAAAACTGATACTCATATCTATATTTTCAATCTTTATTTTTACTGTATTTCGTGCAGGAGCAAATACATCTATACAAAATCAGGAGCGTTCAGGGTTTAACGAACCCGACCGGTTTGAACTAACTGTTTACCCTAACCCAACCGAAACCGGGCGAATTACACTGGAAATGAACAATGAAGAGATATTGGAAATACGGCTGATAAACATCACCGGAAAAGAAGTGCTTTTGCGCAAAATGGAATTCGGAACACCCAAATACCTGCTTTCACTCGAAAATATTCCAAACGGAATCTATTTTGTTCGGGTGAAAACCACAGGGAACAAAACAGTGGTAAAAAAACTGGTTGTTGCCTCCAGGTAACCGCCTGCCCCTTTCAACATTTCAACATTTTAAAAATAGTCCCCGGTTATTTTTGTACTTTTGCCCTTTCTATAAGAAAAAGATGAAAATTATGATGAAATATTTACTCGCGGGCGTTCTTACCCTTTTGGGATTTGAAACATGGGCACAGGAAACCATTGAAAATGCCCGGAATAAAGTGGGACAGGAAGTAACTGTAAGCGGAGTTGTTACCAATGGCGGAGAATTAGGACTTATTCGCTACTTTCAGGATGAAACAGCCGGACTTTCTGCCTATGGTAACCTGGGGGCATCGCTTCAGCGAGGCGATTCAATTACCATTTCAGGAACACTTAAGGACTACAACAATCTACTTGAAATAGACCCAATTTCTGCCGTTAGTGCACACTCGTCAGGTCACAGCCTTCCCGAGCCGAAAGTGCTAACGGTTGATCAAATCGGCGAATCTTTTGAGTCGCAGCTTGTTCGCCTGAACAACGTTCAGTTTGTAAGTCCTTCGGGGACTTTCAACGGAGATACCAACTACACCCTCACTGATGGAAACCGAACATTTGTAATCCGGATAAACCGGAATGCAGGCAGCATCGTGGGGCAGCAAATCCCTACCGGAGCATTCGATTTAACTGCCATATGTTCACAATTCTCCTACAAATCAAACGATGTAACAACTGGCTACCAGCTGCTTCCACGCGACATGGATGATTTTGTTTTCACCGGTCCGGTTAATATTCTGTCGCCGGTCACTGTTCAGGATATTTCAAAAAACAGCGTTACATTGAGCTGGACAACCGATTCGGAAACAACCTCCGAAGTGGTGTACGGCGTTACTCCCAATGCTTCGGAATGGAGCGATATCTCTTCCGGCACATCCACTCCGGTAAACGGGGAATATTTACAGGAAGTGACCATCAGGGGATTGCAGCCGGGAACAATTGTTTATGCTCTCTCCTACTCTTACCATGCATCCGACACCGCTTTTGCCCCACAGGCAGCGTATGCCACCGAGTCGAATTCAACCGGCGATGTTAAGGTTTATTTCAATTCTGAAGTGGATACTACCTACGCCATTTATCAACCGGCACAAAATATTGGAGGCGCCCTTGACGATACGCTGGTTGCATACCTCGACAGGGCCACAGAATCCATCGACTTTGCCATTTACAGTTTCAGCAATATTTCTTCGGCCAGTATCCCGGATGCCTTAAACCGGGCAAAAAACCGCGGACTCAGAGTAAGGGTGATTGCATGTGGTACCAACCAGAATTCAGGGCTGAATAGCCTTAGTGAGCAGATTCCCGTGCTCGTTGCCCCCGATGAAAACAACCGCGACGGAATTATGCACAACAAATTTGCTGTAATCGATGCTGAATCGGACAATCCGGATTTGCCCGTGGTTTGGTCAGGCTCTACCAATATATCGTACAACCAGATTGTTTCCGATGCAAACAATATTATTTTCATTCAGGACCAGGCACTTGCCCGCACCTACCAGCTTGAATTTGAGGAAATGTGGGGAGGCTCGGACGATCAGCCCAATGTGACCAGAGCAAAATTCGGCTCCGACAAAACCGATAACACCCCACACGAATTTATTATCGGAGGGAAACGGGTAGAAAGCTATTTCAGTCCGTCGGATGGAACCAACCAGCAAATCATCGACGCCATTCAGAGAGCACAAAACAATCTGAATGTGGGCACCATGCTGATAACCAGAACAGATATAGCCATTGCCATCAGCGATGCCACAGAACGGGGAGTGGCTGTAAATGTATTAACCGAAGGCGATGCCAACACCGGCACTGTGAACTCCATTTTAAATGATGCGTTGGGAAGTACCGGTTTTGTATCCGATGTGGAATACGGGATTTTTCACCACAAGTATGCGGTTATCGACAACAGCCAACCGGAACTGGATCCCCTGGTTATTACCGGAAGCCACAACTGGAGCAGTGCGGCCAATGATAATAACGATGAAAACACCCTCATTATCCACTGCGAAAATATAGCCAACCAGTATTACCAGAATTTTGCAGCCCGGTTTAAAGCCAATAACGGCAACCTGCTAACTCCGGCGGATGAGTTTGGGATTCCAGAGGTGTTGGTCTATCCGAATCCGGCTTCAGAAATGCTTTTTGTTAATCATAACCAAAATGCTGCCACTTTAAGGCTCTTTTCCGGTTCAGGGCAACTTTTAAAAGAAATGATTGTTGAAAAAACACCACAAACCAGTCTCAATATAAGTGGTTTACTTCCGGGTTTTTATCTGTTACAAATTACTTTTGAAAACGGCAGTTCCACCACACACAAAATCATCAGGAAGTAGCGGTTCAGTAGTGAAATAGCGAACTGAAATCACCAACTCACGGGTTTCAGTTAATTAGCTTCCAAACCGCTGTTTTGCTTCTTCCATCATGGCAATGGTGGCAGTGGCGCCGCAACGGCTGCATCCGGCTTTTTGAACAGCCAGTAAACCATCGAGCGTACGTACCCCGCCGGCTGCTTTTACTTTCACCGCCGGGCCAACACTTTTTTTCATCAGCTCGAGGTTGGGAATGGTTGCTCCGGTGTAGGAATATTTTCCGTCGTCACCTTTAACAAAACCAAAACCTGAGGAAGTTTTTACAAAATCGGCGCCAACCCTGGTGCAAATTTCACACAATTTTATGATGTCCTCTTTTTTGGTTACATAATCGGTTTCAAAAATTACTTTCACAATGGCCCTGTTTTCGTGGCATTTTTGGGTTACTGCGCCGATTTCGCGTTCGATGTAGTTCCAGTCGCCCTGCAATGCTTTGCCGATATTAATTACCATGTCGATTTCCACAGCGCCGTCGTTGCAGGCCACCTCGGCTTCAAACACTTTTACTTCGATGGCCGAATTTCCTGCCGGAAAACCGATTACGCATCCCACGAGCACATCGCTGCCTTTGAGTATTTCAACGGCTTGTTTTACAGCATACGGCTTTACGCAAACCGATGCTACTTCGTATTTTTTAGCTACTTCACACTCCCTGCGTAAATCTTCATCTGTCATGGTTGGATGAAGAATGGAGTGGTCAATCATTTTTGCGAGCTCTTTTACTCTGTTCATTTTAAAAAGATTAGACAGAAGACGGAAGACCTGAGACCAAAGTTTAAATTCAATCGCTGATCATTCTGTTATCCTAAAATTAATAATGCCATTCTTATCTCAGTCATCTATGGTTTGAAAAACAAGTTGCCTGAACTTCCAGCCTGTCTGGTCATTGGTGGGGCCCTGGGTTTGTTTCATAATGATGCCAATGATGTTTTCTGCCGGGTCGGCAAAATACTGCGTATTGAAATAGCCGCCCCAGTCGAAAGTACCGGTGCTGCCCCAACCACCCTTGCGCTGCCCCTCGGGTGTAACCACGCCAAATGACAGTCCGTGGTATCTTTCAATTCCGGGAAACAGTTCACCGGATTGATTTCCCATCATACTACGAACCGTAGTCCGGCTCAATAAGCGCACTCCGTTGTATTCGCCGCCATTGAGGTACATTTGCAGAAAAGTAGCATAATCTTTTGCAGTACTCGAAAGCCCGGCGCCCCCTGAGAAAAAGGTTTTTGCACCTTTCACCGGATACTCCGGGTCGTAAAAAGTAACCGGATATTTCTTCCACTTTCCGTCCACTTTGCGCTGAACGGCTACCAGGCGGTCAGCTTTCGATTCGGGAAAATAAAACCGGGTGTCGTTCATACCAAGTGGATCGAAAATACGGGTTTTGAGGAATTCATCGAACGGCATTCCTGAAACCACTTCAACAAGGTACCCCAGCACATCGACACCCATACTGTACGTATATTTTTCGCCGGGATGGTGGTGCAACGGCAGTTTGGCAAGCCGTTTTACAACATCGCCAATATAAACCTCCTCCGTGGTAAACAGTTCGGTAATACAAGCTTTTTGGCTAATCATTTTCATGCGTTCGTCACCGTCAACCATTCCGTACCCAATGCCTGATGTGTGGGTGAGCAGGTGCCGTATTGTAATTTCTTTGTTTGCAGGAATTCTTGTCCATGTGGTATCGTTGTTTTCAAATGAACTCAGCACCTGGGGATTTTCAAATTCTGGAATATATTTCGAAATGGGATCGTCGAGCTGAAAATTTCCTTCTTCCCAAAGCATCATAACAGCCGTTGATGTAATGGCTTTTGTTTGTGAAGCAATTCGAAAAATATCGTCGCGTTTAAGCTTGCGTCCTTCCTCATTACAGGCCAGTCCGTAAGCTTTCCAGTGCACAATTATTCCGTCGCGGGCAACAAGTGTAACAATTCCCGGAACCTGGCCTTCTGAAACAGCCTCTTCACACATTTGGTCGATTCGGGCCAGGCGTTCGGGAGAAATCCCAACACTTTCGGGTGATGCTTCGGTTAAAACCGGCGATTTTTGGATGGATTTGGTTTGGGCAAATAATCCTGTTCCCATGAACAGAATCAGCAGAGCGAAAAAGAATTGTTTCATAGGTTATCTTTTAATATATCGATTTTAATTTGACTCTAAAATTAAAAAAAATAACTCAACGGTTCGGAATTTGATTTATTCAATTTCCGGAATAACCGGAAAACTTAAAAATTGATTAAGCATGGTTACGGAAATAGCGGTAATATCTTCAAAAAATTATCTTTGCAACAGTATTCGTCATAGTATCGCTAAAAATGATGCAATGATTCCTGTTTTAACGAACTGAAATTGTATTCGAAACCATCAAAAAAAATAAAAAATATGTTGCCAAAAATAAATCCGATGACCACAGCAGCCTGGGAAAAACTGGAAGATCATTATTTTAGTTTTGAAGGCACCCACATGAAAGAAATTTTCGAAAAGGATTCCAACCGCTTTCAAAATTATTCACTGAAGTTTGAAGATATACTTGTTGATTTCTCGAAAAACATTGTTGATGATAAAGCACGCGAAATCCTGTTGGAACTGGCCACAGAATGTAAATTGAAAGATGCCATTGAAAGCATGTTTTTGGGTAAAAAAATTAATGCCACCGAGAACCGTTCCGTACTGCATGTGGCTTTGCGCAACCAGAGCAATGCACCCGTTTTGGTTGACGGAAAAGATGTAATGCCCGAGGTCAATGCAGTGCTCGACCAAATGAAAAGTTTTTCTGAAAAAGTAATTTCCGGCGAATGGAAAGGTTATACCGGCAAAGCCATTACCGATATCGTAAACATTGGCATCGGCGGCTCCGACCTCGGCCCGTTAATGGTTACCGAAGCGCTGAAACCTTACAAAAATCACCTTAATTTGCATTTTGTTTCCAACGTGGACGGAACGCACATTGCTGAAACGCTGAAAAAGGTTGATCCGGAAACCACACTATTTATTGTGGCCTCTAAAACGTTTACCACGCAGGAAACCATGACCAATGCCAATACGGCCCGGGAGTGGTTTTTAGAAGCCGCAAATGATGAAGGTTTTGTAAAAAACCATTTTGTGGCTGTTTCCACCAACGAAAAAGAAGTGGCGAAATTTGGCATCGATACTAAAAATATGTTCCGGTTCTGGGACTGGGTAGGCGGCCGTTATTCGCTCTGGTCAGCTATCGGTCTTTCCATTGTTTTGGGAATTGGTTTTGAAAACTATATTGAGCTTCTGGGAGGCGCCCATGCTATGGACAACCATTTCCGCAACACCGAATTCGATAAAAATATCCCGGTAATCCTTGCGCTTTTCGGAATTTGGTACAATAATTTTTTCGGCGCCGAAACCGAGGCAATTTTGCCTTACGACCAGTACATGCACCGTTTTGCCGCTTATTTCCAGCAGGGAAACATGGAAAGTAACGGAAAATATGTGGACCGCAACGGCGAACCGGTGGAATATCAAACCGGCCCAATCATTTGGGGCGAACCTGGAACCAACGGGCAACACGCTTTTTATCAGCTCATTCACCAGGGCACCAAACTGATTCCGTGCGATTTTATTGCTGCTGCAATTAACCACAACCAAATTGGCGACCACCACCAGAAACTGCTGGCCAATTTTTTTGCACAAACTGAAGCGCTGATGGTTGGAAAAACGGAAGAACAAGTGATTGCCGAATTGAAAGCCGCCGGAAAATCGGATGAGGAAATTGCTGCACTCACACCGTTCAAAGTATTTCCGGGGAATGTACCCACCAATTCCATCCTGTTAAAAAAACTCACTCCGCGAACACTGGGTTCTTTAATTGCCATGTATGAGCACAAAATTTTTGTGCAGGGAATTATCTGGAACATTTACAGTTTCGACCAGTGGGGTGTGGAACTGGGGAAACAACTGGCCAACGCTATTTTGCCCGAATTGGAAAGTGACAAGCCGGTTACCGGACACGATGCTTCTACCAGTGGATTGATAAATGCCTATAAAGAAATGCGATAGAAGACCTGTTTGGGGAGTGCTTTCTGCCGAAGGCATCCATTCGGGCGAACCGCGCAATCAGAAACGACACTATCTTTTCAACTCAGTTTCCCGGTTAACAGCAACATCTCTTTTTTCGGCGGTGCATTTTCATACAAAATCCGGTAAACCGTTTCACATATTGGCATGGAAACATTATATTGCTGGTTGATTACGTGAATGGATTTCGAGGCGTAATATCCTTCGGCCACCATGTTCATATCCAGAAAAGCATTGCGTACCGAATAACCTCTGCCAATGAGTGTACCAAGCAACCTGTTCCGGCTGAATTGAGAATATACAGTAACTATCAGATCGCCAAGGTATGCCGAATCTTTGATGTCGCGGGAAATGGGGTGAACGGCATCCACAAAACGTTTGATTTCCTGAATGGCATTGGAAACCAGCGTAGCCTGGAAATTGTCGCCATAACGAAGTCCGTGTGCAACCCCTGCGCCAATGGCAATAATGTTTTTGATAACAGTGGCATATTCTGTTCCCCAGATGTCGTCGGATGTTGAAACGGAAATGTAATGGCTTTGAAGCAGTTTGGCAAAGCTGATGGCTTTGGCTTCGTCGGTACTGGCTAAAGTCAGGTACGACAACTTTTCAAGTGCCACTTCTTCAGCGTGGCACGGACCTGCAATTACCCCAACACTTTCATTCGGAACGCCAAAATACTTGTTCAGGTACTCTACTACCAAAAGGTTTTCACTGGTTACAATTCCTTTAATTCCTGACAAAAAATATTTCTGACTGAGGTCGGTTTTCAGTCCGTCAAGCATTTCGGGAAGGAAGGCAGACGGAACAGCTAAAATAATGATGTCAGAATCATCAACAAGCAAATCTACATCATTATAAAAATGAATCCGGTCAACATCAAATTCCACACTTTGCAAATACCGTGGATTATTTCCCAATGCTTTAAAGCTCTCTATCGTTTCTGTTCTGCGAAAAAACCAGTTGATTTGTTCCGCGTTTTCCAGCAGCATTTTGGCAATGGCAGTACCCCAGCTTCCACTTCCGATAATCCCAACCTTGTTTGTCTTAATATTCATCTTCATTTATTTCATGGCAAAAATAAGAAGAATGAAATATTTTCTTTCAATTTAGCAGAAATGTTGTATTTTCAAAGCATAAAAAATCAATAAAATTAATCAGAACAATGCGTAAATACATTCTTGCACTCGACTCAGGCACCACTAGTAACCGGGCCATTCTATTCAATCATTCAGGCGAAATTACCGGAACTGCCCAACAGGAATTCGAACAGATTTATCCCCGACCGGGATGGGTGGAACACCGTCCGTCCGACATCTGGGAAAGTCAATTGAGAGTAGCCCGCGAAGTTTTGGAAAAAAATGAAATTTCTCCTTCGGAAATAGCCGGCATTGGAATTACCAATCAGCGCGAAACCACCTTGATTTGGAACCGTGAAACCGGTGAGCCGGTTTATAACGCCATTGTTTGGCAAGACCGGAGAACTGCAGGCATCTGCGACGAATTAAAAGACCGCAGATTGGAACATACTTTTGCTGTAAAAACCGGTCTGGTTATCGATGCCTACTTTTCCGGAACAAAAATAAAGTGGATTCTGGACAATGTGGAAGGTATTCGCGAACTGGCACAAGCCGGAAAACTGGCTTTTGGAACCGTGGATACCTGGCTCGTTTGGAAACTTACGGGTGGAAAACTTCACATTACTGATGTTACCAACGCCAGCCGCACTTTGCTTTTCAATATTCATACTCTGGAATGGGACGATGAATTGCTTGAAATACTGGGAGTTCCGAAAGAAATGCTGCCCGAAGTAAAACAAAGCAGCGAGATTTACGGGAAAACAGAAAAGGAATTGCTCGGGGAAGAAATTCCTGTGGCCGGAATTGCCGGCGACCAGCAGGCTGCGTTATTCGGACAAATGTGTATAAAAGAAGGAATGGTGAAAAACACTTACGGTACAGGCTGTTTTGTGGTTATGAATACCGGCAGCAAACCCATTGCTTCAAAACATAAACTGCTTACAACCATTGCCTGGCAGGTAAACGGTAAAACCACTTACGCGCTTGAGGGGAGCATTTTTGTGGCCGGCGCGGTGGTTCAGTGGTTGCGCGATCAACTGGGAATTATCAAATCTTCGGCTGAAATTGAGGACCTGGCATCGCAGGTACCCGACAGCGGTGGTGTTTCGTTTGTGCAGGCCTTTGTCGGTCTGGGGGCTCCGCATTGGGATCAATATGCTGCCGGAACCATCATCGGATTGAGCCGCGGAACCGGGAGAGCTCATATCGCCCGGGCAGCACTTGAAGCCATCGCATTACGTTCAATGGAAGTGATAGAAACCATGGCTGAAGATTCCGGTATTGATGTGCATGAACTTCGGGTGGATGGTGGCGCTGCAGTAAATAATCTGCTCATGCAAATTCAGGCCGATATGGTGAATACCGATGTTATTCGACCCAAAGTAACTGAAACAACTGCCTTGGGAGCAGCTTATCTGGCAGGTCTGGCAACCGGTTTCTGGAAAAGTATAATTGATGTGAAAGAACAGTGGCAGGTGGACCGCAAATTTCAACCGGCTGAAAACAGGGCGGAATTTGAAAAAGTGATTTCGAACTGGAAAAAGGCTGTGGAAAGAAGCAAGGCGTGGTATGAATCACATTGATGAATCATCAGAAAACAAACAAAGAATAAAGTTATGGAACGAGAAGTAACTCTGAAAAAAATAAGGAAAACAAAGTGGGATATTGTGATAATTGGCGGGGGAGCTACCGGGCTGGGATGTGCCGTGGATGCTGCTTCGCGCGGTTACAAAACCCTATTGCTCGAGCAGGTCGATTTTTCGAAAGGGACTTCGAGCCGCAGTACCAAGCTGGTTCACGGCGGTGTCCGCTATTTACAACAGGGCGATGTTTCACTGGTTTTCGAGGCACTGAAAGAACGCGGTCTGATGTTTAAAAATGCGCCACACATGGTAACCAACCAGTCGTTTATAATTACAACTTACGATTGGTGGGGCGGACCTTTTTATACCGTTGGATTGAAGGTTTACGACTTTATGGCCGGGAAACTGGGCCTCGGGCCTTCCAAACATTTGTCGCGGGAGGAAGCTATTGAAGCTTTACCAACGGTTGAACAGGAAGGATTAAAAGGTGGTGTAATATATCAGGATGGTCAGTTTGACGATTCGCGCATGGCCGTTACACTTGCTTTAACTGCAGTTGATTATGGCGCTACTTTACTGAACCATTGCAAAGTTACCCAACTAATGAAAAACGGTGAACTTGTAAACGGCGTGGTTGCAGTAGAACAGGAAACCGGAGAAGAGATTAAAATTAAATCGAAAGTGGTTATTAACGCCACCGGTGTGTTTGCCGATGAAGTCATTCAAATGGACGAACCCGGAAAACCCGAAATGATAACGCCCAGCCAGGGAATTCACCTGATTCTGGATAAAAGCTATCTTCCCAACGATTATGCCATTATGGTTCCCCATACTTCCGACGGACGGGTAATGTTTGCCGTTCCATGGCATAACCACGTGGTTGTGGGAACAACAGACACGCTAATAGAAAATCATTCACTTGAGCCCGTGGCACTGGATTCGGAAGTTGATTTTGTTCTGCAAACCGCCGGGCAATATCTGGTTAAACAACCCACCCGAAAGGATGTACTAAGCGTTTTTGCAGGACTTAGACCCCTGGCTAAACCAGAGGGAGGAAAAAAGGCGACCAAGGAAATTTCCCGCGGACATAAAATTCTGATTTCCGTTTCTGGTTTGATAACCATAATTGGCGGCAAGTGGACCACTTACCGGAAAATGGCTGAAGATACTATAGATAAAGCCATTATGCTGGGAGGCCTGGCAGAACGTGATTGCATAACACACCACTTGCCTGTTCATGGTTATCGTATGGACATGGACCCAACCGACCCAATGGCGTCATACGGACTGGACAAGGAAGAAATTTTGGCCATTGAAGAGGAAGAAAACGGTTGGGGCGGATGGCTGAGCGAAAAATTGCAAATACGCAAATCACAGGTAGCATGGGCTGTCAGAAAGGAGTGGGGCCGCACAGTTGAGGATGTACTTGCAAGGAGGACAAGAGCCCTTTTTCTCGATGCCCGGGAAAGCGTACGCATTGCTCCGGAAGTAGCTAAACTGATGGCAAAAGAACTGGGTAAAAAGAAAAAATGGCAAAAAGAGCAAATTGAACAGTTTAATGAAATAGCTAAATATTATTACTTTCAGGATTAATAAACTAAAACAGAAATCAATGATTGAACTTTTTGGAGAATTTTTAGGCACTTTTATTCTGATAGTGTTAGGTAATGGCGTAGTGGCTAACGTAAACCTTGAAAAAACGCACAGCCATGGAGGTGGCTGGATAGTTATAACTGCAGGATGGGCCATGGCCGTTTTTGTGGCCGTTTTGGCCACAGCCGATTTAAGCGGTGCGCACATCAATCCGGCAGTAACAATGGGGCTGGCTTTTAGCGGATTGTTTGAGTGGGCAAAGGTATTTCCGTTTATTCTGGCGCAAATGCTGGGGGCCATGCTGGGAGCTTTGGTTGTTTACATTTTTTTCAGAAACCATTTTAAAATTACAACTGCTGCCGGAGCCAAAAAATCCTGCTTCTGCACCGCTCCGGCCATCAGGCATTACCGCAATAACTTTTTTTCGGAAACAGTGGGAACGTTCATTTTGGTTCTGGCTGTGTTGATGATTACAATGCCCCATTTGGAATATGAAAGTTTAGGAAGCACCAAAGTCGGACTCGGTTCGCTTGGAGCGCTACCGGTTGCTCTGGTGGTTTTTGCACTGGGACTGAGCCTGGGCGGAACAACCGGGTATGCCATCAATCCGGCACGTGACCTGGGTCCGCGAATCATTCATGCTCTGCTTCCATTAAAAAATAAAGACGATAACGACTGGAGCTACTCATGGATTCCGGCGCTCGGACCAGTTGCCGGTGCTGCCATTGCTTCATTAGTGCATTTTTTTATTACCTGCAATTGCTGATCTTTTTTCAAAAAAAAACGAATATATATTTGGACAAGGAAAAAAGTTTTTTACATTTGTAGGGCAATACGTTCTGTATTGCTTGTGTGTTTGGGGGTTAACATTTGAGGGCAGCTGATGAGCTGCCCTTTCTTTTTTAGCTGCAACCGAAACTTTTATTTTGATAATTTTCATGCTTATATTACAAAAAATAACTACCTTGTTTTTTATTAATGCTTCCACGTTATGATTGAACCATTGGAATACAAAAATGAAAACGACTGGTCAAAAAAATCCCATAATTTCTCAAAAGAAGCGCCGGGTAATGGGTTACATTTTTTAAATGATTTGATGCAGCTGTCCAAAACCATTGCCTCAAACCAGTCAAATCCTGAACAAATTTTTTCCATTCTTCTTGCTACTTATCAAAATTTGATTGATGAATACGAATGGTATTCCAATTTATATTTGAATGCCCCGGTTGGTTATCTCGTTGTTGATCAAAACTCTCAGATTAAAAAAATCAATAGTGTTGCTTGCAATGTTCTGCAAAACAAAAGTGAAAACCTCATAAACAAAAAATTTTCGCAATTCATCCCACAGGAATTTCAAGGGAAGTTTATTTACTTTTTGAAAAGTTTGAAAGCAGGAAAAGGTAACGGCGGAATAACAATTCACTTAAACATAAACCAAAGCCCTGTGGAGGTAAAAATATTTGGAATAAGCGGGATGGAAACTGAAGTGGAAAACCAATCCTTCAGGTTGGTTTTTATTGATTGTGCAGATGTAGATGAGCTGGAAGATGATGCCGGAACGGAACCGGAGCAGAAAGACATGAGTTATTCGTTGGAAAAAGCGAGTGAAAACAATCTGACAAGTGAAGCGGATAAAACAGATAATATTCTTTCCGGATTAACCATTCTTGTGGCTGATGACGATGAGGTTACCCATATATACTTGTCAAAACTTTTTGAAGGCAAATGCAAAAAAATGCTGTTTGCCAATAACGGAAAACAAGCTGTTGAACTTTTTCAGAGCAATCCCGGAATCGACCTTGTTTTAATGGATATTAAAATGCCGGTTATGGATGGGTATTCTGCAACCATAAAAATAAAAGAGCTCAGCAAACAGGTAGTTGTGGTAGCTCAAACCGCTTATGCACTGGCAAGCGACCGGGAAAAAGCCCTGGCTGCCGGCTGCGACGATTACCTGGCCAAACCCCTGATGAAAAAAGATTTATTCTCGGTAATTGTGAAGTTTTTCAATTAATTTTTACTCTGACGGCGCTAATAGCCCCGTCAGAGTAAATGGGTTGTATTAATTCACAATTGCTGCAATACCGGCCCCAATGAGACTCGAGTTGGGCACTTCCACAATTTCATAAAAACGACGGTTTTCGCCCGAAAAGAAACCCTGCAGGAAGGCTTCAAACATCACCTGGAAGTTGTTCATTTTGTAGAATGTGGTACCTTCAATGGTCATCAATACGGGTTTATCGGCCGATTTTCCTTTGCCGGTTTTCAGAATTACTGCGGCCAGACTGGCAGCCGTTAGTTTTGCAGCGCGTGTAATCAGCGCATTGATAATTTCGGCAGCAGCCTCTTTGTCTTCCTTGCTTAAAAGGACAGTCGATAGCGTATTTGCAGGCAAATCAATTCCACAAACGAAATTATTTACTTCTTCCGAAGTCAGTTCATCCATATTCTTCATTTTCACCCTGCTTTCGGAACTGAAAACATCTTCGGCAGCAGCCAATTTTAATGCTGTGGTACAAAGTCCGCCAAAATAGCCGCCTGAGATCATCTTCTCGAACGTATAACGTCCGGGTTGTTTTGTGGTGTTATCGAAAGCAACATCGATGTCGGTGCGCGGCATCAAACTGAAATTTCCCGATTCGATGTTAATAATCATGTTTCCTTTCGGATCGAGGTCTGCCGTTTTTGTAATGTTCTTGTTTTTCTCGATGTAACATGCATTTGTTCCTGTGCCAAGAATGAACCCAATGTAGGTATCGAATTTACGGCCAGCCGTAGCAGCCTGGCCTGCCAGCAGGGTTGAAACTGTGTCGTTCATCAAAAGAATTTCTTTATTCGGTGTTCCCATTGCTTCAAGCAGATTTTTACCCACCATCTGACCAATTACTTCGGGGGCTTTTACTTCCTTGCTCCATTCAAGCAGTTTGCCGTCTTTGTTTGGAAACATTTCTACTGCATAGGAAAAACAAAAACCTATTTTCTCTGAAACATCTTTGTAACTTGTAAGATAAGCGGCCAGCGTGGCAAAAAATTCCTTGTTTGACAACTCTTCGTCGATGGCTGGCATTTTTCGTTGCTGCAAGTTTTCGGTAACCAGGTTCAGGTTTTCGTCGAACGACATTTTTACTGCTCTGAAGTTGGTACCACCCGCATCGATAGCCACAACCGGTTCGTTGGGTTTAATTTTCCCTTCGGCACCCAAATACGTTGGAATCATTTGCAGCGAGCCAGGTTTGGCTTCAAGGCCATTTTTCATTTCGGCAATAAAATCATCGGTAATTGAATGAATGTCAATTTCCGAAGAATACAGTTTGTGTACTTTTAAAAATTGTTGAGCTTTGTTCATGTTGTTATAATTTATAGTGAATTTTCAATTTTGAATACCCAGGCATACGGACTGGGATTTGTTAAAGGCGTTAAAACCGGCGGTGTTATGGTGATTCTATTTCCCGATTTTTTTGATTTGACATTTCCATCAAAACCCAGCATGGAAACTTTTCCGGCATTTTTAATTCCTTCTACGGTAATCGGCTTTTCAGGAAATTCGGTGCAAAGAACATACAAATCGTTTCCCTTTTTAGTGAAATAAATATTTTCTGTGTTGTTGGAAGTTGAACCTTCCCATTTGCGTGTTTCGTAAATTGCTTCGCCGTTTACTTCGAGCCAGCTACCCATATCGAGCAGGCGTTGCTGCTGAATAACCGGAATCCGTCCGTCGGCAGTGGGGCCAACATCGAGTAAAAGATTTCCGCCACCGGCCACTTTGGCAATGAGTAAATCAACCAAAGCATCCGAAGTCATATAATTGTCAGGAGTTTCAATCTGGTTATACCCGAACGAAGTGCCTATTCCGCGGCACTCTTCCCAGGGACGTTCCACTTCGCCCACACCGTCGCGGTCGTGCACCAGGTCGTATTCTGTGGTAAAATATCCGCCATTTACGCCACGGGTTTCCTTTCCCCAGCGGTCGTTCACTGCAACGCGGTCTTTTACCGGCGATTCGTTATACAACCAGGCCAGAAATTCAGTGCTTTTCCACTTTTCGCTTGGATGGTCCCATTCGCCGTCGGTCCAGAAAATATCGGGTTCGTAGCGGTTAACCAAATCTTTCATTTGCGGTATCATGTGGTCATCCACATATTTTCCGAGGTTGTTGTGATACAACGGATTGTACCATTCATATAACGAATAGTAAAATCCCATGTGCAGGCCGGCATCTTTTACCGATTTGGTCAGGTCGCCACACAAGTCGCGGTGCGGGCCAATGTCCACGCTGTTCCAGTTCCAGCTTTGTTCGCTGGGCCAAAGCGTAAACCCCTCGTGATGTTTCGATGTAAGCACCACATATCTGGCACCGGCTTTTTTAAACACATCGGCCCAATGGTCCGGTTCAAAATGCTGTGCTTTCCATAGGGGCGCAAAATCCTGGTATTTGAAATTTTCGCCGTACATACTGTTATGGTAATCGCGGAAAAGTTTTCCGGCTTTGCTCTCTTCGTTTATCCGCCACCAGTACCATTCCGAATATTTGGCATAAATACCAATATCGGCATCGGCAGGCGCCCAGGCCGGAACAGCATAAACTCCCCAGTGAATAAAAATTCCAAATTTCACATCCTCAAACCATTGCGGCACCGGCCGGCTGTCAATAGATTCCCATGTGGGCTGGTAAGTCTGGGCTATTACCTGAATGGTTAAAAACAAAAACAGAAAAGGAATACCAATTTTTTTCATCTTATCTTGCTTTTAATCTTGCTAATTAATTAGTTGATTATCCTCAATTTCATAAAAATGACCAAAGTTAATATTTTTGAGATAGCTAAAGATATTACATCCACCGTTCTTCCGAAATCTCAGTATGGTAAAGTAGGTAATTGTATATCTGTTTGGCCATCATTTCCCCGATATAAGGAATAGTGATTGTTCCGGAGGCATTTGTTAAATGCAGGCTGGCCAGCGATCGGCGTTTTTGAAAAATGGTTTGGCGAAATTCAACCGACTGGATTTTAAATAATTTCATCTGTTCCCATTTGTGCGAAATGGCACCTTTTGAAACCCTGATTTGGTCGTTGTTAATCCTGAAATATCGTTTTTTTAGGATTAGAAAACTGTAGCCCGCCGATAGTGAAAGCCAGAACACAACACCACCCCAGAAACGCCATTCTGAAAATAAAAATGGAGTGGCAATAATAACCGGCAGCCAGCCGAATAAAATCCACAACCGTCTGAAATAATAACTATCTGAATAAATTTTTGGATTGAGTGAAAGTTGCTCATCACCAAACAAATCTGTTTTGAGCAGCTCCAAATGCCTGCTCAAACAACCCGGCGCATCAACTACCTGTTGTCTTCGGTTTTGCCCGCTTACAGCCTGTTTGAAAACAAGGTTGTAGATACCGAAAATTTGTTTTATCGGGCCAGTTTCCCAATTCAGTTCCTGAAGTTTATTGTGCGGAATTATCACATTCCGTTTGTTTATCAGCCCCGACTCAACGCGGTAAGTGTCTTCCTTTTTCAGGAGTTTAAAATCGAAATATTTAAGCAGCGTGCGAAAAAGTGAAAAAATGATGGAAACTAAAAGGAAAAATACCAGCAGGAAAGCAATTAATGCCCAACTTGAATTCGACATAAAACCGATCAATTCATTGGAATATTCTTCTGCTTTTTCCTGAAATAAATCTTCTATTTGCTGAAAAATCTGAAACCCAAAAGCAATAATTATCAGACCTGCACGAAGATGGTTCTGGCTGATCCCAATTTTTAACAAATCTGATGTTGAAAGTTTTAAAATTAATTTTTCTTCAGCTTCTGTTTTTTCCTGCAGTTCATCGGTTGCCCAATCAAGCTTTTCTTTTTTTGCCGAACGGAGCAAAGTTTGCAATTCGGTTGAAAACGAATTTTCAAGGGCGTGAATTTTCAGTTCCATGCCAATGGTTCCGGCAGTGTCGATTTCGAGCGACACCACATTTAACAACTGCTGAATAAGGTTCTGTTTGGTGTTAACACTCTGAATACGGTCGAGGGGAATCGATAATACCTTTTTTCGCAAATAACCCTTTTTCAAAACAAATTCTCCGTTGGCAACAAAAAAATAGAAATTGAGGTAGTAAAGAATGGTATGTACAACCAGCAAAATCAATGCGGTCAAAATTGAAATTACCACAACCAACCTGTCCTTAAATATATCATTTTGAATAACCAGGATCAGAATCAATGGCCAGAACATTTTGATGGCCTGCCGAATGCTGATTATAAAAATGAGCGCCAGCCCTTTAACCGATTGCCGGGTGGGAATTGAGAGGTCGGGTTTATTCATGCTCGCTGATTTTTTCTGATAAAAATGCTTTGAGTTTTTGGGCATCGTCAACCGGCAACCCCGGAATTACCAGATCGCTGGAAGTACCGCCTGCGGTATAAATTTTTACTGATGACAACCCATACATTTTGGCAAGAATGCCCTGATTTACTTCTACATGCTGAATGCGGTTAAAAGGCACAGTTGTGAGTTTGTAGGTAATTAATCCCTTTTGGAACGAAACATCTTTTTCGCGCACCAAATACCCTTTTTTTGGGAAGCCTAAAACGGTAATCGCCAACGACAAGCCGACTGCCAAAACAATTATCAGGCTTACGGAGAGCGTGATGAATATTGGTGGTTTCTGTTCGGTGAGAAGTAAAAATATAACCAGTGCGCCGGATAGCAACAAATATAAAATAAGGTTTTGGAGAAGGAGTATCCTCAAATATTTCTTGTCTAAAAGGTTAAAAGTATTCGATTCAATTTCAGGTAAATTTTCAGGCAGTAAAATTGAATTTGTAAAGTTTTCCATACTCGGTTAATTTTTTTAAGGCTGAAAATCAAAGAAATTTCAAATTAATTTTCTGGCGATAAAGTTACTTAAATTATACCCATTTTTTTCATGAGGAAGGTAGCATTCATGGTTTTGGTAACGCCATCGGTAAGGAGGTAGTCAAAAACCATTTCATCGTTTTCAAGTTTGATTTCGAAACATTTGTTAAACACCATTTGCGGGTATTCATCTTCCATTTCACTGATTTTCAGGTCGTGGGTGGCAATTAAGGCCACAGCTTTCAGCTCCAGTAATTTACGAATCAGTTCGCGCGAACCGTTCAGTTTGTCCACCGAATTGGTTCCTTTCAGCATTTCATCGAGAATAACAAAAATCTTTTCGCCGTTTTCCAGGCGGTCGAGTACAGTTTTTATGCGTTTCAGTTCGGCAAAAAAGTACGATTCGTCTTTGAGCAGGTTGTCGGTGGTGCGCATGTTGGTGTAAACTTTTACCGGATTGAAAACCAGGTTTTCTGCACAAACCGGAGTGCCTGTCCGACCCAGAATCAGGTTGATTCCCACCGTACGCAAAAAGGTACTTTTCCCGGCCATGTTGGCGCCGGTAATAATCAGTACTTTTCCCCATCCGTTGATTGACAGGTCGTTGTTTACCCGCTTTCCGGCAGGCAGCAACGGATGCCCCAGTTGTTTGGCCTGCAGAGTGAAACCGCCGTCGTGAATTTCGGGATAAACAAATTCCGGATGGTTGTATGCCAGGTTGGCCAGGCTAATGAGTGCATCGGTTTCGGCAATTACATCGAGCCAGGCCGCCAGTTTTTGCCGGTTGTGCCGGTGCCAGTTCCACAGTTTGTAAACGCAGCGTAAATCCCATAAAAACAGGGAATTAAAAACCATGGCAACTACAAGGTTTTGCCGGTATTCAAATTGTCCTACCAACTTTTTTAATTGCCTGAAAATATGGCTTGCCCTGTCGGGGGTTCGCACTTTTTTTTGCAACTCCAACAGAAATGGAGACTGAAATTCCCTCTCTTCAATAAACTCCAGCAGTTGCATGTATTTTCCCAGCAACTCCGATTTCCGGCCAAAAAACTCATAATATTGCGTCACTCTTTTTCGTGAAAACCAAAGTATTCCCCATTGTGTAAATAACATCAGCACCACCCAGAGGTTGGAAATCCCCATGAAAGCCGGAATAGCAGCAAGGATGGTCAGTAATGGAATGATGATGATCGAAGCGCGGATTGCAGCAGGCCGATTCACATTTAATTCCGTTTCCGACCAGTGTTTGATCTCTTCGTTCAATTCCGGAGTTTCCTTAAACAGATGACCGTTGGCCAGAAAATGCAGCCGCCAGTTGGGAATAGCCGAAAGTTCACGAACAGCTTCCTGTCGCTGCTCAATTTCTGTTTTATCGAGTGGTGGCGATTGCAGCCAGCCTGCCAGCCGTTGTTTTCCGCTTAACGTTGACGTACGGTTTATAAACTGAAAAACGGAATCTTCACCGAACAAATCCAAATCGTAGGAGTTAAAATGGCCCGGGTTCAAAAATTCTTTCCCGTTTTTGAAATGACTGAACTGATGTTTCAGGGCGAGTATCTCATCTTCGATGATTTTCTTTAGTGTTTCAAACTTCTTTTTTTGTTTTTCAAGTTGAATGTTCTTCTTCACCAAAAAGAAAAAGAGGACCAAAAAAAGTGTTGCAGGTAAAACGGTGAGCCAGCCATTCCAGCCCCAGCCTGCAAAAGGGACAAAAATTAAAACGAATGTAGCCAGCCGGTACCATGCAAAAAGCCTGATTTTTTGGGAAACGGCTCTCAGTTTCGAGTTAAAAGTCTCCTGTTTCGATAGATAAAATTCAATGGCAGAAGTTTCCATTTCATAAATAATTGTAATGGTGAAGAATGGAAGCCATGATAACTACCGTACCCGCCAATACACAAAATACCAGAAAAACAAGCCCGGTTTGCCGTGAGGATAAATGGGTCGTTTCAATTTTTGGATTTCGGGCCAGAAAAAAGTGGATTTCGAAAAACATGAGCGCTTTGTAGGTTCCCACTCCGATGAGCCAGCCCAAAACAGCACCGCCCAAAATATCGAGCGGGTAATGAACGCCGGAGTAAATGCGGGAATAGGAAAAAATAACGGCCCAAAACAGCATCAGAAACCAGTAACCCCGGTTGCGGAACACACGTGTGGTAAAGGCAAACAATGCAAAAGAGTTGGCAGCGTGCGAAGATACAAATCCATATAAACCGCCTTTGCGCAATACATTATGCACAAGATGTTCAATTTCAGGGTTGTGCACAGGCCGGAGACGCTGAAAAGTTTCCTTCATCAATACCGACAACTGGTCGGCAAGCAAAATGGTAAGCGCCAAAAAAAACACCAGCAGCCACCATTTGCTCCGGTAATTCTTGAAAATAAAAAAAAGAAGAACCGCAAAAAAGGGAAACCAGGTCTCTTTGCGTGTAACCATAAGCATGATGGTATCCCAGAAATCGCTATGAAAACTGTTGAGGTATAAAAACAATTCAGTGTCTGATTCCAGTATTCTTTGTAAAAATGCCATTACTTATTCAGTATTTGCCAGATTTTATCTTTCAATTGTTGAATATTGAATCCGGTAACCGAAGAAATAAACAAATGGGGAATGCCTTTCAGTTCTGCACTGATTTCTTTCATCAGTTCCTCGTCGAGCATATCGGCCTTGCTGATGGCCAGAAACCGTTGTTTGTCGAGTAATTCCGGATTGTATTTTTCCAGTTCGTTCAGCAAAATGTTGTATTCATTTTTATGGTCGGCGCTGTCGGCAGGCACCATAAACAGCAGCATCGGATTGCGTTCGATGTGACGCAGAAACCTCAGTCCCAGCCCTTTTCCCTCGTGGGCGCCTTCAATAATTCCGGGAATATCGGCCATAACAAACGACTGTTGTTCGCGGTGGCCCACAATGCCCAGGTTGGGCGTGAGTGTGGTAAACGGGTAGTCGGCAATTTTGGGTTTTGCCGCCGAAACCACCGACAGTAGAGTCGATTTTCCGGAACTGGGAAAACCCACAAGGCCAACATCGGCCAGCACTTTCAGTTCCAGAATTTTCCAGCCTTCTTCGCCTTCTTCGCCCGGCTGGGCATAGCGCGGGGTTTGGTTGGTTGACGATTTGAAATGGTCGTTTCCCAGTCCACCGCGACCGCCTTGCATTAAAATTTTCTGCTCGCCGTGTTCTGTAATTTCAAAAATGAATTCACCGGTTTCACCATCGCGCACAATGGTTCCCAGCGGAACTTCAATCACTACATCTTCACCATCGGCGCCTGATTTTCTCTGGCCGCTACCCGGCTCGCCGTTTCCGGCTTTAATGTGTTTCTGGTATTTTAAATGTAACAATGTCCATTTGTGTTGGTTGCCTTCAAGGACAATATGGCCACCGCGCCCGCCATCGCCTCCATCAGGACCGCCTTTGGGCACAAATTTCTCGCGCCGCAAATGGGCCGAGCCGGCACCGCCGTGCCCCGACTTACAATGTATTTTTACGTAATCAACAAAATTCGTATCAGCCATTTTCTATCCATTTCTATTTACTGTGCTTCAGGGATTTGTTTTGATTTGGTTCAGGTTTGTGGTTTTAAGAAATCCCCAATCACAACTTTTCCACAACCTCCTTCAATCTTTCTGCAATCTCATCAATGGTGCCCATTCCGTTTATTCCGAAATGTTTGCCCTGCTTTTTGTAATATTCAATTAACGGACTTGTTTTTTCATTGTAAACATTGATGCGGTTTTCAATGATGGACTGGTCCTGATCATCGGCCCGGCCCGAGCTAATTCCGCGACTCAGCAAACGATCGATGAGCTCCTGTTTTTCCACTTCCAGGCTCAGCATTCCCGAAATGGGTGTGCCGTTTGTGTTCAGCAGTTTGTCAAGCGCTTTGGCCTGTTCTACCGTGCGTGGAAAGCCGTCGAATATAAATCCTTTGGCATCTTCATTGGCTTCCAGTTTACTTTTTATCATTCCAATAACTACGGCATCGGGAACCAGTTCGCCTTTGTCCATAAACGCTTTGGCTTCCAGTCCAGGTTTGGTGCCTGCGGCAATTTCACTGCGCAGCAAATCGCCGGTTGAGAGATGAATCAACCCAAACGAGTTGATTAAAAATTCGGCTTGCGTACCTTTTCCAGCCCCCGGAGGGCCAAACAATACAAGATTTAGCATGACTTTCGGTTTTATTCGTTAATAACTGAGTAAATGTCAATCAGGTTGCGTCCCTGTCCATCGTAATCCAGTCCGTAGCCCACAATAAAATCGTTTGGAATTTCCATCCCGATGTAGTCAAGTTGCACTTGCTTTTTCAGGGCATCGGGTTTTAACAGCAATGTGGCAATTAACACCTCTCTGGGATTCAACTGGTTTATTTGCAGGTGAATGTTGTCAATGGTCAGGCCACTGTCCACAATATCTTCCAGGACAACCACCGTACGTCCTTCAATTTTTTCGTTCAGGCCAATCAGCTGTTTTATTTCGCCGGTAGTTTTATCGCCATGGTAAGAGGCCAGCTTTACAAACGAAATTTCGGTTTCCACCAGGTTGATGCGCTTAAATAATTCGGCAGCAAACATAAACGACCCGTTAAGGATACAAATGAACAATGGGTTCTTTCCTGCCAGGTCATTATTCATGCTTTCGGCCATTTTTTCAACCGTAGCACGTATTTTTTCGTAAGGGATAAAAAGCTGAAAGTTTTTATCGTGAATTTTTACTTGCTTCATTTACGGAAAATTATTTTTATAAGTAGCTTTAATGCTGTATTTTCGCTTAAAAAATTGAAGCCACAAAATAACAAAACAATTTGATTAACTAAAAATATATCGTTTAAAAGATGGAACCAAAAGTAAGTATTATTATGGGAAGCACATCCGATTTGGATGTAATGGCAAAAGCGGCACAACTGCTCGACGAGTTTGAAATTCCGTTCGAAATGAACGCCCTTTCGGCCCACCGCACGCCCGACGAGGTGGAAAAATTTGCCAAAAGCGCCAAAGTCCGCGGCGTGAAAGTGATTATTGCAGGCGCTGGAATGGCTGCCCACCTGCCGGGTGTAATTGCCGCCATGACACCGCTGCCGGTTATTGGCGTACCCATCAAAGCCAGCCTCGAAGGGTTCGACTCCATTTTGTCCATCGTGCAAATGCCTCCGGGAATTCCGGTTGCAACCGTGGCAGTAAACGGCGCCATGAATGCTGGAATCCTTGCCGTGCAAATGATGGCCACCGGCGATGCTGAACTGATGCAGAAAATGATTCAGTACAAGGAAACCCTGAAACAGAAAATTGTAAAAGCCAATAAGGAACTTTCGGAGGTAAAGTATAAGTTTAAGACGAATTGAAATTTATTGTTCAAAAATTATTTCGAATGAACACAGATGAACTTTTAAAGGAAATGGAGAAACTGCCGCTACACAAACGTATGTATTTGGTAGAAAAAACATTGCGCACAATAAGAAAAAAAGAGGATTTGAATCAGATGAACCTGGCCGCTGAAGCTTTATATTCAGATTATAAAACAGATACGGATTTAACAGCTTTTACGAATATTGATTTTGAGGATTTTTATGAAACAAGGTGAAATCTGGTTGATAAATCTCGACCCTGCAATGGGGGCTGAAATAAAAAAAACACGACCTGCCATCATTGTTAACGATGATGCTCTTGGAAAACTTCCTTTAAAAGTAATCGTTCCTGTAACAGACTGGAAAGAAAAGTTTGACATTGCTCCGTGGATGATAAGAATTGAACCAACTCCGATAAATGGGTTAAAAAAACTTTCTTCTGCAGATTGTTTTCAGGTTCGTTCTGTTTCTGAAAACCGGTTTGTGAAAAAGCTGGGTACTGTTTCGGTTGAAATTTCAAATGAAATTAAATATGGTTTGGCAAGAGTATTATCTTTTGATTTAGAATAATTTAATTTATTGCAAAATAACCAGTTTACATATCAACCAAAACTAAAAACAGGCAACCAGTTTAAAAAGATATTTTTTTTACTGGCAAGCTTTGTTTTTATTTTTGGATATACCGTTAATGCTATCGAAAACCATCCTGCTGGTGCCCGTTCATTGGGCCTCTCGCATGCTTCAGTTTCTTTTACCGATGTGTGGGGAACGTTCCACAATCAGGCTGGAATTGTTGGGCTCGACGGATTTTCTGCCGGTTTTTTTTATGAATCGAGGTTTGGCGTTGACCTGCTTTCACTATCTGCCGGCTCGGTGGTTTTGCCTGTGGGTGAAGGTGCGTTTGGAGTTAGCTTTTTTCAATTCGGAAGCGGAGTTTTCAAGGAAAACAAGTATGCGCTGGCCTATGCCCGCCAGCTTTCCAAAAAATGGAGCGCCGGTATTCAACTCGACTACCTCACCCAGACTTTCCCTGAAAATGCACGTGCCAAAGGATTTGCCACGTTTGAAGGTGGCGTTTTGTTTCAGCCTTCGGAAAAACTGCATTTGGGGGCACATATTTTCAATCCGGTAAAAGGTGGAATTGAAGCGCCTGCCGGGAAAGTGCAAATGCCGGTAATTTTCCGCGGAGGCGGTCATTACCGGTTTAGTGACATGGTTTTGGTGGCCTTTGAAGCGGAAAAAGACAATCAGAACCCGATCCTTTTGAAGTCTGGCATTGAGTTTTTACCTGTGGAAAATCTGGCGCTGCGATTTGGCGTTTCGGGCAAACCGTTTAAATACACCGCCGGAGTTGGCTACAAAACGGGAAATCTTTCAGCCGACCTTGGATTCAGCTACCATGGCAATCTGGGAATGACACCTTCTGTTTCAATTCAAATTCATTTGTAATGAGGCGGTTACTTCAACATACTATACTCTTTCTGCTGACTGCCTTCCCCTTTTATGCCTGGGCACAAACACCGGAATCTGCCACTCAGTTGGAAACCATTATCGAATCGATTCTGGAAGAGTTAGGCGAAGAAACCGATGCCGCACAGATAATTGAAGATTTGGAAGGATTTGCTAACAATCCGTTAAATATAAATACAACCACACACGACCAGATTTCGCGACTGCATCTGTTGGATGACATTCAGATTCAGAAATTGCTGGATTACCTGAAGGAATTTGGCCCCGCATTATCCATTTTTGAGCTGAACACTGTTGACGGATTTTCGCCTGAGTTGCTCACAAAAATGGAGCCGTTCATCTGGTTTGGGCCGGTGGAGCAAGAACCCCGGTCCGTTCCCGAAATGCTGAAATACGGCAGGCACGAACTTCTGGCGCGAACACTCGGCACGGTGCAGAAACCGCGAGGATACAAAGAAAGAGACGACGGCACTACCCCGTATGAAGGTAACCAGGCCCGGTATTACACCCGCTACCGGTTTCAGTCGGGCGACAATATTTCGGCCGGAATTACTGCTGAGAAAGACCCCGGAGAGGCCTTTTTTACCGGTTCAAACAGGCAGGGATTTGATTTTTACTCTGGTCATTTAAGTTTAAAAATCAATCCGGTACTTGAAAACATTACAGTGGGCGATTTTGTGGTGCGCAGCGGACAGGGACTGGTGCTCTGGCAGGGATTTGCAACCGGAAAATCACTGAACACCCTGAACATTTTCAAAACCAACCAGGGGGTTCGGCCTTACACTTCTACCGACGAAAACCAGTTTTTCAGGGGCGTTTCCACCACACTGAAACTGGGCGATGCACGGGTGAGTTTGTTTTATTCGCAAAAAAACAGCGACGGCAACCGTGCTTTTTCCGACTCACTGGGAAATTATTTTACCAGTTTGCAAACCTCGGGTTACCACCGCACCCAAAGTGAAATTGAAGACAAAAACAGCGTAACCGATCTGAATGCCGGTGCAGTTGCCTCGTGGCAGTTTCAAAATTTGAAAATTGGGGCAACATTTCTTTACCGGAGGTTCAATATGCCATTCATCCGAAGCGACCAGCTTTACAACCGGTTTCGTTTCAGTGGAAAAGAAAATGTTGTGGCCGGCGCCGATTATTTGTTCAGCAAAGGAAAATACCAGTTTTTTGGTGAAGCAGCCCTTTCAAAATCAAAAGGAAAAGCTTTTTTACAGGGAGCTGCCGCTCATTTGCACGACCGCATCCAGTTATCAGCCTTGTTCCGCCATTTCGATAAAAACTACCATGCCTTATGGGCCACACCTTTTTCCGAAGGAAGTGCTGCCGCCAACGAAACCGGATTGTATTTGGGCACACGTATTCTTCCCGTAAAATTTGTTACGCTTTCAGCTTATTCCGATGTATATCGTTCTGAATGGATCAATTTTACCACAGCCGGACCTTCAACCGGATGGGATGTTTTTGCGCAGGTTGATTTTCGTCCTTCGCGAAAAGTGCAGGTTTACCTTCGCTATAAAAACGAAGAAAAAGAGCAGAAATTCAGAGTGGAGGAAAAATACGAAGATTTACCGGAGCAATTTCGGAAATCGAGGTTTCATTTTCAGTATAATCCATCCGAATTATTCACACTGAAAACCCGGATGGAGCATGTTTTTTACAAAGGCCTGAAAACTGAAAACGGCTGGATGGTTTTTCAGGATGTTCAACTTTCGCCGGAACGTATTCCGTTGAATCTCTCGGCCCGGCTGGCGTATTTTAACACCGAAAGTTACAATTCACGCATTTACGCCTACGAAAACGATCTGCTCTATACGTTTGCAGTTCCGGCATTTTTCGGGAAAGGTTTTCGCACCTACCTTAACCTGAAATACAAAATCAGCGAAAGAGCCGAAATCTGGTTTAAACTGGCAAATACCTTGCAAAGCGATGCCGAATCAATCAGTTCGGGTTACAACGAAATTGCCGGAAATCATAAAACTGAGTTAAAATTTCAGTTGAGATTGAAAATGTAGGATTGAATTCGTTACTTTGTATTGCTAAAATTCAATCTCATGGAATACAATTTTGACGATATACGCCCGTACACCGACAAGGAAATAAAGGAAAAAATAAGGCTGATGGTGAAAGACCCGGCCTTCGACAGGGTGCTCATGTATCTTTTTAAGGTACGGCCCAAGGTGGAGGTTGTTAAAATGCAGCTGCGCAACCTAAAGAAAATTAGGCAATTACAGGGAACATTTGTTTACGACCTGCTGCGCTGGATTATTAACAAAACCTCAGAAGGCCTTACCTGCACCGGTTTGGATGCCCTGGATAAAACAAAACCGTACCTCTTTATCTCAAACCACCGCGACATTGTGCTTGATGCCGCTTTTCTGAACATGCTGATTTTCGACTATGGCATGAACACGACACAGATTGCCATTGGAAACAACCTGTTGCTCTATGAATGGATAGAACACGCCGTACGTCTGAACCGGGCTTTCATCATAAAAAGGAACCTGCCGCCACGTGAGTTGCTGGGAGCCTCTCAAAAAGTTTCCCATTTTATTCGTCAATCCATCACCCGCGATAACCTTTCAGTTTGGATTGCCCAGCGCGAGGGACGCACAAAGGACGGGTACGACAAAACCCAGGACAGCGTTTTGAAAATGCTGAATATGAGCAACGACAAATCCCTCAATGAAGGTTTCAAAGAACTGAACATTGTGCCGGTTTCCATTTCGTATGAAATTGAGCCCTGCGGACTGGCCAAAATGAAAGAACTCATAAAAAAAGAACATTACGGACAAAAGAAAACCGACAAAGACGATTTAAAAAGTATGTCAATGGGTATGTTCAACCCAAAAGGCCGGATACGTTTTTCATTCGGACAACCCATTGAAATGAATTTTGATGAAGTAAAAGCCAAAGAGCAGCAAAACCAGCAAATCAAGGAACTGGTCAATATTATTGACCGGCAAATTTGGGGTAATTTCAAGCTGTGGCCCAACAATTACATAGCTTACGACATGCTGATGCCAGAACCCCGGTTCAAACACAGGTATTCGTCGCACGAAAAGAAAAATTTCAAAATGATGATTGAACAGGCACTCATCCATATCGACTTCCCCATTACCGACATCCAGGAGCGTTTTCTGAAAATTTACGCCAATCCCGTAATCAACAAACTCAAGGTGGTTGACATCAAATGAAGCGAACCTCGATTATCTGGGACTGGAACGGAACACTGCTGAACGATTTGGATTTTTGCATTGCTACCATTAATCAGCTTTTACAAAAAAGAAATCTTCCGCTTTTAACCCGGCAAACCTACAAGGAAGTTTTTTCTTTCCCGGTAAAAAATTATTATGCTGCCATCGGATTCGATTTCAACAAAGAAGATTTTGCTA
Organism: uncultured Mariniphaga sp.; assembly: GCA_964559175.1. Taxonomy (GTDB): domain Bacteria; phylum Bacteroidota; class Bacteroidia; order Bacteroidales; family Prolixibacteraceae; genus Mariniphaga. Next base: position 170,024 of record CAZLGT010000001.1, on the reverse strand, counting down.
TTCCGGCAAGGGAATTTATTGATTTATACGACCACGGGGTGGAGCGTTGTGAACTGCATCAGGCAGGTAAGGAAATAATTGCTTTTTTCAAAGAAGCCGGCGCCCGGCAGTTTGTACTTTCGGCCATGAAGCAAAACATGCTCGAACATACACTGAAACACAATGCCATTTTTCCTTACTTTGAAGGAGTTGCCGGACTGAACGACCATTATGCGGCATCAAAAGTGGAACGCGGTCAGCAACTCATCGGTCAATTCAACATTAAAACTGAAAATGCATGGATGATTGGCGACACTATTCACGATTTTGAAGTGGCAGAAGCACTGGGATTAAATTGCATTTTAATAGCCGACGGACATCAGTCGGAAAAACGGCTCAGAAAAACCGGTGCGGTGGTTTTAAACGAGCTGAAAAAACTGGAAGATTTTCCGTTTTAAAAAATATCCCGCTTTTTAATGTCGCGAATAAAAAGCTGCAGGCTGGTTTTGCCGCGGTATTCGTTTTCGGTTATCGAATAGCACACATCGAAGGGTAACCCTGAAGTAATCAGATCGAATTTATCGGAATGGTTGAATGCAATCCCCGGGAAAATGCCTGAGTTGACATCGGGTTCCACCAAATCCAGCTTCAGGTGTTCTTTGTTTTTTCCGACCAACCGGCTGGTTCCGGCATCAAATACATCTTCGGTAACAAAAACCGGTGTCATGTTGTGCGGACCATACGGAGCAAACTGTTTTAAAATGCGGTAGAACCGGGGATTGATTTCACTCAGGGTAATTTTGGCATCCACCTCAATGGTTTGCACCTGCGACAAATCGGTAAGCTGCCTGGTCACAATCTCCTCAAAACGCCGGCGAAACTCCGGTATGTTCTCAATTCTCAGGGTTAGCCCGGCAGCATACATGTGCCCTCCATACGACTCGAGCAAATCGCTGCACTGCCCAATGGCTTCATACAGATCGAAATCTTTTACCGATCGTGCCGAACCTGTGGCCATTCCGTTCGACTCGGTTAAAATAATGGTAGGCCGGTAATACTGTTCGGTTACCCTGGAAGCTACAATACCCACAACCCCTTTGTGCCAATCACGATTATAAAGCACCGTACTGTTCATGTTTTTCATCTCGGGGTCCTTCTCAATCATGTCAAGGGCATCCTGTGTAATGTCGCGATCGAGTGTTTTCCGAATTTCGTTGAACGAGTCAATTTCCTCCCCCAGAATATCCGATTTATCTTCGTCGATGGAAACCAGAATTTGTACTGATTTTTTTCCGTGCTCTATCCGGCCTGAGGCATTCAGCCGGGGGCCAATTTTAAACACAATGTCGCTGATGGTAATTTCAGTTCCGTTGATACCTGCCAGGTTTATGATGGTTTGCAAACCCATTCCCGGATTGGAATTCAGCTTTTTCAAACCATAATATGCAAGCACCCGGTTTTCGCCCGTAATGGGAACAATGTCGGAAGCAATGCTTACCACAACTAAATCGAGCAGGTCGTAAATCTCTTCCAGTTCAACTTCATTCTTCTGGCAGTAGGCCTGAAGCAACTTGAACCCAACACCGCACCCCGAAAGTTCTTTGTAGGGATAATTGCAGTCGGACTGCTTGGGGTCGAGTACGGCAACTGCCGGGGGTACCTCATCGTCAGGATTGTGGTGGTCGCAAATAACAAAATCGAGCCCTCTGTTTTTGGCATCGGTAATTTTATCCACCGCCTTAATCCCACAGTCGAGGGCGATAATCAGTGAAAAACCATTGTCGGCAGCATAGTCGATGCTTTTGGGCGAAACCCCGTAACCTTCGCTGTACCGGTCGGGAATGTAATATTCGATGTGATTCAGCCGCGGTTTCAAAAAAGTGTACATTAGTGCAACCGAAGTGGTGCCATCCACGTCGTAGTCGCCATACACCAGCACCTTCTCCTGATTGTTGATGGCAAGTTCCAAACGGGCAACCGCTTTATCCATGTCTTTCATCAGGAACGGATCGTGCAGGTCGCTCAGCCGCGGGCGAAAAAATGCCTTGGCTTCGTTGAAGGTCGTAATCCCACGTTGCACCAGTAACCGCGCGATTGTCATATTTACATTCAGCGCTGCCGACAGATGCTTTATCTCGTTCGGATCACCCTGCTTTTTTAAATTCCAGATTTTTTCCATGTATTTTTCTTCGTTTTCTAACCCCTGAATTGCAAAGATAACAATAGATCGCAAAGAAAAGAGTTTAATTAAACCGGTCGGACATCCGGGCAGGAACACAAACTTAAAATCGCTGAAAAACAACGCATTAAGCAAAAAGACTGTTTGGCTTTCATGCTGACTGAACCGGCCTTGCCTGGATTTTATTTCCGGGATGAAAAGGTTAAATGGCGGATTTATGCGCTGAATTCTTTTCCGGTTAAAAAAATTTCCCGATTTTGCGCACCATTTCAACTTTTAAAAAAAAGTACTGAAAAAAAACAAAGGTATGGCACAGCAAAATGAATCGTCGAAACCGGATGTTCAACCCAAAAGCACCGGTGTACTCAAGTGGATTGAAATTTTGGGAAACAAGCTACCTCATCCGTTCTGGCTGTTTGTTTGGATTACCTTGATCATTATTATCATGAGTGCTGTGGCTGCGTTCTCGGGCATTAGCGCTGTTGACCCCGGCACAGGCGAAGTAGTTGTTCCGAAAAACCTTATTTCGGGCTGGGGATTGCGCCGTTTTCTGGAAGAAATGGTAACCAACTTCGCACATTTTGCACCCTTTGGGCTGGTGCTGGTAATGTTGATGGGCGTATCGGTGGCTGAACGGAGCGGTTTGCTCACCATCATTTTGCGCACCATGGCGTTTGCCGTTCCCCGTAAAATTGTTTTGCCGGTTATTTTCATTATTGGCGCATGTGGTAACATTGGGTCCGATGCCGGCGTGGTAATTGTACCCCCCATTGCCGCTCTAATTTTTGCCCAGATGGGATTGCATCCCATTGCCGGGCTCATTGCCGGGTATGCGGGAGCAACAGCAGGGTTCACGGCCAATTTTTTCATTGCCGGAACCGATGTTCTTCTGGCCGGAATCAGCACCGAAGTGGTGCAGCAAATCGATCCATCCATTGAAGTGAGCGCCACAGCCAACTGGTATTTCATGATTGTTTCCACCGTGTTGCTTGGTATTGGCGGTGCATTTGTGGCGTCCCGCTTTACAATTCCCCGCACCCGTGGATTTTCCATGGGGGACACGGCAATTGAATCATACGAAGAAGCACCCAAATTAACTGCAACCGAAAAAAAAGCCTTGCGGTATGCCGGACTGTCACTGGCAATTTTTGTAACCATCATACTTGTGCTTCTCATTCCGGCCAATGCCCCGCTGCGTAACCAGGAAACAGGAGGCATAGTGCCTTCGCCATTTCTGCGCGGGCTGGTACCCATCCTCTTTTTCTTTTTTGCCATACCGGGTTATGTGTATGGAAAAATTACCGGAAGCATTAAAAAGCCCGACGATATACTCAGATTCATGGAACTGGGCATGAAGGACCTCTCGGGATACATTGTGCTGATGCTGGTGGTGGCACAGTTCATCAACCTCTTTAGCTGGAGCCGTCTCGATACCATCCTGGCCATTAACGGCGCCGAATTCCTGCAGTCAACCGGACTAACCGGTCCGTTCATGTTCACCATGTACATGACACTTGTCGCTTTTCTGAACATTTTTATCGGCAGCGGATCGGCCAAATGGGCCATTTTTGCCCCCATATTTATCCCCATGCTTGCACAGCTGGGTTACAGCGCAGCATTTATTCAGCTAATGTATCGCGTGGGCGATTCCATCACAAACTCCATCAGTCCGCTCTATGTTTATTTCCCACTGCTCATAGGGTGGGTAAGAAAATACGACAAAAACGTAGGCATCGGAACCATCCTGTCATTGCTAATTCCATATGCCGTAGTACTGTTTATTATGTGGGTGGTATTGCTGTTTGTTTGGTTCTGGCTCGATTTGCCCATCGGTGTTGGCGAAGGTATTTTTGTCTGATTTTTTTTGGCAGAATTATTTTTTCAATTGAATATTCCTCAAGGCTGCGGTGGTTGTCCATGAACAAATGCCAAACGGCCTTGAGAGGGTAACCTCTGGCCTGATGGAAAGTTGCCGCCCTTCGGTGGTAAAATCTATGATTTGTTCACCATCAATCCAGGCTTCAATTTTTTCTTCGGAAACCTTCAGGTGAATGGCGTACCAGGTGTCGTGATCGAATTTTTTCAGGGTGCGGGTTTCGTTGTCCGATGCGTCGTGCCCGTCGATGCTGCTGAGGCCAACCACCGGTCCGCCCCACCCTCCCACTATCAGCGAGCAAAACGATTCGCCCACAGGGAAGGTTATTCCGCAGAAAAAATCGTTGCCGGTTATCTTTTTGGCTTCCAGCTTCACTTCGTAATTCATTTTCGGGAAATCGCCCTTCCAGGTAATGCCTGTGCAGCCATCGCCCATGCCAAGGATGATGTTTTCTTCCGAAACCTGCACCGGACCCTGCGGACCAAAATTGGTAATTTCCCAGCCATCCAGCGTTTCGCCACCGAACAACAAAACCCAGCCGGGATCGGCGCTTTTGGCCTGAGTTTCCTGGTTGTTCTGACCTTTGGGATTGCCAACACAACCCGACAACAGGATCAGAAATGCTGGGATAAAAGTAAGTACGGCTCTCAAAAAAGATGAACGTATTTTCAACATCATTATAAACTTTTGGTTGTTTCTTTTTTCCAATTACACCGCGCAAGTTAATGAATTCGGAGAGATTTTTTACGGATTTATTGTAATATTTGGATGCAGGTAAAAAGAGCCGTTCTTTCAAAAAAGAGAGTCGTTCTTTGCTTCATTGTTTGGGTGCAGCGCCCGGACAACTATCGGGACCGAACTGCTGATTTAAAAATGCGGATTTGCCACATCGTGATCGCTTCGCAGGAAATCGCCCCACCTGCTCTGTAATTACAGCGATGATCGTAATTTCAGGACGGTTGGTACCTCAAACCGCAAAAATTCTCCGGTGGTAACAAACCCGGCCGCCTTTTGGCCCATCAGTTCAAAGTCGGTGGAAATAACCGTGATTCCGTTTTTCACATACTTCTTCATAGGTGTTTCGTTGTAGGAAATCACGCCCACATCGCGACCGGGCTCAAATCCTTTTTCGGCGCACTGGTCGAGAAATCCTGCCAGGGTGCGGTCGCTCACCAGAAAGTAAAGTGCTCCTTTTTTAATTTTGAAATCTTCTTCGTTAAAAATCACCGCATGCTTTATTCGAAAATCTTCGCAGAATTTTTTGAAATAGTCGATGGATTCTTTGGGATGGTAAGTAAATGACGGGTAATAGTAAACAAATTCTGCATATCTGTCCATTTTATCCCGGTTGGCTTCGAGGCAACCGTAAACCGGCTGACCGAAATTTTGAAAAACGGCAGAATGGTTGCCGGATGCATGAATCTTCCAGTCGATCACCAGCAACTGTTCAACCGGAATTTTCTGAATAATTCCCGGAATTTTGGGGTGATCGAAATTCATGATGATGTACTTGCTGTACTTTCCCAGACTTTCCAGCACAATCTTTTCAAACATCGTGATGTTGTAGTGGTGAAAATGCAAATCGACACTGATGCTTTTGGGAAGGTGTTTGAGGAAAGAACCGTAAAGCACCTCCTTGTAAGCCTTGAAGGTGTCGAGAAAGAGAAAAACTTTTGTTATTTTCCGTGTAACAAAATAACCACGGTTGGGTACCGACTCCACCACCCCACGCCTTTTCAGTTCGGCATACGCTTTAAAAACCGTGTCGCGCGAAAGGTGGCTCTCTTTCATAATCTGGTTCACCGAGGGCAGCATTTCGCCGGCTTTCAACTCATCGCGGCTAATGGCATCGATTATAGCTTCAACCAGTTGCTGAAACTTCAGGGTATTGGAATTTTTGTCGATATTAAACTTCAGTTCAGTCATGGATTTTTAGTTTACCAGAACACCAACCGTTCTGTTCTGTTCCACAAAACTAAGCATTTAAATGAATTGATAAAAACAAAAGTGAAGGCGAAATTGTGTGAATTAAAAATCAATTTATACCTTTCGGGGAAAATCCTAAAAAATTAAAAACCGATGATTCGAGAACTGATAATGAATAACCGCAGTTACCGCAGGTTTGATGCCTCTGTGAAACCGGAAGCGGAACAAATTAAAAACTGGATAGAACTGGCCCGTTTTTCGGCCAGCGGACGGAATATGCAGCCTTTGAAATTTGTGATTTCCACCAGCGAAAAAATCAACAACCTGATTTTTCCAAACCTGGGCTGGGCCGGTTATTTGAAAGACTGGAACGGCCCCCCGGAAAATGAAAGGCCCACTGCATACATTGCTGTCACGCTCGATAAGTCGCTGGCCGAAAATTATTACTGCGACGACGGAATTGCTATTCAAAGCATTCTGTTGGGCGCCGTGGAGGATGGTTTTGGCGGATGCATCATTGGGTCGTTCATAAAAAGCAAAATTGCCAGAATATTTCAACTTCCCGAAAATCTGGATATTTTATGGATGGTTGCCCTCGGAAAACCAGCCGAAAAGGTGGTGCTTGAAACTGCCGAGGAAGGGAATATCAAATACTGGCGCGACGAGGATGAGGTGCACCATGTTCCCAAACGCCCCCTGGAGGAGATCATTTTCAAAACGAGTTAGCCATTTCGGTATTTTCTCCTCAAAGGCACATAAAAAAGGGATTGCAAAAATTCGTTTGACAACCCCTTCGTTTTTGTTTAACCTTAAAATTAACCTCTTATGAAAAGCGCTTTTATAATATGTGATGCAACTTTCGGATTTTCTTTCAGCCGGCGGGTGGAATAGTTAAACCACTGCTTGCCAAACGGTACATAAACCCGCATTTTGTGCCCGCTGTCAATAATTGACTGGCGTAAATCGGGCGTAACGCCATAAAGCATTTGAAATTCATACCTGTTTTGGGGAACCTGGTATTTTTCAATAAGTTTGTACGAACTTTCCACCAAAAACTGGTCGTGCGTTGCAATGCCAACATACATTTTATTTTTGAGCATGAACTCGAGGTCTTTCAGAAAATGTTCCCGAACCTCGTCGTACTTTTTATAGGCAATTTTTTCGGGCTCAATATAAATTCCCTTGCATAACCTGAAGTTGAGCGGAGCATCTTCTGTGTTTAACTCTTTCAGCCCATCCAGGTCGGCATGGGTGCGCCGAAGGTATGCCTGTACCACCAAACCAACATTCTGTGGAAATTCTTTGTGTAATTTCCAGAAGAGCTCGATTTCGGGATCCACACACTGCGAATCTTCCATATCGATACGCACAAAGGTGTCTTTTTGGGCTGCAAGGGCCACCACTTCCCTGATATACCGGTAACAGGCGTCTTTGTCGATAAGCAAACCGAACATGGTAGGTTTAAGTGAAAAGTTGCCTTTTACCATCTCCTGTGTGAACTGCTCCACAATTTTCAGGTAGTGTTCTTTATTTGCCACTGCCTCGTCGAGCGTTTCGATAAATTCGCCCAGCAAATCAACGGTTACTTCAATGTTTTGCTCGTTCAGCAGTTTCGATGCCAGCAACCCTTCCTCAATGGTTTCGCCGGCAATGTATCGCCTCGAAAATACCCAAACCAGCTTTTTGGGCATATAAGGCAGTATGTTCGCAATCAGCTTATTCAACATTCTTTGATTTAAAGTTCAACGAATACAATGTTCTCTTGGGTAAAAGTACAACCTGGGGGCGGTTTTTTTCAATGATGTTTATCAGGGCGAAGTAATGATTTTACACAGGTTTTAAAAAAAATACCAGTTTAATGAAAATTAAAAAAGTGTTGTTTTGTCCTCTTGCATTACACCGAAAAAATTATCTTTGCGCGATTGAAGACCAAATTAAATAAGTAGAGAAATGAAAGGATCATCCACTATTGTTTCAATTATTGCTTTAGTAGCGGTAGCAGTTTTATATGTTTTGCATTTTACTGCAAAAAGTCCTGAAGAAGCAAAACCTGCTGACAAAGAAGCTGTTGTTTCCGGGGGTAGCTCGTTGAAAATTGCCTACGTAAAGGCCGATTCGATTATTTTAAATTACGACCTGGCGCAGGACCTGCACGATGAATTTACCAAAAGGCAGGAAGCTTACAACAGCGAATTTGGCACCAAACGTCAGTCATTCGAGCGCGAAGCGGCGGCATTCCAGGAAAAATTGCAGCGCGGCGGATTTCTTACCGAACAACGGGCCATTCAGGAACGCGACCGCCTGGTAGGCAGAGAGCAGGAAATTTTACAACTCGACCAGGAATTGTCGGGGAAGCTGGCCGAATTGCAGGCAGCGAACAATCAGCAGATTTTGGACAGCCTGCTTGGATTTCTCGAGGAATTCAATAAAGATAAAAATTACGACTACATTTTCAACGGAGCAGAAATTCTCATTGGAAATGAAGCCCACAACATTACCGCCGAAGTACTGAAAGTACTTAACGAACGGTATGCTCAAAAACCGAAATAGCAAATACAACGAAAGAAAAAGCATCCGGGAAAATCACCCGGATTTTTTTTGCCTATCTTGCAGCTATTCACTTTTGAATTCACACCTCATGTTTGCAAACCGTTATCTCGAAAAAAACAGAGTGCCGGCTCTGATTCCGCAAAACCCCGACCCTGAATTCGGAATTTCGGTTGTAATTCCCTGTTTTCGCGAGCCTGAAGTCCTGAAAACCCTTGAATCACTCTTTGCCTGTCGCCTGCCGGATGCCAAAGTTGAGGTTATCCTTCTTATCAATCATTCCGAAAATGCTTCGGATGAGACGAAAAACCTAAACTTAACAACAAAAAAAGAAGCTGACCAATGGATTTCAACCCACCCAAAAGCTGGATTGATTTTTTTTGCGGCAGGCCCCGTTGTGCTGAAAAAAAAATGGGCAGGGGCCGGACTGGCACGAAAAAGTGGCATGGACGAGGCCATACGGAGATTTAACCTGAAAAATAAGCCGGACGGAATTCTGGTTTCGCTGGACGCAGACACGTTGGTGGAGAAGAATTATTTGGTTGAAATTGAGCACTGGTTTAAACAAAACCCTGATAAAGTTGGAGCTACCATAGCTTTTTCGCATCAAACCGAAGGGTTGGACGGAAAGCATTTGGAAGGTATTCAGCTTTACGAAAAATACATGGATTATTACAAAAATGCATTGGGTTTTACCGGCTATCCCTACCCCATGTTTACAGTGGGTTCGGCATTTGCCGTAAAAGCCAAAGCGTATGTGAAACGCGGCGGCATGAACCGCAGGCAGGCCGGCGAAGATTTTTATTTCCTGCAAAATCTGGTGCAGATTGGGCCTGTTGGAGAAATTACCGGGACCACAGTTCACCCTTCTGCCCGGCTGTCCGACCGCGTCCCGTTTGGCACCGGCCCTGTTTTGCAAAAATGGATGAAAGGAGAGGAAGACCTGAGCAAAACATACAACTTGAAGGCTTTTGCCGATTTGAAACAGTTTTTCGATGTGAACCACCTGTTTTATAAGATTTCAGAAGAACAATACGAAGATTGGATAAAGAAACTACCCGCCCCAGTGGAATTGTTTTTAAAAGAAGATAATTTTCGGCTCGAAATCAGCGATTTAAACAAAAACTGCTCTTCGCCGGAAACGTTTCAGAACCGTTTTTTTCAAAAGTTCAATGCCTTTAAAATTTTGAAATTCCTGAATTTTTCACATGAAAAATACTATCAAAAAGCCGATCTTGCGGCTCAAATTTACCAGCTCAATGAAATTCAAAGAAATCAGACAAATGACAATCTTTAATATTTTTTCATTTTCACTGTTCATTTTTGTGTTTTTAAACGGTGCCTGCCAAAAGAAAGAGGATAAAATGCCCGAAAAACTCACCTTCAGCCATTCCATTCCAGCTTATGGCAATAGCTGGGTGTTAGAAAATGCATCCAAAAACCGAGATGTGATTAAAGAACAGGGAATTACCAACTGGAGCGAAAAAGATGTCAAAATTCGCACCTACTTCAGAGTTGAGCAAACCGGTGATTTGCATGTGGGAATTGTTGCGCGGGCACAGCATGGAACTTCTGAATTGAAAATTTCATGCAACGAAGAAGAGAAACAGTTGGTTATGAACAACAGTGCTTTCGATACCATTCCGGCGGGAATTTTTTCGGTAAGTGAACCGGGTTACCACTGGGTAGAATTTGAAGGCATTCAAAAAAGCGGACAAACGTTTGCCGATATTGAAGCCGTTCTTATTGGCGGCCAGGCAACCAGCGGTGAGGTATATTTTGTAAAAGACGATTTTTACTGGGGGCGCCGCGGACCATCTGTGCACCTGGGTTTTCAGGTTCCTGAAAATACCGGTGATGTGAAATGGTTTTACAGTGAGATTGAAGTTCCCGAGGGTGAGGATGTGATTGGATCGTATTATATGGCCAACGGTTTTGGACAGGGTTATTTTGGCATTCAGGTAAATTCTGAAACCGAACGACGGGTGCTGTTTTCGGTGTGGAGTCCGTTTCAGACCGACAATCCCGCTGAAATTCCGGAAGAAGACCGCATTGTGTTGCTGAAAAAAGGAGATGGTGTTTACACCGGTGAGTTTGGAAACGAAGGTTCGGGCGGACAAAGTTTTTTACGCTACAACTGGAAAGCCGGAACCACATACCAGTTTTTGCTGAAAGGCGAACCCACCGGCAATGGTTCTACCGATTTTACCGCCTGGTTTTTTGCCCCTGAAGAAAGCGGGTGGAAGCTGATTGCCAGTTTCAGGCGGCCCAAAACCGATACCTGGCTGAAAGGATTATATTCCTTCCTCGAAAATTTTATCACCCACACCGGCGACCAGTCGCGCATGGCCTGGTATTCCAACCAGTGGGTTTGCAACACTGCCGGAAACTGGACCGAACTTACCAGAATTAAATTCACTGCCGATGCCACTGCAAGGAAAGATTCACGGCTGGATTATGCCGGCGGGGTGCAAGACGACCGGTTTTTCCTGAAAAACTGCGGATTCTTCAGCGATAAAACCATCATCGATACGTTTTTTGAACGTAAAAGTAACGGTATCTCGCCGGAAATAGATTTTGATAAATTACCTTAAACAAGGAACAATTTGTACCGAATTACTTTTTGCCAATCACTTCAAAATCCGCTTTTTCCATTCGTATATCAAGTTCATTAATTGGTTTTTCAGAACGAAAAACAATTAACCTGGAAACCTGTTCGCCAGGGTGAATGATTTTTTCGGCAATATTGGAAAGATAAGGGTATAAAAATTAATTCACAAAAGAAAACCACCGTCTCTGATTTTATCAGATGCGGTGGTTTTTATCTTATCGGGCACGGGCAATAAAATAAAAAATCTATTTTATTTCAGCCCGTTTGCCAGCATATAATAAATTTCGTTCCAGCGTAATTCTTTTTTGAATGTGGTTAAATCGGTGTTTTTATCGATAACCACAAATTCCACATCGGCATATTCTGCAAATGTTTCGATGTATTCAGGCGTAAGTGCCAGCGTAAATGCCGAGTGGTGGGTTCCGCCGGCGTAAATCCAGGCTGCAGCGCCGTCGGCCATGCTGGGGTGCGTTTTCCAGAATGCCGAAGCTACCGGAAGTTTGGGCATTTTTTCCAAAGGATCAATCACATCAAGTGTGTTAACAATCAACCGGAAACGGTTGCCCATGTCAATTAATGTTACATTCATGGCATCGCCGGTGGAACTTTCAAAAATCAAACGGGCCGGTGCATCTTTACCACCAATTCCCAAAGGTTGAACTTCCAGCCTTGGTTTTTGAGCCGCAATGCTCGGACAGATTTCCAGCATGTGTGCTCCCAGAACTGCTTCATTGGCCGGGTCGAGATGGTAGGTGTAATCTTCCATAAACGAACTGCCGCCCGGCATTCCTTCCGACATGGTTTTGATGATGCGCAGCATGGCCGCCTGTTTCCAGTCGCCCTCGGCGCCAAAACCGTAGCCGGCGGCCATTAACCGTTGCGAGGCCAGTCCTGGTAATTGATCCAGTCCGGTGAGGTTTTCAAAATTTGTGGTGAAAGCTTTAAAATTGCCGTCTTCCATAAACCTTTTCATGGCAATTTCGTACCGTGCCTGAACGCGCACATTTTCGTGGTATTCGCCGCCCGGTTTACAATTTTCGGCTACATCGTAAAGCGACTCGTATTCTTTGTACAATTCATCTACCTCTGCATCGTTAACTTTCTCAACGTATTCCACCAAATCGCCCACACCGTAAGCAGAAATCTGCCAGCCAAATTTAATCTGTGCTTCCACCTTGTCGCCTTCGGTAACGGCCACTTCGCGCATGTTGTCGCCAAAGCGGGCCACTTTCAAGCCTTGTGAATCGTGCCAGCCAATAGCAGTGCGGCACCAAAGGGCCACCTGGTTTTGCACTTTTTCATCTTTCCAGTGGCCAACCACCACTTTGCGGTTTTTCCGCATGCGTGTGTTGATGAAACCGTATTCGCGGTCGCCGTGGGCACTCTGGTGCAGGTTCATGTAGTCCATATCGATTTCGCTCCAGGGCAAATCGCGGTTAAACTGGGTATGCAGGTGCATGTAAGGCTTACTCAGCGCTTTCAGGCCGCCAATCCACATTTTGGCCGGCGAAAAGGTGTGCATCCAGGTAATTAACCCGATGCAGTTTTTGCTGGCACTGGCCTGTACACAAATGTCCAGAATTTCATCGGGAGTTTTTACCACAGGCTTGAAAACAATCTGCACGGGCATCTTACCCGAGGCGTTCAGCCCCTTTACTATTTCTGACGAATCGGCATCCACCTGCTTTAAGGTTTCTTCTCCGTATAAATGCTGGCTTCCGGTTACAAACCATATCTCCAGCTTGTTAAAATCAGTCATGGTTTATTTCTTTTTAAATTTTAGCTAAAGGTAGAAAATATATTTAAAAAGTAAAAGTTACATTTTAAATTTACACTTCTTTTGCCACGGGAAGTAAAGTCAGCTTATCTGCCGGAACCTCCACTGAAAAAACAGTGTTGATTTGATGAATGCGCAAAACAAACCGGTTTTTACCCCTGCAGTCGAGTAATTCGCCCCGCAGTCCGACCATTGGGCCGCTAATTATTTCCACAAGCTTACCCGGCTTGAATGTTTCACGCGATACCTCCACCTCAAAATCCGACTGATTCAGCATCTGCCGCAGGTATTCAATCTGGGTTATAGGAATGCGGGCGGGTTTCGATTCAAATCGCACATAACTCACCACATTATCGGTCCGGAGCACTTTTTCATATTCACTCTTATCGATATTCACAAAACAATATCCGGAAATAAGCGGCATCTCAACCCACTTTTTCCGGTCTTTCCATTGCCTCAGTTTTCTTTGAAGCGGCAAAAAGCAATCAATGTGTTGAGCGATCAGCGCGGCATACACTTTCTTTTCTGCCCTCGATCTGGTATAAACTACACGCCATTCTTTCCCGTTTGCCGATTTGTTTGTCATGTTCAACCCAAATTGTAAATGGACCCCCTGGTCCTCCACATCAAAATTAGAAAATTTGCATAAGTATTAATGAATTTCATGGGGAATTGTGCATAAAAATACCGTTTGTTTTCATCCAATAGCAGTTAACCTAATTGTCAGATTCAATCGCACAAAACGTAGTTGTCGCGCCTGGGGTTTACCAGCAAAACAGGAATTTCTTCTGCACTTCGTATGATTTTACGCTCAGGAAGTCCAATCAGCCAGTCGAGGGGTGTAATCACCGAGCTGCCAAGCAGCACCAGCATGTCGGCCTTATCGGCAAGGGCAAATTCAAGTGCTTCGAAACTGTTTTGCAAACTGGATTTACTGCCCTTAAAAATGTGATGCCCAACGTTAAACCTCTGAAACAGTTTTTTGGTGAACAACACATTCTTCCCGACCTGCCGTTGGGAATCGTGACTTTTATCACTTGCTGCAACAACCACAATCTCCGACTGTTTGAAGCGACCGAACCAGCTGCACCAAAGTGCCGAATCGCTTGTCTCTTTACGCAAATCGACAGGCAAAACTACTTTTTTGAAAGTTGACAGGGGCGCCCGGGTGTTGACAAAGAGAAAAGGCACCGGGCTTTCAGTTACAGCTCCTGAGAACTTCGGGAAGGATGCTGCGTCGGCAACAAACAGGATAGCCTCGTATTCATCGGCCAGTATTTCAGGCAGCTCCCTCATCCTTTCCTGCAAAACCAAAACAGAAGTTCTGATTCCGGGAATTTCTTCTTTCAGCGAAAGGGCATATCCCACCAGATTCCGTTTGAAAATATGTCGTTTTTTTTCTTCACTTTTCTTTAACCGGTAAGTCAGGCACAGTTCTTTGCCAAATGCATTAGCGAGGGTTACTCCGGTTAAAATAAGGTTTTTATCGGAAGAAGAAAGGGTTGTAAAAACAACAATTTTTTGTTCTTTCTTTTCGTCCATAATGGAAATTTGGCTAAAAATATAGAAATCCATGCAGTTAAGAAAATACAGGGGTTGAAAAATGTCAGGGATAGATGTGTTCAAAATATGTACATTTATGCCAAATAAAAGTTATGGCATGGTAAACAAAAAGCTGTTCAGGCCGGAAAGTATAGTCGTTATCGGGGCTTCAAACAACACCATGAAGCCCGGAGGAAAAATTGTAAAAAACCTCATCGAACATTCCTGTAAAGGCCGATTGTATGTGGTTAACCCCAAAGAAAAAGAAATTCAGGGGATACCTGCTTTTTTAAATGTCGAGGACCTGCCGGAGGTCGATTTGGCTATTTTGGCCATTCCTGCACAATTTTGTTTGCCTGCTGTTGAAGTTTTGGCTTCACAAAAAAACACCAAAGCATTTATCATCATTTCTGCCGGTTTTGGCGAAACGAATGAGGAAGGAAAAAAGCTGGAACAAAAAATTGTGGAGGTAATTGACCGGCACAACGGCTGCCTCATCGGTCCCAACTGCATTGGTGTGATGACACCTCATCATGCCAGTGTTTTTACCACCCCTGTTCCACCATTAACTCCGCACGGCTGCGATTTTATTTCGGGCTCCGGTGCAACTGCCGTTTTTATTATGGAATCAGGAATTCCCAAGGGGCTGCGGTTTGCCAATGTGTTTTCGGTAGGCAATAGCGCCCAGACCGGTGTGGAAGACATACTGGCCTACCTCGACGAAACGTATATTCCGGGTGAAAGTCCCCGGGTGAAGCTTCTCTATATCGAAAATATCGACAACCCTGACAAGCTGCTTATTCATGCCTCCTCACTAATCAGAAAAGGATGTAAAATTGCGGCCATCAAGGCAGGAAGTTCGCAGGCAGGAAGCCGTGCTGCCTCGTCGCACACAGGAGCGCTTACCAGTTCCGATGCTGCAGTTGAAGCCCTTTTCAGAAAAGCAGGTATTGTGCGGTGCTATGGCCGGGAGGAACTGACCACCGTGGCCAATGTGTTTATGTGCAAGGAACTGAAAGGCCGGAAACTGGCCATTATTACACACGCCGGTGGACCGGGAGTAATGCTCACCGATGCACTGGAAGACGGCGGCCTGAAAATTCCGCAAATTCCCGATTCGCCTGCAAAGGAAGCCCTGAAGGAAAAACTTTTCCCGGGCTCTTCGGTAGAAAACCCCATCGATTTTCTGGCTACCGGAACGGCAGAACAACTGGGTGAAATTGTGGATGCCTGCGAAAATGATTTCGATGTGGACGGCATGGCGGTTATTTATGGCAGTCCGGGACTGTTCCCCATCCGCAATGTGTACGAAACGCTCGATCAAAAAATGAAAACCTGCCGCAAACCGGTTTATCCCATTCTGCCATCCATCATCAATGTAGAAGAAGATGTTTCCTATTTTCTTTCGCATGGAAATGTAAACTTCCCCGATGAGGTTTTGCTTGGCCGGGCGCTCACCAAGGTCATTCATACACCACCACCAGCTTCTTCGGAAATTTTTATGGAGGGGATAAAGGTGAATGCCATCCGAAGAATTGTTGAAAATACTGCTGACGGGTATCAACCCCCGGAAATAATCCACCAGTTGTTCGATGCCGCCGGCATTCCCCGGGTTAAGGAAATTGTGGCCAAAACCGAAACCGAAGCCATGCTCGCCGCCATGAATATCGGGTTTCCGGTGGTAATGAAAGTGGTTGGCCCGTTGCACAAAACCGATGTGGGCGGAGTAATTCTGAACATCAGGAATGTTGACCAGGTGCGGAAAGAATTTCACCACCTCAACGAAATGGAAGGGGTGGAAGGAGTTTTGGTGGCGCAAATGGCCTCCGGAATGGAGCTTTTCCTGGGCGCTACCTACGAAGAAAATTTCGGGCATATTGTGCTTTGCGGTTTGGGCGGAATTTATGTGGAAGTGCTGAAGGATGTAGCATCTGGATTGGCGCCTCTCTCTTTAGATGAAGCCATGTCAATGCTCCGGCAGCTGAAATCTTACAAACTAATGAAAGGCTATCGCCGGCAATCAGGGGTGGATATTCCGCAATTTGCTGAAATTATTGTGAGGCTTTCGTGCCTGCTGCGCTTTGCAACTGAAATTAAAGAACTCGATATTAACCCGTTGCTGGGAAACGAAAAAGAAATTCTGGCTGTGGATGCGAGAGTGAGAATTGAAAAAATGAAATAATGTAAAAATTCCATGAAGGACAACCAAAACGAATTTTACTCTTCCATATCAAAACTCTATCCCGAAATTTTTCCCTTCAATCCGGCACAATTGCAATTTGTAATCCGAAACAGCAGGGATTTGGCAGGCAAACACATTTTGGACATTGGTTGTGCCACTGGTGAGCTGGCTTATCAACTGGCGGTAAACGGAGCACATGTTACCGGAATCGACCTGAACGAAAACCTGCTGAGAGAGGCAAAAACAAGAAAAACTCACCTATCTCTGCTGTTTCAGAGGGGCGATATGCTGCATCTGAAAAAAGATTTCCCGGCGCAACAGTTCGACCTGGTTTTGTGTTTCGGAAACACGCTGGTGCATCTTCCTGCTGCGCAGCTCATTTCCCAAATGCTGGAGGGAGTTTCAACTATTCTAAAATCCCGTGGCAAATTTTTACTTCAAATACTAAACTACGATTACATCCTTTCAGACCAGATTACGGAACTGCCACTAATTGAAACCGAAAACATACGGTTTGTTCGCCGCTATGCCTTTGAAGAAAACAGTTCACTGGTTCGTTTTCAAACTGAACTGTACATCAAAAAAGAAAACAGGATGATTACCAACGAGACACACTTGCTGGCATTGAATAGCAAAGATTTAATCGGCCAGCTGAACGATGCCGGATTCACTGACATCCAGCTGTTTTCAAACTTTAATGCAGGCACTTACGGAGGAAAACATCTTCCGCTGATAGTTACCTGCATTAAAAAATGAGTTGCTTACCTTAGGGCAGTATTTCTGCCGGAATTTCTTTTATCGGTTTAACCTGAATGGTTTTGATAAACAATTCGCCACCTTCCGATTGCAGCTGGATTTTTCCACCGGTGAGCGGAAGAATTTCTCCGTTTTCAACAATTCCTGTGTTGTTGTTCACCATAACGGCTTGTCCGTTTACCACATGCACAGCAGTACGGCCAACACAATACAAATCAACGGTATTCCATTCTCCCAACGGATTTTCGGCATCAAAAGCCTTATTCACCAGAGGCCCGTTGTGTTCTTTACTGAACTGTTTTACTTCGCCATCTTTGGCATAATAAAAACTGCCATCGGTTTCTTTTACTGCGGTTTCGCAATAGGTGTTGTTCATCAGGTAGGTGTCGCCCAGGCGGTCGTGCATTAGCTGACATTCGATGTTTACCATCCATGTACCAAGTGCTTCGCCGAAATCGCCAAAGCTGTGGTAAAGCAAACCGCTGTTGCGGCTGGTATAAACTTCGGTTCCCCACTTATAAACCAGTTGCAGATGGTAGTTTGCAAAAGTGTCGCGGGAAGCCAGCGAACCATTTACTTCGCCTGAAATCCGGATGAGCTTTTCTCCGTTTTCTTCCACTACGGTAAACACTTTGCCGGTTGTAGCGGCCTCAGCCAAATCTTCGAATCCTGTGAGCGGAGTACCAAGGTACATGTCCCAGTTTTCGAGGTTTTCACCATTAAAAAGTGGCTGCCAGGGCTTTTCGGTCTGGCACGAATAAAATGCAAATACACTTGCGGTGATTACGAAAAGGAAATACTTCTTCATTTTGATTCAATTTTGATTTAAAAAAAACTGCCCCATAAATATAGGACAGTTTTTCATATTTCTATAAAAAATCGTTGGGTTCAGACTGTTTCTTCATGAAGAATTTCTTTTGCGCGATCAAGGATTTTTGTATCGTCGAGAAGAACTATGCCGCCATTTGGGCCCGGTTCCATGTGAATTCCTACTGCTGCTCCGTTGGTATAATTTGCGCCTCCAAAATAATTTCTGACGGTTTCCTCGGTGAGTTCAAACTCTTGCGCAATTTTCCTGATGGAACCGTCAGGTAAGCTGTCTTTGATTTTCCGCAGCTCATTAAAAGTGATTTTAGACTCCATAATGCTAAAAATTTTATTTTGTTATTATTTAAATATTAAAAAGAACGTCTCAACCTGTAAATATAAAATTAATAATCAAATAAAGAACTTAAAAGTATCATCTTGCTTTTTATAAGTATATTCAACCCGTTATACGATGAAGTAAGGAGAAATGTTTTTGAACACAACGAACTAACATTCAACACTCAAACAAATCATAACGCGAATATCCCAAAGAGAAAAGGAAGGAATAATTAACTTTTTTTAACCCCGGTTATTTTGCATCAGGGGTCAAACAGTCATAAATGGATTGGTGCATGGCTGTACGAATGTTCAAATCGAACAGCTTGGCATTTTCGCGGGTAGGATGCACCCGGTTCGACATGAAAATGAAAAGCAAACCACTATCGGGGTCGGCCCAGGCCAAGGTGCCCGTATAACCGGTATGGCCGAAACTGTTTTTGCCTGCATTAACCGCCGGATAGGCATCTTTCAGCCTTTTTTTATGGTTGTCAATCAGTGGTTTGTCAAAACCCAGCCCCCGCCGGTTGTCATTGTCGGGAAACTGCACGCGAATAAATTCGTTGATTGTTTCTTCTGAAACAAACCGTTTGCCGCCAAAATATCCTTTTTGAAGGTACATTTGAAATAACTTGGCCAAATCGTTGGTGGTTCCAAAAAGACCCGCGTTTCCCGACACTCCGCCCAACATAGCAGCACCCTCGTCGTGCACAAAACCCCTCAGTTTTTCATTACGGAAAAAATCGTCGGTTTCGGTGGGAATGATATTCTCCAGTGGAAAATGCTGATAGGCGTTGTAAGTTATGCTTCCGGCGCCCAGCGGCTTGTAAAAGTTGTTTTTTATGTACTGCTCGTAAGGCATTCCGGCTAATCCGGTAATTATTTCAGGATAAAGGTGAAAGCTGAGGCAGGAATAAACATACCTTTTCCGTGGTAACGATTTGGCATTTCGGATGGTATCGAGGATGGCCTGTCGGAAATTTCCATTCAGGTATAATCCTTCTGAAACCCGGACAGGGAATAAATCGGAAGGCTGGTGGGAGAATACCTCCCGGCTCAGGTTTCCTTCACTGTCCAACCCCATTCGCCAGAACGGAATCCAGGCCGGCAAGCGGGCCTGGTGGGTTAAAAAATCGCGTACCGGGTAACTTCCCCTTTCTGTTCCCAAAAATGCCGGCCAGTATGTGTGAAACGGTGCATCCAAATCGAATTTCCCCTCGTCAAACAACATCATCAGAGCCGGCAGCGGACCCGTGACCTTGGTCAGCGAAGCCCAGTCGTAAACATTCTCAGTGGTCACTTCCTGCTCTTTATCGTAGGTATGGTAGCCATAACTTTTATGAAAAATCACATTTCCGTCTTTGGCAATCAGCACCTGACAGCCCGGGTAGGCCTGGTTTTCAATTCCAAGATTGGCAAGGGAATCAATCTTTCTGCCCAGTATGACCGAATTGAATCCCATTTCTTCGGGGATGGTGTAGGCCAGCGACTGATTTGCGGAAACATCCATGCCATTGTCTAACTTAAAACGATTGTCAACGGTAACCGGCAATCTTCCGGTTGCATCAAAAGCGCCAAACACCAGTTGAGCTGCCAGTTCCTGAGTTAACGGATTGTTTTGATAGGCTACAATCAACCCCTTTGCCCGGTGAATGTTTTCAAAGTGTTTTAATGCATACGCATTCCCAAAAAAAACAGCGACAATGTTATTGTCTCTGATAAAGTCAGCCAGGGCATTTCGCTGCATTTCGCTGGTTCCGTATCTTCCAGAGGGGAAAAGATTGATTCCCTGAATACCCGCAATCACCAGATTGTAGTTATCCAATTTGGTACGCAAACTGGCCATTTCGCGCGCCGATGCATTTTTATCCAGATAAAAATGATCTACATTGGTATATTTTTCAAGCATCTTCTGAAAAGGAGAAATACTTCCGGCGCCAATCATTACAGAGGCAATTTTCAGATTGCCCAAATCCTGAACCGGCAAAACATCCTGGTTGGCCAAAACGGTTAGCGAATTTTTTATCAGTTTCCGGTTGGTTACTTCAAAATAAGGAGAATTCAGCCGCGCAGTAAGGTTTTTTAAATCGGCAGGCTGATAAATATGCAATTCAGCCCAGCGTTTTGCTGCCAGTACACGCCGGCATTTGTTTTCAATTTCTTCGATGGAAATTCCTCCGCTGGCAATACCCTGTTTTACCGAAGCAATGGCTTTTCCAATGTTTGTAACAAATTCCAGCATGTCGTTTCCGGCCTTCAGCGCTTCCAGTTCGGCATTTCCTTTTTCAGTTTGAACGCCTTTCATATTCATTGCATCAGTTATAACCAACCCTTTGAACCCGATTTCGTTTCGCAAATAACCATCAATCATCTTTTTTGATAGTGACGAAGGCGTTCCCGAATCGTCGAGTGCAGGCACCTCCAGGTGGGCCGACATGATTCCCATAATTCCCATTTCAGTCAGGTACCGGAAAGGAAAACTCTCCACATAATCGATGCGGTCTTTGGGGTGATTTACAAGTGGCAAAACATGATGCGAATCGGTTTCGGTATCGCCATGCCCCGGAAAGTGTTTGGCTACGGGAATCACGCCGGCATCCTGCATGCCAAGTGCCGTCCAGCCTGCTTTTAGGGATACATTGATTTTGTCTTCACCAAACGAACGAAAATTGATAACCGGATTTTGCGGATTGGTACTTACGTCGGCCACCGGGGCAAAGTTCATGTGAATGCCCATCTGCCTCATTTGCTGACCAAAATCACGGCCCATCTGGTAAATAAAAGTGGAATCCTGAATGGCGCCAATGGCTTGTGCATAAGGATACTGCACAACACTGTCGATGCGCATGGAAATCCCCCATTCGCCATCAATCGCCACAAGCAGGGGCACAGATGAGTTTTCCTGAAATTCGTTTATCCACCGGGCGGTTTTCACCGGACTACCCTGCATGACCAGAATTCCGCCGGGCTTAAACGTTTTTATCACTTCAACCATGCTGGTTTTGCTGTTTTCGCTTTGCCGCGGATAGACAGGAACCATCATAAGCTGGGCAATTTTTTCGTCGAGGGTCATTTGCTCCATTTTCAGGTTCACCCAATGGTCGTTAACCAGCCGCAAAAATGATGGCTCGCTGTGCAACGGAGGTTCATCTGCATAAAGTTTTATATGACAGATAACAGCACACAGCAGCAGCAGCGTTAATGTTTTGAATCGAATTTGCATGTTCACTTCTTCTTATTTGTACAATTCAGAACCGTAAAAATACCAAAAAAAACAAATTACTTCCTACTTTTGCAGTCTATGAGCAAAGTTGTTATCGGACTTTCGGGCGGAGTGGACTCCAGTGTGGCTGCTTACCTGTTAAAACAGCAGGGGCACGACCTGGTGGCATTGTTTATGGTGAACTGGCACGAACGGGTTGGCGCGGTTACCAGTGCCTGTACCTGGGAGGAAGATGCGTTGATTGCTAAAATGGTGGCCAAAAAGCTGGATATTCCCTTTCACATTGTCGATTTGAGCAAGGAATACAAAAGGCGGGTGGTAGATTATATGTTTGCCGAATACCAGGCAGGCCGTACGCCAAATCCCGACGTATTGTGCAACCGCGAAATTAAATTCGATACCTTTCTGGAAGAAGCCCTGAAATTTGATGCCGAATTTGTAGCCACCGGCCATTATTGTCGGAAAGATTCAATTGAAACAGAAAACCGGACTATCCACCGGCTGCTTGCAGGGAAAGACCGGAACAAAGACCAGAGCTATTTTTTGTGCCAGCTCAATCAGGATCAACTGGGCATGGCGCTTTTTCCCATCGGGCACCTCACCAAGCCACAGGTGCGCGAAATGGCCCGTGAACAAAATCTGCCAACTGCCGAACGAAAGGATTCACAGGGAATCTGTTTTGTGGGAAAGGTGGATTTACCCACATTTCTGCAGCAACAACTCCAACCCAAAACCGGCAATGTGATTGAAATTCCGGCTGCGTTTATGAAAAAGAAAAAGGAGATGGAAGTTTCTGAAGAAAATTTCCGAAAAATATGTTTTCCATTTCCTTACAAACCCTGGAACGGAGAAGTGATAGGTGAACACCAGGGCGCTCATTTTTATACCATTGGCCAGCGTAAAGGACTCAACATTGGCGGACACAAAAAGCCGCTGTTTGTTTTGGGAACCGATGTGCAGCGAAACATTGTATATGTAGGCGAAGGACAGGAACATCCCGGACTTTTCCGCCCAGGGCTTTTTATTACCAAAGAAGATGTGCACTGGATTCGGCCCGACCTGGAGTTACAGTCTGGTGATAAAAAAGAATTCGACATTCGCATACGGTACCGCCAACCATTGGAAAAAGGAACCTTGCATGTAAAAGATGAAGGCATATTTATTCTTTTTGAAAACGAACAACGGGGAATCACCTCCGGACAGTTTGCAGCCTGGTACCTGAAAGATGAATTGATTGGGTCGGGTGTTATCGCATAAAAAGCGTAAATTCGCAAAAATTTGGATTCTATGATAAAATCGATGACGGGTTTCGGCAAAGCCGAATTTGAAGTGAACAACAAAAAATTTATTCTCGAGTTAAAAGCGCTTAACAGCAAACAAATCGACATTAATGCGCGCATTCCTTCGGTTTACCGCGAAAAGGAAATTGAAATCAGAAAAGAACTGGCCGAAAAACTGGTGCGCGGGAAAGTGGACCTGACCATTTATGTGGAGAACCACGGCGAAGATTCCAACAGTAAAATCAACGAGCCCATCCTGAAAGGATATTTCAGGCAGCTTAAAGAAATTAACGAAGAGCTGGGACTAACAACCGACCAGGTGTCCATGCAGGCTATTCTGAGATTGCCCGATGTGGTGAAAACCGAATACGAAACACTGGATGAGGAAGAATGGCAGGTTATTCTGGAACATTTGCGCAAAGCGTTGAACGACATCGATACATTCCGGATTGCCGAAGGAAAGGCCCTGGAAACCGACATTTCTGCCAATACCGAAAGAATAAAAAAACTGCTTCAACAAATTTCGCCTTTCGAGGAGCAGCGGATGGAAACCGTAAAAAACCGCCTCACCGAAAATCTCGGTAAGCTGAATCTGAACGGCAATGTGGACGAGAACCGTTTTGAACAGGAGTTGGTTTACTATCTCGACAAAATGGATATGAACGAGGAAAAGGTGCGGCTGGAAAACCACTGCACCTATTTCCTGGAAATCCTTATGCTTCCTGAATCCGGTGGAAAAAAACTGGCATTTATTTCTCAGGAAATGGGCCGCGAAATCAATACGCTCGGCTCCAAAGCCTACGATAGCAATATCCAGCGGTTGGTGGTGCAGATGAAAGACCATCTGGAACGGATTAAGGAACAATTGCTGAATATATTGTAGATAATCGTTTAAGGTGTAAATTTCAACAAATGGGTTAATCATTGTATCTTTGATTAGGAAAATCATTTTATTATGAACGAGAGAGAACTTCAAAATAAAATTACACAAACAATTTTTAGTAAAGACCCAAGTGCTGAGGCTTATCTGTTTGGTTCCCGCGCAAGGGGCGATTACAAAGCTGATTCCGACTGGGATATTTTAATTTTAGTAGATGCCCCGGAGTTTACCAACGAATTGGATAATAAATTCAGACGCGATATTTATAAATTATCACTGGAATCCGGACAAGTTATCTCAATTTTAATCTATCCCAAAAAATACTGGAAAGAGAAATTGGCTTACTCGCCTCTATACGAAAATGTTGTTAAAGATGGATTAAAATTGAAATGAACAACAAAGCAGATTATATATTATACAGGTTAAAAAGAGCTGACGAAGCTTATGATGAGGCACTTTTCCTGGTTCAGAGAAAAAGTTGGAATACAATTGTCAACCGCCTTTATTACGCTTGTTTTTATGCTGTTATTGCTCTTTTGTTGAGGAATGATATTAAACCTGGTACACACGGGGGGACTTTAAATCAGTTTAGCCTTCATTTTATCAAAACAAATAAAATTGACATGGAATTTGGAACTTTGTATTCCCAATTATTTGACTTTCGACAGAAAGGCGATTATGGGGACATGTTTGATTTTAAAGAAGAACAGGTTACCCCTTTAATTGAACAGGTTTCTGGTTTTTTATCGGAAATCAAAAAACATATTCAAATGTAATGAAAGGCAAACTAATCATATTTTCAGCTCCTTCAGGAGCCGGCAAAACAACCATCGTTAAGCACCTGCTCCAGCAGGATTTTGGACTTGAGTTTTCAGTTTCGGCCACTAGCAGGGAACCCCGACAGGGAGAAGTTCACGGAAAGGATTATTATTTTCTTACCGAAGATGAATTCCGAAAAAAAATTGAAAACGATGAATTCCTGGAATGGGAGGAAGTTTACAACGGTATTTTTTACGGAACTCTAAAAAGCGAAGTGGAACGCATTCGAAATTCCGGTAAAAACGTCATTTTTGATGTGGATGTGGTGGGTGGTTCGAACATCAAAAAGTTATATGGCAACGAAGCTCTGGCTGTTTTTGTAAAACCTCCTTCGGTTGAAGAATTGAAAAATCGCCTGAAGAATCGCTCTACCGAATCGGAAGAAAAAATCAAAATGCGCGTTGCCAAAGCTGAAAAAGAGCTTGAATTCGCCAGCCAGTTTGACGTGGTTATTGTAAACGACGAATTGCCCAAAACTTTTAAAGAGGCCGAAAAAGTAGTTGCAGGATTTCTTTCAAAGGAAGAATGAGAATGATATATTCTGAAAAATTATTTGTTGTCAGCGAAAGATTTTCAGTAAAATTATTCGTTCAAAACGAAAGATTTAAAAAAAATGAAACAACCATCATCCAAAACCTTCCCCGCCAAAGAAACCGGATTGTATTTCGGGTCGTTTAACCCGGTGCATATCGGGCATTTGGCCATTGCGAATTACATGGTGGAATTTACCGGTTTGGATGAATTCTGGTTTGTTGTTACGCCGCAAAACCCGCACAAACAAAAGGCAAACCTGCTGAACGACTACGACCGGCTGGAAATGGTAAAACTGGCCATTGAAGGTGACGACCGACTACAGTTTTCCGATATCGAATTTTACCTGCCCAAACCCAGTTATACGGCGGATACGCTGGCTTATCTGAAAGACAGAAATCCCGGAAGTCAGTTTAAAATTCTGATGGGTTCCGACAACCTCGAAAATTTTCACAAATGGAAAAACTTCGGGACCATTATTGAGCATTACGGCGTAATTGTGTATCCGCGTCCGGGGTTCGATAAATCAAAAACAATGCAGCATAAAAACATTATTGTTGCCGAAAATGCCCCGCAGATGGAAATTTCCTCTTCCTTCATTCGTAAAGCCATAAAAAAAGGCAGGGATGTGCGCCATTTTTTACCTCCAAAAGTTTGGGAATATATTGTAAAGAAAGGGTTTTACAGATAGTCTCAATAAGTTGTGGTCATATCCTCATCCACACAAATGGTAAAATGAGCTTTTCCTGAATTTTCTTCAGTGAGTTCCGAAACATCTTCCTGCAAAACGGTGGTGATGGTCACAATATTCAACCCGGGGTTTTGCTGTTTCAGGTACCAGTAAATACTTTCAAAATTGTCGGAATGGTAAGCGCCGTGGTAATGAATCAGCAATTTCCCCGGCTGCCAGTTTTCCAGAATAAAATGCGCCATGGAGGCATCTTTTATAGCTTGCGCTTTCGGGAAATTTTCACTTACATGGCTGCCCATTCCTTCCATGTTCAGCATATTCTTGTATGCGGGCAATTCAGGGTCGTAGAGCACCGGTAAAGGCGGCAAAAAAGCTTTGGCTTCGTCCGACAATTCTTCCAGTCCTTCAAAACCTTTGGAATTGACCAGCGAAGCATACCTGCGCGGCACATTGGTGGCTGCAAACCGGAGTTCATTTTTCCGGGCAAACTCCACCAGCGGTTTGTAATCGGTTTTGTAATTGTTCCACAAACGTACTTCGGCCTCGAACCGGGCTTGCGAAATGAGTCCGCTAAAATATTCATCCAGAATCAGCTGGTTATCGCTTTCAAACATTTCGGCGCCTAAAACCAGATTCGAGTCTTTCAATTCATATAAATCTTTTGTGAGTTCCAGTTGCAGCCAGTGCGCAATGGCGTTGTTGTGCAGTTCGCCAAACAAAACAATGTCGGCATCTTTTGCCTGGTCGAGCATTTTTTCATATTTCTCTTTTTTCCCTTTCTCGTTAAAAAGCAGGTAAGCAGGTTTTTTGGTTTTAAATGCTGTAAAAACAAAAAACAAAATCAAAAGTACAATCGAATATTTCTTCATTTTAATTTTTATTGAACTACTGGTAAAACAAATTTATCTACATTCGGTTTTTTGAAAAACGAATGAAAGTTCAAAACTATAAAATAAATGGTTGAATCAGGATGGTTTTACAGTGTGGTAATAGACCCGGTGCTTGCCGGAATACGAAAGAAAGTGAACCGGGAGATTCCGGCAGGGCAAAAAATCCTCGATGTGGCTTGTGGCACCGGAGCCCAGGTGTTTGAATTGGCGCCTTTTGCAAAAGAAGTTACGGGCATCGACTTGTCCGAATCGATGATTCGGAAAGCAGAACAAACCAAAGTAAAACGAAACATTTCCAATGTTCATTTCCGGGTTTGCGATGCCACCGGCAACTGGAAGTTTAACGATAAAGAATTCGACATTGCCCTTACAACCATGGCGTTGCACCAGTTTCCGCCTGAAAATTTCGCAGCCATTTTAGGTGAAATGAAACGGGTGGCGCAGCAGATAATTATTGTGGACTACTCCGTTCCGTTGCCTCAAAATATAACGGGTTGGGGAAGCCGGCTGGCCGAGTTTTTAGCAGGAAGGGAGCACCACCGGAATTTCAGGCAGTTTTACCGCCTGGGTGGATTGAAGCAAATTCTTTCAGAAAATAATCTCACGGTGCAGCGGGAACGTTTTTTCGCCAAAGGCGCATTTCGGTTAGCGGTTTGTTCGTGAATTTCAATTGTTGCTCTTGCAGAAGAATTTTTCTCATCTTATCATTTTAGTATCTTTCGGGAAAAATCTGAAATGAAATGAGCATGATAATTGATTTACACCAATCGAAAACGATAATAAATCAGGCGAATTCCATGTGTTACCTTAATTATTGAAACAATTTAAAACACATGAAAACCGCAAGAATCATTTTACTTTTTCCACTGGCATTCTTCAGACTGCTGTTTATCCTTTCTGTTTCGGCAATTGTGGTGGTTATTGGCTGGGTTTGGTTGAAGCTTTTCGGCTTCAGCCGGAAACTGCAAAACTGGTCGATGCGCACCTGGGGGAAAAGTATTTTGTTTGTTTGCGGAATTAAAATTAGCAGAAACGAAATTCCGGATACCGCCCATTTTATTTTAATGCCCAACCACCGCAGTTACCTCGATATTTTTATTGTATCGGCATTAACTCCTGCCGCTTTTGTAGCCAAGGCAGAATTGAAAAACTGGCCTTTTTTGAAAACCGGCGCCAGACTGACAAATACCATTTTTGTTACCCGTTCGGAGCTGCAAAGCCTCATTTCCACCATGAACAAAATAAAAACTTCAGTGAACAATGGAATTCCTGTGGCGCTTTTCCCTGAAGGTACTTCGTACAAAGGTCCACTGACCAGGCCGTTCAAAAACGGAAGCTTTAAAATTGCCGCCGACTCCGGAATCCCTGTAATTCCTATGGCCATTCATTTTAAAGACGAAAACGATGCCTGGATTGACGACGATACGTTTGTGGGCCATTTTTTCAGGCAATTGAGCAAACCGGTAACGCGGGTTAAAATCCGTTATGGCAAACCACTAACAAACAGCGACTACAAAATTCTTCAAAAAGTAACGCGGGAGCAAATCGACACCATGTTAAAAGAAATCATTTCAGGCGCCTGGTAGTTTTTCTTTTTTCATTTTAAACCAGTAGAACACCGGAATTCCCGAAAGCGCGGTTAAAATAGCGATTGTGGATTCCCACGGACGTTCAAAATAAGCCAGCACCAAAATGGCTATACTAACCACAATAAAAAATATATGAGCGACCGGATAACCTGGAAGTTTCAGTTTCGATTGACCTGTCATTCTTAACTTAAATACACCCAGCACAGCCAGAATCGGAAAAATCCCAAGAGAAAAGCCCATATAGGCCAGAATTTGCTCGAATGTTCCAGACATGACCAGAACAATGGCAATGGCACTTTGAAGGATGAGCGCATTTTGAGGAACTTTAAACCGCGGATGAACCTCCGAAACCCATTTGAAAAAATATCCGTCGCGGGCCATGGAGTAGTAAACACGTGGCCCTAAAATGATAAACGCGCTGAGCGAAGAAAACAAGGCAAACGAAATGAGAAGTGAAATTATAGTACCGGCAAAATCGCCGAAAGCCAGGTTTGCAGCCACCCCGCCAATCTCGGGCTCTCCGGCCATTTTTTCGGGGGGTATGGCATACACAAAAAACAGGTTAAGCAGCAGGTAAAGAAAAGTGACAATGCCCACTGAAATGAGTAAAGAACGCGGAATGACTCTCAACGGATTTTTTATTTCGGAACCGATGTAAGTGGCAGAATTCCAACCGCTGTAGGCAAACATAATGAACATGAGTGAAAGGCCGATGGATTTCCAGCCGGAAAAGCTGAAGTTAAACCCCTGCCCCCCCGGGGAAGAAATCTTCAGGTGACTGAAATCGCCCTGCCCCAAAGCAAAACCGGCAACAATGAGGCCGGCAACCAAAGCTACCTTCAGAATGGTAAGCCAGTTTTGCACTTTGGCGCCCAGCACCACACCCCGGGCATGGAGCAACGAAAAAGTGAGAATAATGATGATGGCCAGCAGCCGGCTGAACATCTCGGGGCTCATTATCCGGTCGAACAAAAACCACGATTGAAAATCGGGGAACGCCCAGATGAAATACCTGCTGAAACCGATTGCTGAAGCAGCTATGGGCGCCGAGAAGCCAACAATTAGCGAAAGCCAGCCACTTAGAAACCCCAGCATCGGGTGAAACAATTTCGAAATAAATGTGTACTCTCCGCCTGCCTCGGGAAATGCTGCCCCTAATTCTCCAAAAGCCAGGGCACCGCATAGAGCAACCAGTCCACCCACCAGCCAGAGCGACAGCATTAAAACGGGATTTCCCAAAAAGTCCATAAGATAACCGGTGGTGGTAAAAATACCGGCCCCAATAATGTTGGCAACAACAATGCTGGTTACCGGGAACAGGCCCAGTTTCCGTTCAAGATGATCAGAAGAATTTTTCAATTTTTCCCTTATTTTTCAGCGGTTTTATAACTTATGGATATTCCTGAGCGGCTGTTGTTTGCAAAAGTGGTTTCATAATTGGCAAGACTTTCCACATATTCAAGAAACTCGCGAACACCGGAAACGCGCATGGCTGTATTGTGGGCAGTAAAACAGCCTCCCGTTTCCAACCTGGGATCCAGCTCGATAAAATAATTCTTATACCAGTACTTATCGGCATCGTTAAACACAAAATCGTATGGACCAGGAAGCTCGGGCACCAAATCGTGTGCATCGCCCAGCCTTGCATCGATAAATTTATCCAAACCGGCTTTTTTAAAATTGGCTTTCGCCTGCAGCCAGCGTTCCTTGTCAATTTCAATGGTAATCAGTTTTCCACCGGTTTTGCTCAGTGCCCAGGCAATCCATATCGCCGAATGCCCGGTTGATGTACCTATTTCAACTGCACGGGTGTAACCGTTATCTAAAATTAAATCATATAGGATTTTTCCGTCGGAAAGCGGCACATTCATGTCGCGCCAGTTGTTCACATTTTCTTCCAGGAAAGCTTTCACCCGCCGGTCGAGGTTATTCTCCACTTCAGGAAATTGTGCCGGAGTAGAAGAACAACTGAAAATCAGAAATACAACAAAAAAATATCTCAGTTTCATTGGACTTTCTTTTTATTGAGCGTCCTAAAGATAAAAAAAATGAATTAACTCCCTTCTATTTTCAAATGTTCTTCGTCTATATGTTCAGCACCTGCAAGGATTTTCCTGTTGTCAATATATTCAAAAAAAGCTTTCAGAAATACAGGAATACTTTGCGAAGCCACCGTGTTGGGCGAATTGGTCAGATAAACAATGCCGATATCGTTTTGATGACATAAAGCAATTTCCGCCTTGTAACCATTCACATAACCACCGTGATAGGCAATTTGCCGGTTTTTGTAACCAACCAACCGCCATCCCAGCCCATACTGTTTTGTACCAACCCCTCCCCAATGCCTGAAATATCCGCTGCGCAGGTAAGTGACCACCTGGGGCGAAAAAATGGTTTGCTGAACCTCTCTATCCAGCAAAGGTTTTTCTTTATCCAAAAGAGCCTGAAGAAAATGAGCCATATCAGAAATACTGGCGTTTATGCCCGCTGCCGGCGCAACGCTATAGTAGCGGTCGTTGTAGGGAAGAGTTCTGTAAACGCCGTTCGCTCCCCTGTGCGGATAAGCTTTGTTGGGATTGTTTTTGAAACTCTCGAAATCGGTGGATGCGTCGTTCATTCCCAAAGGTTCAAAAAGTTTTTCCTTTACAAGCTGACCGTAACGTTTCGACGTTTTTACAGCCAAAACGGTATCCACCAAACTGAACATTACGTTCTGGTAGCCATAAACCTTTCCGGGAGGCGCAGAGACATTAGCCTGCGGAAGCCTGCTGAAAATGGTTCCGAAAGGAACATGGCTCTCTACCAAATCGTCGTAAGCATGGGGTACAACACCTGTGGTATGGCTCAATAAATTCCGGATGGTTAACTGCTGCGAGCTGGCATAACTGGCAAGCCGGAAACCCGGTATAGTTTCAGCAACCCGCTCATCAAAATCGAGCACATTTTCCTGTGCAAGAATTCCGGCCAAAATACTGGTAACCGGCTTCGAGACAGACGCCAGCCTGAAAACAGTATGTTCATCCACAGGCTTATCACCACCCAGTTTTTTTACTCCAAAACATTTCATAAACGCAATCTGGTCTTTGTAGGTTATGGCCACAGCAGCACCAACAGTTCCCGACTCTTCGATTTCCCGGGCAAGCCACTGTTCGTATTCCTCAAAAACCGCCTGCATCTCCATCAACTCATTTTCCGAATGTGTAAGGGGTATCTCTTCTTTTTCAGGTGCAAAATCGGGAGAGGAAGAAATGCGCTGGTTGGTGGTAGTTATGAGGATAAAAAATAAGAATACAGGTATCGCAAAAAATTTCGGCATCTTCATTCAGTCTTCTTCTTTTTAGAGGAAAGTAAAAACAACTTTTCAATACAATTGCCGAAAATAAAACTTTCAGGAACAAATTCAAGTATTTGTTAAGATTAATTTTAAAACCCCGATTGTTGATAACACAGGTTATTTTACCTGTTAATTCTGATTTTTAGATAGTTTTACTCCAAAAACGGACAAAAAACTTTACTTTTATTAACAAATCGTTTGATATTTAGAATTTAAAGATATGGCAAAATTAAATTTGAAAATTTTTCTGTTGGGGGCAGTTGTTACAGCAGCACTTGGAAACTGCACCAACCAATCGCAAAAACAAATAGAAATCAAAGGGGTTTACGGCCATCCGCAACCTTTGTGGGACAAAGGCTATAATTTAACTGAACTGGGAGTAAATGCCATTTTTGTGCACAGCGGTTCCATCAACCACGAAATGCTGCAGCGGGCAAGGGCCGAAGGCATGAATGTGTATGCCGAGTTTGCTACTTTAAACGGGAAAAACTATGTGGAAGAACATCCTGAAGCATGGGCAATTAACGAAAAAGGCGAAAAAGCAGAAGCTGCGTCCTGGTTTATGGGCGTTTGTCCCACTGAACCGGGATTCAGGCAATACCGTTTTAATCTGCTGCGCAACCTGCTTTCTGAATTTGATATTGACGGGGTGTGGATGGATTATGTGCATTGGCATGCTCAGTTTGAAGAACCCGATCCCATACTGCCCGAAACCTGTTTTTGCGATAACTGCCTGACATCGTTTTCAAAGGATACAGGATTGGAAATTTCCGAAGGAACCACTCCTGAAAAAGCGCAGTGGATTCTGGAAAATCTTGACCCGGAATGGCGAGATTGGCGCTGCAAGGTCATTCTCGACTGGACAGTAGAAATAAGAAATATCATCAACGAAGTAAAACCGGGCATTTTACTCGGAATTTACCACTGCCCATGGACCGATGAGGAATTTGACGGAGCCCGCCGCCGAATTCTTGGCCTCGACTTCGACCTGCTGCGTGATTTTTTCGATGTGTTTTCGCCTATGGTTTACCATGCACGCATGGGGCGCGAGCCAGGCTGGGTAGAAGAAAACATCGCGTGGTTTAGCACCCGGTTGAACATTAAAGACGGAGGTACTCCCAAAGTGTGGCCCATTGTACAAGCTTACAACAATCCTTACACTGTTTCTGCATCCGAACTAGAAACCGTTTTAAAAGGTGGACTATCTTCAAAATCAAGCGGAGTGATGATGTTTACCACCCGTGCGATGGCCGACGATGAAGAGAAAGTTGAGGTGATGAAAAAAATTTACCTTAACCTGGAATAATATTCCGGAAAAGCACGAAGAACTTTTTTTTTAAATCACATTGACCGCCCTGGTTTGGCTGAAAAAAGGGAAAGGCCAGATTGTACTCTCCTTTTTTAATCCGCAGTTCCGGGCTTCCACACCGGCAACATTCAAATTGTTGTTTAATGCGGTATTATTGGAATAATTCGCCGGAACCCACTTTTTAATTTGGTGTTTGAATTTTTGCCGAATTGTTTAGTTTTACGGTCAAAACTGTAACCTGCATGAAAAAATTAGCTGTTTTTATTCTTATATCCTTTTTTGTCCCCGGGCTGCTGGTTGGCCAAAACGGAATCTTAAAAGATGATTACGCCCGCGCAGTAAGTTTTCTTCGCGAAAATTTGTTAGAAAAAAAGGTATTCAACCAGCACATCCAGCCCAACTGGATGCCTGAAAATTCGGGAGTTTGGTATGTTCTTCAGCTACCGGATGAAAAAAGGTTTATGAAAATCACATTTCCCGGGCTGGAAAAATCGGAACTGTTCGACCATGAACGACTGGCCATGCTTTTAACCGATTCGCTGGCCGAAGAAACCGATGCAAATCAACTGCCAGTAACCATTCTGGATTATAAAAATGCGAATGAAATACTCATCAGGGCAAAAAACAAACGATATTTGTTTAATGCCGATACCTATACCCTATCAACCCCGGAAAGGAGGGCAAGGGAAAACGGATTTGAAAAAGCTTCGCCAGACGAAAAATGGATTGCATATACCGACAGTTTCAACCTTTTCATCAAAACGCCTGATGGAAGTGAAACGAAACAGCTAAGTTTCGATGGTGAAAAAGGGTACGAATATGCCTCGTGGTATGGCTGGGACGATATGATGGAGGGCGAAAATGGTGAACGCCCGCAACGGTTTCGTGTGGACTGGTCGGACGACAGCCAATGGATTTTTGCCAATGTTTGCGACCTGCGAACCGCCGAAAAAATGTATCTGCTCGACTGGAGCATCGACACGCTGTACCGCCCCAAACTGCTTTCGTATTACCGCGGTTCGCCGGGCGACACAGGCATGGTTTACCTGGAGCCGGTGTTTTTCAACGTGGAAACCGGAAAAACCGTCAGGCCCCAATTGCCGCCCGGAACGCACATCAACACCATTTCCATGCAGTGGTCTGAAACACCTGGTAAAGCTTACCTCTATCAGCCGGTACGCGGGTTTCAGCAAATAAACCTCTACGCCTTTGACCTTGAAAATGAAGTTCTGGATTTGCTTTACTCCGAATCCAGCAAAACCAACATCGATAATTTTACCTACCGGCTGGTGGAAAAAAGCGGAAAGGTCTTTTTCCTTTCAGAAAAAAGCGGATGGCGCCAGTTATACAGTTTGAACCTGGAAACAAAACAGGTAACCCCGCTCACAAACGGAGAGTTTTACATTAATGACATTGAACGGATTGACACAGAAACTGAAACAGTTCTTTTCACAGCATCGGGGAAAGAGGAAGGTATGATCCCTTATTATCAAAATTTGTACAGTATCTCATTCGACGGGCAAAATTTGAAACGGCTCACTTCAGAACCACTGCATCATCTGGTAAGTATTTCGCCCGATGGAAAATTCTTTGCGGACAATTTTTCAACGGTGGAAACACCAACAATCACGGTTTTAAGAGATGCATCTTCAGGAAAAGTTCTGGTTGAAATGGGCAGGACAGAACTGAACGGACTGGAAAACTGGAGTCCACCCGAAATTTTTGAAGCGGTGGCCGGCGACGGTGAGACGACCGTTTACGGGGCACTTTGGAAACCGACGAATTTCAATCCCGGGAAAGAATATCCGATCATCGACAACAGTTACACCGGACCTCACACACAGGTTTTCCCCAAAGATTTTCGGTCGGCGTTCAGCAACCAGGCGCTCGCCGAGCTGGGGTTTGTGGTGATGGCCGTTGACGGACGGGGCTCTGCGGGGCGCTCCAAAGCATTTCACAACTTCTCCTACAAAAACCTGGGCGGCGGACTGGAAGACCACATTCATGCCATGCGACAACTGGCGGAACGATTTCCGTGGATTGATACCACACGGGTGGGCATTTTCGGCCACTCGGCCGGTGGTTACGATGCTGGTCGCGCTGTGCTGAAATATCCCGAATTTTACAAAGTAGCCGTGGCAAGTTCGGCCGACCACGACCACCGCATGGAAAAAGCCTGGTGGCCCGAAATGTACATGGGCTGGCCGGTAGATTCGGCCTATCATCTGCAATCGAACATTACCAACGCCGCAAACCTGAAAGGCAAACTGCTACTGGTGCACGGCGGAATCGATGAAAATGTGAATCCGTCGGCAACTTTTAAGCTGGCCGAGGCGCTGGTAAAAGCAGACAAACAGTTCGACATGCTTATTTTCCCCAGCCAGCGCCACGGGTACCAGGGATGGCACAGCAGGTATTTCACTAAAATGCGCTGGAACTATTTTGTGGAACACCTTTTGGGCGAACAACCGGTGTGGGATATTGAGTGGGAATAATATCTTCGCCCGGAAATCATAATCTGACGACAACCGGTCCGCTCAGCCAGCTTTCGTTGTTTAGCCTGTCGGTAACAGAAATCCGAACTTCATAACGCCTGCGGTTTTTGTTTATTCTTTCAAAACGGTAACTGCTTTCTTCTTTATCCAAAATAACATGAATGAATTCAGGATTCTCCGGATTAAACGGAGTTCCCTCCTCATTCAAATAAACAATAAATCGCCAGGGCTGAAGTAGAGGATCTGCAGCATCCTCCGTTTTCCAGCGAATCCTTCTCCCCCATCTGCCTACCCGCTTAACCGGCTGTGGCGGCTGATGATCGAGCCACGGCATGGGCGGAACCAAAGCCGGCAGTTTATATAAATCCGACATCAAACTGTCCTGGAAGCCCATTAATTCGCGTTTAAAATGTTTGCTGCTGTAAAAAGCCGAACCGTCAATTCCGGGAATCTCCCGTAACAACCGGATTTGTTTGGGCAGTTCGCCGGGTTGTGTCCACTCTTTTACTTCCGAAGCCGGGTCGCTTTTATACACGCCATGCCCGATATACATTCCGCGACCGTAAGTATGCAGTTTCCACCAGTGGGCCAGCTTTTCAAAATCGGCCAGCGGGTGGCCAATCTGCCAGTAAAGTTGCGGTAGTGTGTAGTCAATCCAGCCGTTTTCCTGCCATTTGATGATATTGGCATAAAGATGGTCGTAATTGGTTGCGCCGGCGCGTGAGTCAGAGCCGCGCGGGTCGTCTGCAATGTTTCGCCACACGCCAAACGGACTGATGCCAAATTTCACCCAGGGTTTTACAGACTTGATGGTATCGTTCAGCATTTTTATAATAATATCCACATTTTCGCGGCGCCAGTCGGCTTTGTTTTCAGGGAAAAAACCGCGGTTGTAAAATGCAAACGACGCCGTGTCAGGAAAATCCTCCTGAAGCGGATAGGGGTAAAAATAATCGTCGAAATGAATGGCATCCACATCGTATCGCGACACAATGTCTTTTACCACCTTTGCGGCAAATTCTCGGGTTTGCGGCAATCCCGGGTCGAAATAGAGGCTGTTGCCGTATTTCAGAATCCACTCGGGGTGCTGAAACGCGATGTGGTTTCCGGCCAACGGCTGCTGGTGGTTCAGCGCCACCCGAAACGGATTAAGCCATGCATGCAGTTCCATGCCACGTTTGTGGCATTCTTCAATCCAGAATTGCAGCGGGTCGTAAAAAGGTTCGGGCGCCTGTCCCGGCGTGCCAGTAAGGTACCGCGACCACGGTTCCAGTTCCGACGGATAAAACGCATCGGCAGTTGGCCGAACCTGTAGAATAATGACATTCATACCCAGTTTTTCGTGCATGTCCAAAATGTCAATCACCTCCTGTTGCTGCTGTTCGGTGGTAAGTCCCGGTTTCGAGGGCCAATCAATATTTGCAACGGTGGCCACCCAAACGGCACGGAATTCGAATTTAGGGGGAAATTTTTGGGCCGAAACGAACAACCCTGCGGTTAATACGAAAAACAGACTTAAAAAACACCTCATATTTTTATCTTAAATGGTTCAACTCCTGGTCCACCCGTTCTTTCAACTACAAATATATACATGAAATGTTAATCACCATATTTAATATAATCGGTGCGCTGCACCTTTCTACTTTTTTGCACCCAAATTACTACAAATATTAGCTCGGCTCTGCCGCTTTCAACACAAATAAGCTCCATTTATTAATCAGAAGAAAAGGTGCAGCGCACCCGGAATATTTGTAGAATAGAATAATGTGCTGAAAATAAGGTGCAGCGCACCGAAATATTAGAAGCTATTTTTTTGCGCAATTACTCAATTGTGCAACCCGTTGTATGCCTGATTATCTTGTATCTTAAATTTTATATCTAATTTTGAAAAAAATTTCAACTATGATACTCATTGCAGACAGCGGCTCCACCAAAACAAGCTGGTGCTTTTCGGATAAAGGCAAAAATCCGGAACAATTTAAAACGGGCGGGGTAAATCCGTTTTTTCGCACAACAGAAAACATTGTAAACGAATGGAAAGAAACCCCGCTGGCCAACCTCGCAGGTAAAGTTGACCGCGTGTTTTTTTACGGCGCCGGCGTTGTGAATGAAGAAAAAGCATCAGTGATAAAAAAAGCGCTCGATGTGTTTTTCCCGGAAGCCGAAAAAGAAGTACACAGCGATTTGCTGGCGGCAGCTCACGCCACGCTGGGCAGCAAGAGCGGCATTGCCTGCATTTTGGGAACGGGCTCTAACTCCTGCCTGTATGACGGCAAAAAAATTACCGCCCATGTTCCGCCACTGGGATTTATTCTGGGCGACGAAGGCAGCGGTGCGGTTTTGGGCCGGCAACTGGTGGGTGACTACCTCAAAAAAACAATGCCTGCGGAATTGCAGCACCTGTTTCAGCAAAAATATCCGCTGGAATACGCTGAATTTCTGAACCGCGTTTACCGGCAGGAGAAACCCAATCAGTTTCTGGCTGGTTTTGTACCGTTTTTAAGCGAAAACATTCAAAACGAATATTGCAAAAACCTGGTGGAAAACGCGTTTGATTCGTTCATTTCGCGCAATGTGGCGCAGTATTCGAATTATAAAAAACAACCCATTTGTTTTGTAGGTTCAGTGGCTTTCTATTTTCAGGAACAGTTAAAAACAGTACTTTTGAAGCGGAATCTGGTTCCGGGAGTTATTTTAAAGGAGCCTTTGTTAAAACTGATGGAATACCATTTACATTTCTAAAAAATGAGCAGTATTACTGAATCGAGTTCATCCTACGATAACCTCGAAAAAATGAGCGTGCGTGAGTTGCTGGAGGGAATCCATAACGAAGACAAAAAGGTGTTGCCGGCGGTGGAAAAAACCATTCCGCAAATTGAAAAGCTGGTTTCCGAAATTGTTCCGCGCGTAAAAAAAGGTGGCCGCCTTTTTTATGTGGGCGCCGGAACCAGCGGGCGTTTGGGAATATTGGATGCTTCTGAAATTCCGCCAACTTTCGGCGTGGGTTACGATTTGGTCATCGGGCTGATTGCCGGCGGCGACCTGGCCATACGAAAAGCAGTGGAATCGGCCGAAGACGATGAAAACCTGTCGTGGCTGGAACTTCAAAAATTTAATATAAACGAATTGGACACGGTGGTTGGCATTGCCGCCTCGGGCCGAACGCCGTTTGTTATTGGTGCAGTAAAAAATGCCCGTGAACACGGCATCCTCACTGGCTGCATTACCAGCAATCCGGATTCTGCGCTGGCACAAAACGTGGACATTCCCATAGAAGCCATCGTGGGGTCCGAGTTTGTTACCGGCAGCACCCGCATGAAGTCGGGAACCGCGCAAAAACTTATCCTGAACATGATTACCACAACGCTGATGATTCAGATGGGCCGGGTAAAAGGCAACAAAATGGTAAACATGCAGTTAACCAACAAAAAACTGGTGGAACGCGGCACCCGCATGATTATGGATGAGCTGGGCTACCCGGAAGAGCAGGCACTCAGGATGCTTTTGCTGCACGGTTCGGTGCAGAAAGTTTTGGAAGAGGCAACCAAAAGAAATAGTTGACCGTTCTGCTACAGGAAAAAAATATTTTTATCTTTGCTCACCAGTAAGCGTTCAGAAATATAAAACGAATAAAAATATTGAAGATAATCATCAGGCCTGCAATTCCTGCAGGTTTATGGTTTATTAGGTTTAGTTGGTTTAGGTTTAAAAGGCTGTCGTAGGGCAGCCTTTTCTTTTACAGTACAATCAAAATTATGATAATCAAAATCAGAAGCATAAACAAAATAAACTGGTTACGTACAAACAATCCCAGCAGAATCAGGATTTCCACCTCATCGTTTACGGCGGTGTACAATTCAACTTCCCCTTTGTCTTTTGAAAGAAACTCGTTGGAGGTGTAGGTAATCATTTCCACGCCGTTGAACTTCCATGACCAGCGCGACTGCCAGAAATTCTGAATTTCCAACTCGAACCGTTTGCCGTTAATGACCACATCGCTGCGGGGGTTAAACAGGTTAATCATGACCATGCCCAGCAGCGACTGGTCGTTGGCATCGTATATCTCCAGTTTCGACAGGAAAAACTCGCGGTTCAGGACAAACAGCTTTCCGTTAATCATGGCCTGTGCCCTGGAACTCAACATGTTCTCCCATCGGATGCTCCCGATAAGCTCCTCGCCATGCCTGATTTCCAGCTTAGGTCCAAAAACTTCTTTTGTCCACTGCAGTTTATCCATTACACTCATTTCAAATGAAATTGCAAGTTAGAAAATTCTGATGAAACCCTAAGGTGAAAAAAAGTTAAGGAATAAAAGAATCCTTTCTTGTTTAAAGGGTTTATTTTCTTTGTTACTGAATTGAAGTTTTTCTGCTTAATATAAACCTATTCTAATAGACTGTTTTGAAATATTATTTCCAGAGTTTATGATGATATCTCAAGGATATTTGTTGTTTTATAAATCAGACGCTTTCAGGTTAAAAAAACGCTGAAAGGTCTGGTGTCGGAAACCAGACAGCGTCCGGCAACGGCCGGACCTGTCAGCGTTTAAATGGCTTAATATGATTAAAGCTAAAATTTAAAAATCAAAACAGTCTCTATTTTTATCTTCTACATGCCTTTTTCAATATTTAAGATACTTTTCGTTCTGAAAAGAAATATATTTGCTGTTGTGCTTATTAAAAAATGATACTGATTGATATATGATGAAATTTACCAATTTTTTGATTTCGACTCTAATATTCTTTTGTGGAACCTTTGCATATTCTCAGGAAACGGATTTATATGATGAAAATGGAAAACTTAAAATTGATAATGCTTACAAAGTTGACAAGAATGTTTTGATTTTTATAAAAAATTTAGAAAAAATTGCTCTCCCTAGTGTTTACGAGTCTATAAATTATCCAAAACTTGCATATGAGAATGGAATTGAAGGAATGGTGATTGCTAAAATAATAATTTCACGAGGTGACCTTTCAATCTATTGCAAAATAGAATCAGCATGTGATCCAAGTTTAGGAAAAGCAGTTGAAAAAGCATTTTATGATAATTCTCTTATTCTTTATAAAGCATTAAAGACAAATGAGAAAATTGAGTTTTATGTTCCATTTGAATTTAAGGTGCGAAAATCAATTTTTA
Source organism: uncultured Mariniphaga sp. (assembly GCA_964559175.1). Classification (GTDB taxonomy): domain Bacteria; phylum Bacteroidota; class Bacteroidia; order Bacteroidales; family Prolixibacteraceae; genus Mariniphaga. The sequence continues at coordinate 129,329 of CAZLGT010000001.1, read as the reverse complement.
TGGAAGAACTTAATAAAAACAAATTAATCAAAATTGAGAAAAGCTATCTTGAAAGACCCAAAAAATTATTGTAATAAAAAATTACGAAAGCACAATGAATGAAAACAATTTTTAAAACAATCGCATTTTTTATTGCCATAGTTTTTTCATGCACAGTACAGGCCCAACGCATCACCGAAATTGGACTTACCGGCGGGGGCATCCGTTTTTACCCTGAACCGCAACATTTGGGTTCCAGTTTGAATAACCAGATGGATAACGGCTGGGGCTGGTCTGCCGGAGTTTTTTTCGAAGACCACTGGAAATCCAAGATTCACCAGGTTGTGGAGCTGAATTACTACAACCTTTCCGGCGATGTATTTTTGCAAAAAAACCCGTTGGGGCCGGGTGGTCAGGGCGGTGAACAACCTGTTTACGGAAACTTTGACAATACGTCGTTTAACCATCTTGCTGTTTCGGGCGGTATCAAATATTTTTTAACCCCAAAACTGTTTGCTTATCCTGCTTTTGAAGCTGCCCGTGCCCTGAATGCAGACGTAGATGTCAATAAAACCACGTTCAACCTAAAACTGGGAGCCGGAATTGATTTGCGCGGAGTGGATATTATGCTGGAATATGCCTACGGATTAAAATACCAGCGAACAATTTACGACCCGACTGTTCCGTTTGTGAGTACGCACCGCAACAAGTATTTGCAGTTGAAAATTCAGGTTCCGGTACATCGTTTCAGGTAAAAATAAAATATTAATAACGTATGGTTGGCTGCTTGTTTGCCACAGTAAATAAAATTTCCCGCAGTAAACTGACTGATAGCATATTTCTGCGAAAATCAGCGGAATCAGCGGGAAAACAAAGAAAACTCCCGCAGATTGCGCGGATATCCTCTGAAATTTTTAAATCAAAAAGTGAATGAAACAAATCCCATCAACGGGAATTTACTTTTTAGATGTATGTAAATATTCTTAAAAAAACCATATGAAGCCGTTTAACTGGACATCCGCACTCATTTTTTTCCTGGTTGTACTTTCAGGTTGCATCCGCGATGTGACACTCACCGAAACCAACAGGGAACGGCAACCGGTTTTAAACGGAATTCTGGACGCAGCAAAAGATACATTGATTGTACATTTTTCCTGGTCGAAACCCATCCAGGCAGCTCAATCTTTTGAAACCGAAAAAGAAGCCCGCATACAACTTTTTGAGGACGGAAAATTTGCCGGTGAATTCACCTGGAAAGACAGCAGTGTTTATTATTTACCGTTTCAGATTACTCCCGGCAAAACCTATAAAATTGAAGCTACGGCCGGAAGCAAAACCGTTTGGGCGGAAACCACAGTCCCGCAACCGGTAAATGCAACTATTGAACAGGAAAATCCCGAAGGTTATGGAAACAACTACGTTGCGATATTAACCGACAACCCGGAGAAAAACAACTTCTACTGGATTTCGGCCACCGGTTACGAAGGGGTGGATGAAAACCGTAAAAAAAATATCGCCTGCCTGATTTATTCCAATTTTGAATATGCCGACGATTTTAACCGATACATCAGCGAAAACGGCGTTTTTAAATTTGAGTACGATTATTATTTACGGTTTCCCGACAACCAGTTGCCCCAAAACCAGATTGAGATTCTGTTCAGGCCACAATGTATCAGTATGCCGATGGAAGTATTTCTGCTTTCAACCGATTATCATCTCGACAAGTACATGAAATCAAGTCTGTTAACAGAGCGTATGGAAATATACGCCGAAGATATGCCATTTATCTACGCACCGTTTCCCATCTATTCCAACATCCATGGCGGCACAGGGATTTTCGGCTCTTTTACCAGTGTTTCAAAAGAATTTTCAAGAGAATAAGCTATGGGTAATAATCCTTACAATAGTTCGTTTGAAAAAAGAAAAGCCATGAGGTTTTCCATCATACAGATTTTGCCGTTTTTTGTCATTTCCTGTGTATCGGAAGTGGATATTTCGTTAAACGAACCTAAAAAAGAAATTACTCTAAATTGTATTCTCACTCCGGATGCTGACACGATTACAACTTGGCTATCTTATACAAAACCTGCTTTATCTTCTGCCGGTTTCGAACCTATTAACAATGCCCGTGTAATTTTATACGAACAGGGAAATCCGGTGGGACAATTCCGGCAAACCGACTCCACGGCCTGGGTTTTGCCTTACAAAATTAAACCCGGAGAAAAGTATAAAATTGAAGTTACAACCAACAATACAACAGTTTGGGCTGAAACCATTATACCTCATTTATTGTCGGCTGAAATAGAATCTATTGATGGTCCTGGAGCCAATCTGTATTATCAGGTTTTTTTCTTAGACAGACCTGATATTGAAAACTTTTACTGGTTTGGAGTCAAAGGATATTCATGGCATGACGGAAAAACTTATCGTGAAATTTCTCCATCCATCTTTTCAAATTATAGTTTAGGCGATGATTTTAATCGTTTGCCTGAAAACTATCATGATTTTATGTTTATATATGATTTTTATATCCGAATTAAGGATAGCAATTTGCCCTCAGACACTATTAATTTTCAATTTTATCCTTCGGGTATCCACATAAAAGACGGACCCCAAAAAGTTTTCATCCTTTCTGTAGATTATCACCTTGATAAATACATGAAATCAAGCTTACTCATGAAAGAAAACGATTTATGGGCAGAAGATGTTCCTATTGTTTACGCCCCGTTTCCCATCTATTCCAACATCCATGGCGGTACCGGAATTTTCGGTTCGTTTACCAGTGTTTCAAAAGAATTTTTAAGGGATTAAAATGGTATTAAAACACCATATAAGATTCATCGTTATTGCTTTTTTCAGCATTGCAATTTTCTTTCATTCGACTGCACAGCCAACCGTAACCGTCAGCGGGTATGTTTCCGACGCAGCTACCGGCGAACGGCTTGCCGGCGCTACCGTTTTTCTTCCCGAACATAAAAAAGGCACGGCCTGCAACGATTACGGGTTTTTCAGCCTCGGCGTTCCTCCCGGAAAAGTAACGCTTGTGTTCCGTTTTGTGGGTTTTGAACCGCTGCATAAAACGCTGAATGTTCAAACCGACAAGCTGCTCAACATAAAGCTCGAAACCCGGAACATCGTAAAGGAGGTGGAAGTAAAAGCCACGCCCAAAGAAGATTTTTTGCTTTCACCGGCCATGGGCACACACCGGCTGAACGCGCAGCAGGTGGAACGCATTCCGGCTGTTTTGGGCGAGCCCGATTTGTTGAAAGCCATCCAGTTGCTGCCCGGCGTTTCGTTTGCCACCGAAGGTTCCACCGGGTTCAGTGTGCGCGGCGGCAGTCCCGACCAAACGTTAATCCACCTCGACGGCGTGCCGGTGTATAACGTAAACCACCTGTGGGGATTTATGTCGGCCTTTAACAACGACGCTATTAAAGACACCCGGCTTTACAAGGGCAACCTGCCTGCACGGTTTGGCGGGCGGCTGGGTTCGGTGCTCGATGTAAGCATGAAAGAGGGCAACCTGCACAAACAAACCGGTACGTTTTCGCTCAGCCCCATTGCCGGGCGTTTTATCCTGGAAGGGCCGGTGGTAAAGGAAAAAGTTTCGTTTATGGTTTCGGCCCGGAAAACCTGGCTCGATGCCCTGTTACTGGCCGCCCAAAAACTGGAAGGACAGGGCGAACAGGTGTTAACCTACGGATTTTGGGACATCAACGCCAAAACCAACTGGGTGGTTAATCCGCGCAACCGGGTTTACCTCAGCTTTTACACCGGCCGCGATGCTTACAATATGGAAGACGGCGGCACCCGCCTGAAAGACTACACCAGGTTCAGTTACAACTGGCAAAACCTGACCTCGGTTTTGCGCTGGAATCGTATTTTTTCGCCCGTACTGTTTGCCAATTTTTCGGCATACAACAGCCGGTTCAGGCAAATGTACCTGAATGAGTTCGACCGAAAAGGCGGCGAAGTTTATAAAGGGTACAACAACCTGAACGACTGGACCACAAAGGCTGATTTCGACTGGTACCCCGCAGCGGAAAAAACGTTCCGGTTGGGCTACGAGTTCTCCATACAGCAGTTCAGTCCCGAAATTATTTCCTACCGGTCCGATTCCTCCTCTTTTAAACTGAACACCGACGTTTTTACCCGGAATTTTATTGCCGAAATTTATGCCGAAACTGAACTAAACATAACGGATAAAACAAAAAGCGCCATCGGTTTTCGTGCAGGTAACCTGTCAACCGGTGGAAAAAACTACTGGAGCGTGCGGCCAAGGGCGTCGGTGCGGTACCTCTTTTCGGAGCAGGTTTCAGGCAAAGTTTCGTGGTCGCGCATGAAACAGTTTTTGCATCAGTTGCAGAACACCACGCTGGGCATCCCCACCGAACTCTGGGTTTCTTCCACCAAAAAAATCAAACCCGGCACTTCCGATTTATTTTCGGCAGGCGTATTTTGGAATCCAAAAAACTACCAGTTTTCAACCGAAGTGTTTTACACCAACATGAAAGACGTGGTGCAGTACAGGGAAGGAACCCTGGCCGCGAAAGAACGCGGCGATAGTTGGGAAGACTACGTGGAACAGGGCCGGGGAACATCGTACGGACTGGAACTGATGGCTGAAAAAACTACAGGCAGCTTAACCGGCTGGATTACTTACACGCTTTCCAAAAGCACCCGCCAATTCACTGAAATCAATTTTGGGCGGACATTTCCTTATACCTACGACCGCCGCCATCAGCTTAACATAAATGCAAACTGGAACCTGGGCGAGAAACAGAAAAAAGGCAAAACCATTACCAAAGACTTTTCGGCCACCTTCAGTTATGCTTCGGGTAAATACATTACACTGGCCGAACAGGAATACCAGGCCATTCCGCTGCCGTTGATGGAAGGCTCCCGTTACAATGCCGAATGGTTTGCACGACGCAGTTTAATCAATTCAGTGAACAATTACCAGATGCCCGATTTTCATCACCTCAACCTTTCTTACCGCATTGAGCGGCAAAATGCCGGGAAAAGCTACATCTGGAATTTTTCGGTTTACAATGTTTACAACCGCCTCAATCCGTGGTATTACTACAAAAAAGGCGACCAGATGAAACAGATAACACTGTTCCCGGTAATTCCGTCGATTTCGTTTACGTACAGGTGGTAGGTAATATTTCAAAACAAGCAATTTACTTATGAAAATTCCAAATTACCCCCCCCATATATTTTTATCAAATTTTCAGGGTTACCTTTTTGTTAAAAAAGGAATATATTTATAAACGACAATAAACCCGGGCCGCGCACCGAATGATAAAATAAACATGAACCAAATTCCACTTTCAGCTAAAAACAATATAAACCCAGGGGCAAAAAGCAACCCAGCCCTTCTATACCAATTTGGTCTCCGGACCGGGTTGCAGGTCTTATTTTATAAACCGGAGCGGGAAGTTAGCGCTTTCCGCTCCATAAAACGTTACAAAAATGATTAAAAAAATTGGATTTTTTGTAGTTATGGCAGCAATTATTGCAGCTTTTGGCGGATGCCAGAAAGAGGAACTAACCGACCGGCAACTGACGGACGAAGTACAACCACAGGAAGTGGTTCAACCCGATGTTTATGTAGAAAATGGGTATTTGGCGTTTAAAAACATTGAAGTAGTAGACAGTGTAGTAAATTTGCTCAACAAAATGACAACTTCTGGAAAAGAAACATGGGAAAACCAGTTGGGATTCAAATCGGCAAGAGCTGAATTTGACGCCCTGTTTGAGAAGTATGATGAGTTGCCGACTTATGAAGCATTTCTTGCCTTTAAAGAAAAATACAAGGAAAAACTAATATTCAATGAGAATGATCCTGATGATTGTTCCATTGACTATCCTTATGTCACCGATTATTTTATTCCGGTATTGAATAATAAGGGCCTTGTAAAAATTGGTGAAAGTTTGATTATATACACCAAAAGTGAGCATATTGTAATAAAAAACGGGAACATAAATGCCCTTAATAATTTAGAAGATAATGTTGAAAAAGGCGATGTGTTTGTTTACCCCAAACTTAGGCTAAAATCAACCTACAATGAGGATGATTTAATACATGATTTTCCGGAAGATATTCCATATGGTGCAGATAGTCCTTGGCATAAAATACAAGGAAACGACTCGCGAAGGCTTAATAATCAGTTAAGAATAAACAGATACAGGTATGCTGAGTACAACTATCAGACAAACCAACTGGACTGGGTTAGAGGCTATAACGTCTATTTCAAACAAAGAGGTCAGAAAAAATCATGGCTTGGTAGTTGGAAAGATTATAAAACAACGTACATTTTTGATGATTTAGCTGTAAAAGTCGGGAATGAGCCAACATCGGAGTTTAACCCTTATAGCCCTGTGGTAAGCCCGGAGGTAAAACCACATGCCACAATTGGGTTATATTGGCATGTACATAGAATGCCGGATCCGGGTATTCCGAATTATGTTCCACCATTGCTTGCTATTCCGGATGTAAGTATTTCCATTTTAACCTCATTCAGGGGATTTGGTGTTGAAGCATTGTATAATGTTGATCATACAGAACATTCAGGTTTCCCTGGAACGAGCTTTCCTTATAATCCGGTACCAGGCTATTAAAAATTATTTAAGATTTCGGACAGGAGTTTTCCTGTCCGAAATTTTGTGAAACAATGAAAAATGCGAGAAAACTATTTATTCATATTGATAATAATTTTGGGAGTAACACTTTTTTCTTCCTGCGAAAAAGAGGTTACGTTCGATTTTGACAAACCTGCCAAACTTTGCCTGAACTGCATATTAAACCCCGACTCCACCATTACTGCCCGTTTAACTTTATCCAGAAATATTGAGAACAGCAGCACCTTTCAACCGGTTGACGATGCCACTATTGTACTGTATGAAAACGGCACGGAACTGGGCACCTTAACTCCTGCTCGTGAAGGAAATTATTATTTGGACTACTTTCCTGAACCACTCAGTGAATATGAAATTGCTGTCTTGCATCCTGATTTTGAAAACCTGACTGGTTCAACAGCAGTGCCGCAAAAACCCATTGTTGACCACCGGCCGGATACGCTTGAATACAGTGAGCAGGGGCTTTATTATTTGCTCGATGTACATTACGAAATACACGATACACCCGGACGCACAAATTACTGGTTGTACGGAAAACATACTGTGCACGGGGTTACGTATTCAGGGGGTGGATTTTTCACTTCCTCTTTAAATGCCCCTTTTATTGACGACTTTAACCGGCAAACCGATACAGAAGCCAAATATGGTTTTGCTTATAGTTATTATGTGAGAATATCGGATATAGGTTATGATGAAAGTATTCTCAGATTTAGCACTTATGGTAAAACAGGACTTTCTACCAATTTTCTTTCGGCTGACGAACACTACGATAAATACATAAAATCGTCGGTAAAAGCACGTATGAACAGCGAGGGAGAATTGCCTTTTAAAGAACCTGTGCAAATCTATTCCAACATTGAAAATGGTTACGGCATTTTTGGAGCATGTGCCATAACCACCATTAAACTTTAGTAATGAAAAAATATATATTGAATATATTATTGTTATTATTTTTTGGAGTAACACTTTTCCCCTCCTGCGAAAAAGAGGTTACGTTCGATTTTGACAAACCTGCCAAACTTAGCCTGAATTGCATATTAAACCCCGACTCCACCATCACTGTCCGTTTAACTTTATCCAGAAATATCGAAAATGACAGCACCTTTCAACCGATTGACGATGCCACTATTGTCCTGTATGAAAACGGCACGGAACTGGGCACCTTAACTCCTGCTGGCGAAGGAAATTATTATTTGGACTATTATCCTGAATCCCAGAATGAATATAAAATTATCGTCATACATCCTGATTTTGAAAACCTGACTGCCGTAACAATGGTGCCGCAAAAACCTGATGTGACATTTACGCCTGATACATTAAAGCGTATCGAACAAACTGAATGGTATTGGCTGGATATAAATTTTGTAATTCACGATTTGCCAGGAAAAAACAATTATTGGCTTTATGAAAAACGTACAGTTCATGGAGTTACAAATACAGGGGGTGGTTTTCAAAATATAAAAGCTCCGTTTATTGATGACTTTAACCGAAGTACAGAACCTGAATCAAAATTCGGTTTTGCATATAACTATTATGTGCGCATCTCAGATACTGGGTACGACGGAGAGAAAATGGCTTTTAAGCTGGAAACTGTATCAGATGGATTAATTAATTTTCTTTCAGCCGACGAGCACTACGATAAATACATAAAATCGTCGGTAAAAGCACGTATGAACAGCGAGGATGAATTGCCTTTTAAAGAACCCGTGCAAATCTATTCCAACATTGAAAATGGTTACGGCATTTTTGGAGCATGTGCCATAACCATCATAAAACTGTAACGAAGTGATGAAGAGAAGTATATTGATTTTATTACTGGTTATTCCTTTTTCCGTGTTCGCGCAGAAAAAATTTACCGTTAGCGGGTATGTTGAAAGCGCTTCGGACATGGAGCGGTTAACAGGCGCAACAGTGATTGCAGGCCCCGGTCTGGGTGTGGCAACCAACAATTACGGTTTTTACAGTTTAACATTGCCGGTTGGCACTTACAGGTTAACCTGCCGGTTTGTTGGTTATAAAACCCAAACGAAACAGATTGATTTAAAAAACGACACAACCATAAACTTTCAGCTTCCCTCCGGTATCGAACTGGAAGAGATTAAAGTGAAAGCAAACCGGACAGACGAAGCCGCTTCGCAATTATCGTCGTTAAGTTTTCTTAACCCGGCCATGGAAGAAATAGACCGGATGCCCGTGATTCTCGGCGAGCGCGATGTGCTAAAAACCCTTCAATTTCAGCCGGGCATAAAATCGGCCCGCGAAAACAGCGCCGGCTTTAACGTGCGTGGCGGCAGCAACGATCAAAACCTGATATTGCTCGATGGCGTACCGGTTTACAATGTCAACCACCTTTTCGGTTTTTTCTCCGTGTTCAACAGCGATGCCATAAAAGATGTGTCGATGTATAAAGGCGGAATTCCTGCCCGTTACGGAGGCCGGCTCTCCTCAGTTTTGGATATCTCGATGAAAGAGGGAAACATGAAAGATTCGCACGGAATTTTTTCAATCAGCCCGGTTTCGGCAAGAATGACCTACGAGGCGCCCCTGAAAAAAGATACAGCAGCATTTATCGTTTCGCTACGAAGGACTTTACTGGATATTCCCATGTTTTTGTATCAGTCGGCAATAGAACGGGATGGCAATTACGGCTACTATTTTTACGACTTTAATGCAAAAACAAACTGGATAATCAACAACAGAAACAGAGTTTATTTGAGTTTCTATTCCGGAAAAGACAGTCAGTATAACAACGATAACCGCGACGACACAAACAGCAAGTTCCGTTACAACTGGGGAAACATTACTTCGGTGTTTCGCTGGAACCACATTTTTTCACCAAAACTGTTTTCAAATATTTCAGCCTACTATAGCCAATATCAGCTCAATAACCTCGGCAGCTCAGGATCAGGCGAACAAAAAGTTGTGTTCCGGGCCATATCTGATATGCAGGATTTAACGCTGAAAGCAGACTTCGACTGGTACCTTTCGCCGGCATTCACATTGAGGTTTGGTGGCAAAGCATCGCGCATGCAATTTGCGCCCAATATTGTACAGATGAAAGGAATCGATTCAGATATTTCTTTAAATGAGGAACAAAAAAACAATTCGGCTCATTTTGAATATTTTGCAGAAAATAACCTGAAGGCAGGTAAATTCAACCTGAACCTGGGAATGAGGGGCGCAACTTATATTACAGGAGAAAAAACCTACAACCATTTTGAGCCGAGAGCAGCATTAAAATTTCGGTCGCACACCGGTTTTTCCGCCAATGCTTCCTACACCCAAATGACCCAGTTTATTCACCTGTTGTCCAACTCATCGCTGGGCATGCCAACCGACTTGTGGGTGGCGTCAACCGATGAGGTGAAACCACAGAAAAGCCGGCAAATATCGGCTGGTATTGAGCAACATTTATCAAATTATGTGTTCGGTTTTGAAACCTATTACAAATGGATGTACGATGTTATCCGTTTTGAAGAAGGAGCTGTTTTTCTGAGTTCGCAGGATACAAAATGGAACGAGAACATTTCAGTTGGCCGGGGCCGGGCATACGGTGCTGAGTTCATGGCCAAAAAAGTTAAGGGAAAACTTACCGGAATGCTGTCCTATACATTGTCATGGTCCGAAAGGCAATTCAGCGAAGTTAACCAGGGGCGTTGGTTTTCGCACAAATACGACCGGCGGCATGATGTTTCTTTGTTGGGTGAATACCGGCTTTTTAAAAACGAACACCGTGAAAAATCTGTTTCCTTCGGGTTTACCTTACAATCGGGCAACAACCTGAGCATGCCCGATGTGGAATACGAAGGAATGTATTTGCCGGGAGGCAGTGAAAATTCACATGGTGTGCCCGACTGGCAGCAGTCAAAACAATCGTTCGATAATCCCAATAATTTGAAAATGCCTGTTTTTCACCACCTCGATTTGGGCTATAACACGAAAAGAAAAAAACAGAATGGAAAAACGTATACCTGGTCGTTCTCGGTTTACAACGTGTATAACCGCATGAACCCGTGGTACTATTACAAAACTCCGGGCGGACAGGTGAAACAGGTTTCCATTTTTCCGGTTATTCCATCGGTAGGGTTTAAATACACATTTTAAAAAAACAAAAAGATGAAAAAAGCATTTCTATTTACATTGGCATTGTTGGTAACAGTATTATTGCACGGGCAGGAAAAATTTGAAATTGGACTGGTGGCCGGAGGCGGTTATTTCAATACCGGCGATCTTGAAAATGAATTTGAATTCACCAACACCCTTTCTGCACATGGCGGCGTGTATTTTTTAAAACCGGTTTTCACCCGGCAGTTTGTTGAAACCGGCTTGCTCTTTAATTACAGGAAAACGGCAATAGATGAACTATTTTTAAATGTTGACATGTCTTTAAATTCCCTGGAATTGCCCGTTAATTGTGGTTTAAAGCTGAACAAAAATTGGATGGTAAAAGCAGGCCTTTCGGGAGCCTGGCTGCTGGGAAAAAACATTGAAAGGGAAAAGTTTGAAATCAACGGACAATTAGGCGTGGGCTACGATTTGAACCGCGTGAAAATTTTCCTGAACTACCAGCAAGGCATCAATAAAACTGATTTTATGTTAAGAGACGGTGACCGGGGATTGTTGATTAAACACCGGCGCTCACTGATAAAGCTGGATATCAATATTCCTATTTTCAGATTATAGATGATAGCCGGTTAAACAATATTATCAGACCGAATTTCATAATCTTAATCTTTCGTACTGCATTAAGCGCCAAAATGCCGGAAAAAGTTACATCTGGAATTTTTCGGTTTACAACGTTTACAACCGCCTCAATCCGTGGTACTACTACAAAAAAGGCGACCAAATGAAACAGATAACGTTGTTCCCGGTAATTCCATCGGTGGCGTTTACTTATAGGTGGTAAAAATTCAAACCTTCGAAAATTTAATCAGGCCTGCCAACTTATAAAGCAGGATATGAGTTAAATCTGGTTATGAATCAGGAGAAATACAGGGGGATTCCGAAAAAATGGCGAAATAACGAAGCTTCTTATAATTTGGAAAACCAATATATTGATTGGAGTGAAATTGGAGTGGCCCCTACCCCCGGATATACCGGCTGGTTTCAGGATGATTACATTAGAACTACAAGAAGCACTGTTAAGGTACACTACATAAGCAAACTGTATTATTCCACACAAGCCTTTTATAAAGATTTTGCGCTTAGGGATTTCAGAGTAACTTTTTGGTCAAGTGGAATTTTAGAAGAAAATAAAATAAGTGTCGATCTATAATATATTGATCACTTTTCCCGGATAAGATTACATCTCTTATCCGGGAAATTTTTACACGAGTTTTTCGTTTAGGTATGTACTTATCGACAAAAAAATTTATGAAACTGTTAAAACTCCTTAGTGCGTTATCGTTGCTGTTGTCTGTTTTGCAAATTGAAGCATTCTCCCAAGGTATTATAAGTGGTTTTGTATCCGATAGTCTTAGCGGGGAAACACTTATTAATGCCCATGTCTATAATAAAATAACAGGGAAAGGAACTCTTACCAACCCATATGGGTTTTTTAGCTTTAAAACAAATAGTGGAGATACGGTGCATCTTACAGTTTCGTATGTGGGATATAAAAAAATAACCAAGTCTGTATTTTGCAAAAACGATACTACCTTAGCAATACTGCTGGAGCCTGGACAAGCCCTGGATGACGTCATTGTTAAAGCGACCAAAATTGCCGACGAAGATTTTACCCCTGCCGGAAGAATATCGTTTACTGCAAAACAACTGGAAAAAATACCGGGTTTGCTGGGTGAAAAAGATGTAATAAAATCGTTGCAATTAATGCCGGGAATAGATATGGGAAAAGAAGGGAGTTCCGGCATATATGTCAGGGGTGGAGATCGGGGACAAAATCTGATGTTGTTGGATGGGATGCCCGTTTATAATGTCAATCATCTTTTCGGATTTTTCTCGGTATTTACTCCTGAGATAGTTAAAAGCGTTGATGTTTATAAAGGAGGTTTTCCGGCCAGGTATTCCGGCAGGTTATCCTCTGTAATCGATATTCGGTTGAAAGAAGGCAACCTTTATAACAGAAAACTGGATTTTACAGTTGGTACAATTTCTTCAAAATTGATATACGAAAGCCCCATAAAAAAGGGTAAATCGTCATTTATTCTTGCCATAAGAAGAACATACGCCGACTTACTTTACACCCCTTTAAACGCCATTAAACAAGAGAACATGTACAAAACAACCAAAAACTGGTCGGGCTACAATTTTTACGATATTAATTTAAAATCGAACTTTATTCTTTCTCCCAACGACCGGGTATATTTTAGCATTTACACAGGTAGAGATAAACTATTTTTATCAGAAAAAGAGAAGTATAACCAGAGAGGACTTTCGCATCATTCGATAGAATATGGAAAACTCGAAAACCGTTCAGATTTTACTAACCAGTGGGGAAATCTCACCCTGTCTTCGCGTTGGAACCACCTGTTTAATGAAAAGCTTTTCTCCAATACCACCATTTCGTATTCTACTTACAAATACGAAACACTGATTGGCAATAATTATTTTCAGATATCGTCCATCGATACGCTAAACGAACACACATCTTTTGTGAATTTATCAGAGATTGGTGACATAGGTTTAGCGTCGGATTTTGATTATTTTGCTCTCCCCTGGCTAAAAGTACTTATGGGAGCGCAGATTAATTCGCGCACTTTTGTTCCCGGAAAACTCGATTTAAACTATGAGTCAGAATCAACGCCAACAGAAAATTTTTCCAGAAATGTACACGAAACCAAGGAGAAATTATTTGAAGGAACCTGCTATATAGAGAATCATTTGAGTTTTTCTGATAAATTGTTTATAAATGCAGGTGCAGCATTTCTGGTTACATATAATAAAGGAGATAATTTTTTTTCGTTGCAGCCGCGTATTATGGCCAATTATAAACTGAGTGGCAGTTTTGCGGTGTATGGAAGCTGGACAAAAATGGCACAGCCTTTACACCTGCTGGTTGACAATGGAAGCACATTTCCGGTAGATATGTGGGTTCCATCTGTTAAAGGATTAAAACCAGCCCGGTCAAATCAATTTGATTTTGGAATTAAATGTAACTTCAGCAACATGTATGAATTCAGGGCTGAAATATACCATAAAAACATGAAAAATGTTGTGAACTATAAAAACGGGGAATCCTTTTTTTCGCTGGATGAAACATGGTATGAAAAAGTAACCCAGGGGAAAGGAAATTCAAAAGGAATAGAGCTTCTGCTTTCGAAAGTTTCGGGAAAGCTAAATGGATGGGTTGCCTATTCACTTTCTGAATCAACGCGACAGTTTGATAATCTTAACAATGGAAAACCTTTCCGTTTTAAATACGATAGCAGGCACCAGCTTAAATTGGTTGGTATGTACAGTCCGAACAACAGAATAGATTTAACGGGTTCATGGGTGTATGCAACAGGAATGCCCATTACTTTATCAATGACAGGGTATAGTGGAGATCAGGGTTATGCCCGCTCTCCATTATACGGCATGATGAATGATCTAGGTTTTTACGACCAGATAATTTACAAACCTGAAAATGTAACCTATTACAGTGGCATAAATCAGGAACGTTTACCTGCTTACCATCGCATGGATATTGGAATAAATTTTATTAAACAAAAACGCAGAGGTGTACGGACCTGGAACTTTTCTGTTTATAATGTTTATGCCCGAAATAATCCCATGATGATTTTCCCGGAAACAGGAGATGACGGGAAAATTGTTTATAAAAGTTTCTCGGTTTTTACTTTCGTACCTTCTGTTAGTTACCGGTTTAGTTTCAATGCATTTTAATTTAACTCTTATGAGCCAAACAATATTCAATTTATCAAAACAAATACTTATACTATCTTCATTCATAATACTTACAAGTTGCATGAAAGAAATCGAACTTGAAATCTCCGGAGATGCACAGGAGTTTGTAGTAACCAGTTTTTTTACAGACAGTTTGCCGTGGAGCGTAAAAATTTATAAAACGTTTAATCTAAATAAAGGTGAATCTCCTGAACCAGTGACAAATGCACAGGTGTCGATAACAGGAAACAATACAACTATCTATTTACAACATACCAGGAATGGAGTTTATGAAGCAGATGCTTACCCGCAGTCAGGCATTAATTATATGCTGAAAGTTGAGTTAGAAGGACGGGAGAATATAATCGCTCAAAGTTCCGTCCCTCCCAAAAGCAGTGTTTCGGAGATAAGTACAGACCTGACATTACGAACAGTTGTAACTTCATATAATGCTTATTCGGAGATGGTTTCTGCCGGATTTACAGTTACACCACCGGTCGATTCCAATTCTCTTTGCCGGGTAAGGATGTTAAAATTCGACTCAATTGCAGGATACAAGAGGTATTATTTTAACAAAAATAGTTTCAATAAAATGCTTGAAAAGGGAGTTGAACAGCAAATAGTAAATAACCTTAATGTTTTAAACGGGCAAATTGTTTTTGGTCCATTGTGGAAAACTCTTGCCCCAATAATTGGGGAAGTAAAGGCATTTGAAAACTCAGAAGAAATAGGAGAGGCAACTTTTTTAGACCAGGTTGATTATCGCGACCAAGCTGCATTTTCAATGGAAACATGTATCTCTCCGGTTGGACTGTTTTACCAGGCACCTTACGAGACTTTCACTTTGCTCGGCGATTTCTCAGAAAAAACATCAGTGGATATTTACACCTCATATTTTTATGATGGAGAATATTGGATTGAATTTCTGGATTTAAGCACAGAGTATTACCAATTTCAAAAAGATTACTCGCTTCAAATATCCAACAGGGGCAACCTGGGAAATCCGCCACTCATGGTTTACAGTAATATAGAAAACGGAACCGGGATTTTTGCGGGTTATCGAAAACAAATGTTCAGGGTGAATTAAAAATGTGAAAATATACAGAAGCTGTAAAAATCGACTCAGGAGAAATTTAAATTGATTGCATCAGTAAAAGCGGGTCTGTTTTTCTACCAAACGAAAACAACAATGGGTATTTTCCTGAAAATGCCATATCTCCGGTAATAAGTGTGGGGTTGCAGTATAATGTGTTGAAAAAACAAGCATTTCTCTGAATATTGAAAGGAATTATTTTAGTCCCTCCATTTTATGCTTATTAGCGGAGCAACCTTAATCAAACAAATAAAAGGATAACTTGACGACCCGCGAATGCTTTATCGAAATCAGCAAAGCGGATTTCCGATTATACCAAGTGTAAAGTTTTCGGCGAAGTTTTAAGAATATGACCAATTCTTTGGAGTATATTTTTGAAACAAAAACAATCTTTCGTACCACATTGAGCGGCAAAATGCCGGGAAAAGCTACATCTGGAATTTTTCGGTTTACAATGTTTACAACCGCCTCAATCCGTGGTATTACTACAAAAAAGGCGACCAGATGAAGCAAATAACTTTGTTCCCGGTAATCCCGTCAGTTTCGTTTACGTACAGGTGGTAAAAAAATTACCGGCCCCTTACGAAGCCGGTACATTTTTTATGGCGTATTTTTCTGAAAAGTCACAGCATCACAAGTGATGTAATGAACTGCATATAATTATTCAGGCAGTAACACGCTGTCAATTACATGAATGACACCGTTTTTGCCTTCGATGTCGGCAGCCACCACTTTGCTGTTGTTGATTTTTACTCCCGATGAAAGGTCAATTTTGATTTTCTGCCCGTTAAGCGTGGCCACCGAAGCATTCGACAAATCGGTTGACATTACTTTTCCGGAAACAACGTGGTAGGTCAGAATCGGGGTCAGTTGTTCGGCGGTGAGGTCTTTTATACCTGAAACGCCCAACTGGCTGAAAAGGCTTTTAAAAGCGTCGTTAGTGGGTGCAAAAACCGTAAACGGTCCTTCGGCGCTCAGTGCATCAACCAAACCAGCCTTGGATACCGCTTCCACCAGAATGGAGAAATCGGGGTTGCTCACTGCAATTTCAACAACCGTTGAATTGGCGCTTTTTGAATCGTCGGCGCCAAAAAGGTCAGCATCAAGCATCCAGCTTTCCATAGCCATTGTTTTTTCTGCGGTATTCAATAAAAGTTCTGCATTATTGAATTCTGAAGCAGTTACTGAAGTTACTCCAACTGTCAGTGCTACTGCCATTGCGATGTTTCTCATTTTTGTTTTCATTTTCTGAATTTTTAATTGATTATTACTATTTTGATTTTAAAATTTATCAGGGAATAAGCACCTGGTCAATCACGTGAATTACACCGTTTGATCCCTGAATATCGGCGGCAATCACTTCGCTCTCGTTGATTTTCACTCCGGCAGACAGGTCAACCGAAAGGTTTTGTCCGTTCAACGTGCCCACTTCTCCGCTTGAAAGGTCCGTTGAAACAACATTTCCGGGTACCACATGGTACGTTAAAATTGGTACCAGTTGTTCGGCGGTTAAATCATCGATTCCAGAAATTCCAAGCTGAGCAAACAGTGCATCGAACGCGGCATTAGTGGGTGCAAAAACAGTAAATGGTCCTTCAGCACTCAAAGCATCAACCAAACCTGCTTTCACAACCGCCTGAACCAGCGTGGTAAAATTTTCGTTGGCCAGCGCAATGCTTACAACTGTAGGCGGCAGTATCACCTTGTCCACCACGTGAATAACCCCGTTTTCAGCCTCAACATCGGCAGTGGTTACCGAAACGCTGCCGTTGATGGAAACTCCGTTGCCAACTTCAACATACATTGAAATGTTGTTGTTGTTGAAACTGGCCAGTGTGGGAACGTAGCCGGTGCTTAAATCGGTTGACATTACTTTGGCGCCGATTACATGGTAAGTCAAAATCTGAGTCAAATCAGCTACCGGAATGTCATCGAGCGATGAAAGTCCAAGGTCGCTTAAAAGCGCTGCAAAAGCGGCATCGGTGGGTGCAAATACCGTCAGGTTGTTTTCGGTACTTAAAAATTCGGCAAGCCCTGCTTTCTGAGCAGCTTCAATTAAAATGCTGAAGTTTCCTGCATCAGCAGCCACTTCAACAATGTTTTTCGTCTCCATTACCGGAGTTTCGTCTTCGTCATTACATGCAGTAAAAAGTAAACTTGCTGCAATCATTAAAGCCGGAATAATTTTCAATTTTGTTTTCATTTTTTCAATTTTAATTTTCAATTTGTTTTCTGTTTCTGAACTGTTTTTTGTTTTCATTTTGTCTAACACAAACATATAAAAAATTAAACATCATTTTTGTTTATATATTTATGAAATAAATTTTACAAAATGATTATATAATCTATTAAATTATTGATTTTCAAAGATTAAAATAAAAGTTAAAATTTGTTAATGACAGCTGTTTTAGATTTTCTTGTAATGAGTACTTAAATATTTAGGCTCAACTTTAAAATAAAGCACAAACCATTGTATGCAGTCTTTGAGAGGTCTGACACCACAATCAAAACAAAAATTTAAGAACCTTATTTTTTTTCAACAACCAAAGAAACTGTATTGAAATAATATTTCCAGAGTTCATAATGATACCTCAAGGATATCTGTTGTTTTATAAATCAGCGCTTTCAGGTTATAAAAACGCTGAAAGGTCTGGAATCAAGAACCTGACAGTGTCTTTAAGACCTGTCAGCGTTTAAATGGCCTAATACGAATAAAGCCTAAATATAAAAATCAGCGTTCATCTGCGAATTGAAAATCGACGAAGTCAAATTTTGGGGAAAGGAACAAATAAAAAACAATCCGATTTCCGGGTAAGAATAACTTTACATATCCACACTGAAAACATGATTTTTCTTAACATTCCTTAAAAACCGTCTGAATTCTGAGGTTCAATCTTTTAAATCGGCTAATTTTGCCCCCCGATTTTAAAACAATTTTCAACATGGCAGATAAAGACCAAAAACTTTTCTCTGATTTCCCGCCTGTATCAACCGAAGCGTGGGAAGCCAAAATAAATGCCGATTTAAAAGGCAAAGATTATGAAAGAGCGCTGGTTTGGAGAACGTACGAGGGAATTAACGTTCGTCCTTATTACCGCCGCGAAAACCTCGAAGGACTCAATTACCTGAATACACTTCCCGGGGAATTTCCGTTTGTGCGTGGCAACAAAGAAACCGGCAACGACTGGTTCATCCGGCAGGATATTTTTGTAAAGGATTTTGCCGAAGCCAACAAAAAAGCGCTGATCGTTTTGAGCAAAGGCGTCAATTCGCTTGGATTTTATTTCGACTGCAACACTAAAATAACCAAGGATGATTTGGCGTTGCTGCTGAAAGACATTTGCCTGGATGCGGTTGAAATCAACTTTGTTTGTCCCTGCGACAACTGCAACTGCGCCCTGCCGTTTGCAGAACATGTTTTAGCAGGAAATGAAGAGAAAACCAAAATCATCGGTTCATCGCCGCTCGACCCCATCGGTTCGTTTGTGCTGAAAGGAAAACTGAAACCGAACGCTTTTGAAGAATTGAAAGAAGCCATCGAAAAAACTTCGGAATTGCCTCAATTCAGAGTAATTGGTGTTCACGGGAAGTTTTTTGCCAACAGCGGCGCTTCCATCGTTCAGGAACTGGCGTTTGCGCTGGCTCAGGGAGTGGAATACCTGACCCAACTCACCGACGCCGGTTTGAGCACCGACGAAGTGGCTCAAAACATCAAATTCAATTTTGGCATTGGCAACAACTATTTTATGGAAATTGCCAAGCTGCGGGCGGCCCGTTTGCTTTGGGCGCAGATTGTGAAGGCATTCGACCCGAAAAGCGACGAATCGGCCAAACTGATTGCCCACAGCGAAACCAACAGTTACAACAAAACATTTTACGATCCTTATGTGAACATGCTGCGTACCCAAACCGAAGCCATGTCGGCTGTGCTGGGTGGCGCCGATTCCATTACCGTACTGCCGTTCAATGCCATTTTTGGCGATACCACCGAGTTTTCGGAACGTATTGCCCGCAACCAGCAAATTTTGCTGAAGGAAGAGGCGCACCTCGATAAAATTGCCGACCCCGGCGCCGGTTCATATTATATTGAAAACCTTACCACCTCGCTTGCCGAACATGCCTGGAGCTTGTTTCTGCAGGTGCAGGGAAAAGGTGGTTTCGTGCAGGTATTTAAAGACGGTTTTATTCAGAATGAAATAAAAGCGATGGCTGCCAAAAGGGATACCAACGTGGCGCTTCGCCGTGAAAACCTGCTGGGTGTAAATCAGTTTCCAAATTTTTCGGAAACGGCCAAAGAAGAATTTCCGGAATGGGTTTTCAAAGCCAGCGACCTCACCGAAAAGGATGCAGAAGTGGAAACATTAAAACCTTACCGCGCTGCACAACCGTTTGAAGCGCTACGTTACAAAACCGATGTGCACGCAAAAAACAAAAAACGTCCTGTAGCTTTTATGCTACCCATGGGTAACCTCACGTTCCGGAAAGCACGCGCACAGTTTAGTACCAACTTTTTTGCCGTAGCCGGTTTCGAAGTCATCGACAACAACGGTTTCAAAACTGCAAAAGAAGGTTTGGAAGCAGCCAAAGCAAAAAATGCCGACATCGTTGTTTTGTGCAGCTCCGATGAAGAATATGCAGAACTGGCGCCACAAGTAGCAGAACTGCTCGACAAAGAAATCCTGGTAATTGCCGGAGCTCCCGAATGCAAAACAGAACTGGAAGCAAAGGGAATTACCAACTTCATTCACATGAAAAGCAATATTCTGGAGGAGTTGAAAATGTATCAATCAAAATTGGGGATTAAATAGATGCAAGATAATAAGACACAAGTAGCAAGACGAAAATCTTGATACTTGATACTAAAAATCTTAATACTAAAAGAAATGACACCGAATTTCAAAAATATAAACATTAAAACAGCCTTTCAGCAGAAAAATGCTGCGGAGTGGGCTGCCAAAAATAAAATAGAAAAGAACTGGCTCACTCCGGAACAGATTCCGGTAAAACCAGTTTACACCAAAGAAGATTTGGAAGGTTTGGAGCACCTGGATTATGCTGCCGGTTTGCCGCCATTTTTGCGGGGCCCCTACTCGGCCATGTTCGCCATGCGCCCTTGGACCATCCGCCAGTATGCCGGATTTTCAACCGCTGAGGAATCGAACGCATTTTACCGCCGCAACCTGGCTGCCGGCCAGAAAGGTTTGTCTGTAGCGTTCGACCTGGCAACGCACCGCGGCTACGACTCCGACCACCCGCGTGTTGTGGGAGACGTGGGAAAAGCCGGTGTAGCCATCGACTCCATCCTCGACATGAAAATCCTGTTCGACGAAATTCCGCTGGATAAAATGTCGGTTTCCATGACCATGAACGGCGCGGTGCTGCCCGTAATGGCTTTTTACATTGTTACCGGTCTGGAGCAAGGTGCCACACTCGAACAACTTTCAGGAACCATTCAGAATGACATCCTGAAAGAATTTATGGTGCGGAACACCTACATTTACCCGCCGGAGTTCTCCATGAAAATCATTGCCGACATTTTCGAGTTTACTTCGCGGCACATGCCGAAATTCAACTCCATTTCCATTTCGGGTTACCACATGCAGGAAGCCGGCGCCACAGCCGACATTGAAATGGCTTACACGCTGGCCGACGGACTGGATTACCTGCGCACCGGAATCAAAGCCGGCCTCGACATCGATGCTTTTGCGCCGCGGCTGTCGTTTTTCTGGGCCATTGGCATGAACCATTTTATGGAAATTGCCAAAATGCGCGCTGCACGGATGCTTTGGGCAAAAATCGTAAAAGAATTCGGTCCGAAAAACCCGAAGTCGATGGCACTGCGTACGCACTCACAAACTTCGGGCTGGTCACTGACAGAACAAGACCCGTTTAACAACGTGGGACGCACCGCCATTGAAGCGATGGCGGCTGTGCTTGGCCACACCCAAAGTTTGCACACCAACGCGCTGGACGAAGCTATTGCCCTGCCCACCGACTTCTCGGCACGAATTGCCCGCAACACCCAGTTGCACCTGCAAATGGAAACGGAAATCTGCCGCTCGCTCGACCCGTGGGCCGGTTCGTACTACGTGGAATCACTTACAAACGAACTGGCACGAAAAGGCTGGGAACTCATTCAGGAAGTGGAAAAACTGGGCGGAATGGCCAAAGCCATCGAAACAGGCGTGCCGAAAATGCGTATCGAGGAAGCAGCGGCGCGCGCGCAGGGGAGAATAGACGGAGGTTCGCAAACTATTGTGGGAATCAACAAATACAGGCTCGACAAGGAAGACCCCATCGATATTCTCGACATCGACAACACGGCAGTGCGCCTGTCGCAGATTGAGCGACTGAAAAAACTGCGTGCCGAACGGAACGAAGAAGAAGTGCAGTCAGCGCTGGCAGCTATTACAAAAACCGCCGAAACCGGAAAAGGAAATTTACTGGAACTGGCGATTGATGCAGCGAAAAAACGTGCATCTTTGGGTGAAATTTCAGATGCCTGCGAAAAAGTGGCAGGACGATATAAAGCAGTAATCAGAACAATTGAAGGCGTGTATAAATCGGAAGCAAAAGATAAATCGGAGTTTAAGGAAGCGCAGGAACTGGCACAACAATTTGCCGAACTGCAAGGCCGTCAGCCGCGCATTATGGTAGCAAAAATGGGGCAGGACGGACACGACCGCGGCGCCAAAGTAGTAGCCACGGGTTATGCCGACCTCGGTTTCGATGTGGATGTGGGGCCACTGTTCCAGACTCCGGAAGAGGCCGCCAAACAAGCCGTTGAAAACGACGTGCATGTGCTGGGGGTTTCTTCACTGGCAGCAGGACATAAAACCCTGGTGCCAGCCGTTATCGAAGAACTGAAAAAACTGGGTCGCGACGACATTATGGTTATCGTGGGCGGTGTAATTCCTTCGCAGGATTACCAGTACCTTTACGATGCAGGCGCTGTGGCCATTTTCGGCCCGGGAACCAGCGTTGCCGCCGCCGGGAAGAAAATTCTGGAAATTTTGATTGAGGCTTATAAGGAATAGGAAGCTTCTCCCCGGCCCTCTCCGAGGGAGAGGGAGAAAGAGAAAAAAGAATTATTGCTAAAATGGAAGCCGGTTCCAGGAGGGGCCGGCTTTTTCGTAACTATTCATACCTCAGGGATTCAATCGGATCGAGATTGGCGGCTTTTTGGGCAGGATAATAACCCGAGGCAATTCCAACAATAAAGCAAAGAAATACACCTACAATTATCCACAACCATGGAATGATAAAAGGAGATCCGATAATTACCGATACCAGATTCCCAACAAAAATTCCGAGAATAATTCCGAGGATTCCGCCAATCTGCCCAATAAAAATGGCTTCAATTAAAAACTGCTGCCTGACGGTTGAACCTTTGGCGCCAATGGCCTTGCGAACACCAATTTCGCGGGTGCGTTCGGTAACCGAAACCAGCATAATGTTCATTAATCCAACCGCAGCACCAAAAAGGGTTATCAGTCCGATGATGGTTGCCACCAGGGTGATATTCCGGATATTATCGAGCAAGATGTTTACCAGATTATCACTTTTTTCAATGTTAAAATCCGTTTCATCAAAGGGACCAAGGCTTCTCACATTGCGAAAAACTGCTTCAGCCTGACCGGTAGCCACATCCAGCATTTCGGGCCGGTCAACCATCACCTGAACAGAAAAATTCATCCGGGGCCGTGAAAAATAGTTTCGGGTATTGGTATAGGGAATAAAACAAACCAAATCGTTGCTAATGCCCATGCCGCTTCCCTTGCTTTTCAGTATGCCGATTACCTTGTATTTTCCGCTGCCAATGCTAACCACCTTTTGAAGCGGATCTTCACCTCCTTTAAAAAGAAGCCGGACAAGATCGCTCCCCAGCAGCACCACGGGCCTGCCGTATTCAATTTCGGCATCGTTAAAGCTGCGTCCTTTATCAATTTCGAAACCTGCCGTTTGGAGGTAATCCTGATCGATTCCCCGCACGTTGATGTTCGGGTTGGTTTTCTCCGAACCATATTTCACTGTTGCATTTCCGGAGGCATTCACCGAAATGGCAGTAACAGCCGGAAACTGAAACTGCTCTTTAAACGCTTTGGCCTGATAATAAGATATGTAAGAGTAATTCCTGGAACGGTAACGCTGATTTCCAACCTGAACCTGCATTCCACGGCTGGTGAGGGTAAACGTGTTTGCACCCATGAAAGTGAATTCGCTGGTAATTGAATTCTTTATGGAATCGATGGCGGTAAGAATTCCGATTAAGGCAGTGATACCCACCGAAATGATTAATACAGTCAATACGGTTCGAAGCAGATTCGAACGTATGGATTGAAAAGCAATTCTAAAATTCTCAGTGAATAAAGTCGCCTTACGCATTTCACCTCACTTTTTTGTAAAAACTAAAACTCTCAGCTAAATTAGTGAAGAAATGACTCAGAAAGTTACACCTGCCGAAACTTATCCAAACACAAAAGCCAAACAGACTGAGTACTAACACCTTCCAGTACAAAGAACTCGAAACATCATGTTAAAATACTATGTAGCAATAGCTTACGTGAACAAAAACCAAACAATTATCTACCCGTGAAAAGACTATGCTGTGCAAAATATTCCCGGATTTGACGAACAAAAGACTTTATTGTTCAATAATTTCTTACACTTAATGTTTTTTAACATTTTTTAAAAACAGAAAAAAGCATAGAAAAAAGAGTAGTTTATACAAATACATAAAAAGGAAAAACTGTTATATATCAGATTTTTGAACCTTCTGTTTATGAAAAAATGGCCCCCGGAAACAGAAACCTTTCATAGATAATATCTAATTAACATTGGGTTTCCATTTTGCTTTTTGATTAAAAAGGTGTTTAAATTTGAATTCGTTATTTGTTTAAGGTTATGATTTATCAAATTAAAATCACATCACCGGAATCCAGAGACTTTCACCTCGAAGTGGAAGCTAATGGAGAACATACATTTCATTCATTGCATTCGGTCATACAAGAAAGTCTGGGGTTTGAGTCGCACCAACTGGCTTCTTTTTTCATTTACGACAATGGAGGAAGGAAACAAAAGGAGATTTCGATGCTTGATTTGGGGCTGAACGGAGGTGTTTATTTCATCATGCAAAAAACAAAACTATCTGACTTAATCCAATCGAAAGCACAGCAACTTATTTACACTTTTGATTTTATTAACGACAGATCATTGTATATAGAACTAACTGGAATTGTTATGGAAAGAAGTCTTAGAGAACCGATTGTCACCATGAAGCAAGGTGACGCACCTGTACAGGTTTTGGGTGATGAGCCCGATATACAGGAGGCTACCAAACTTCATGAAGAAGAGGTTTTAATGGATTTTGGTATTTTAGACGATTACACAGAACTTTACGGAGAGATGGAAGACTTTTAAAAAATCTTCCTGTAAACCAAAATTAGCAGACTGCTCAATTCATTTTGAGCAGTCTTTTTTTTGCTGTTTATTTGCATAAATGCAACAAGAAATGTCAAAAAACCTGATTATAATTACCGGTCCTACTGCCATTGGTAAAACCAGCACGGCCATCGGGGTAGCCCGGCATTTCAACACAGAAATTGTCTCTGCCGATTCGCGGCAGATATACCGGGAACTGACCATTGGCACCGCTGTTCCCTCACCCACCGAGCTGGCTGCCGTAAAACACCACTTCATTCATTCCCACTCCATACAACAGACCTACAATGCGAGCATCTATGAAACCGAGGCAATGGAACTGCTTGGGAAACTTTTTAAAAAGAATGACACAATAGTTATGGCCGGTGGGTCGATGCTCTACATCGATGCTGTTTGCAAGGGAATTGACACCATGCCCGATGTGGACCCCGAGCTGCGGCAAAACCTGAAAAACCGGTTAAAAACAGAAGGCATTGAAAGCCTGCGTATGCAGCTCAAACAGCTCGACCGGGATTATTACTCTGAAGTGGATTTAAAAAATCCGGCCCGAATAGTTCATGCGTTGGAAATTTGCCTGATGACAGGAAAACCTTACTCATCGTTCCGTTCGTCGCCAAAAAAAAATCGTCCGTTCAACATCATTAAAACCGGGCTTGACTGCGACAGGGAGTTGCTGCACCAAAGAATAAACAAACGCGTTGACCAGATGATGAAGGCAGGGTTGGAACAGGAAGCCAGAAGCGTGTTCCACCAAAGGCACCTGAACGCGCTCAATACGGTAGGCTATCGCGAATTATTTGACTGGCTCAAAGGCGAAATCTCCAGGGAAAGAGCCATTGAACTTATCAAGCGCAACACACGCCGGTATGCACGCAAACAGCTCACCTGGTTCAGAAACGATACTGCTGTTACGTGGTTTCAGCCGGAAGAAACATCGAAAATTATTGAATACCTTAACCAAAAATTCAGCTGACATGAAAACCACAGGCCAGTTTGTTATCAGGGTTTACGGCATCGTGATTAACGCCAGGCAGGAAGTATTAATCACCGATGAATTTCAACTGGGAATGAAAATGACAAAATTTCCCGGAGGAGGTTTGCATTTTGGGGAAGGCCCCGTTGACTGTCTGAAACGGGAATTCAGGGAAGAGTGCAACGGGCAGGAAATTAAAAATATCCGGCACTTTTATACCACCGGCTTTTTCCAGAAAGCACTGTTCTTTGAAAACCACCAACTCATTAGTATTTATTACCTGGCCGACCTGGCCGAACCACTGAAATTCAGCATCACAGACAAACCCTTCGATTTTGAAGAAATGAAAAACGGCAACCAAAGTTTCAGGTGGGTTCAATTAAAAAACCTGAAAACAGACGAATTGTCATTCCCGATTGATAAATTTGTGGCAAAGGAATTAATAAGCAAATTTCTATGAAGATAATCATTCTCGGTCCGGCACACCCGTTCAGAGGAGGCATTGCTGCACTGAACGAACGACTTGCAAAACAACTGGTTGACGAAGGCCACGAGGTACAGGTAGTTTCGTTTACGCTGCAATATCCCAAAATACTGTTTCCCGGCAAAACGCAGTTCACCTCCGATGAAGCTTCATTCAATTTCGCCATAACAAGAGAAGTCAATTCAGTAAACCCATTTACCTGGTTCAGCACAGGAGAAAAAATCAGAAAACTGAAACCCGATTTGTTGCTGGTCAGGTTCTGGCTTCCGTTTATGGGCATGAGCCTGGGAACGATTTGCAAACGCGTAAAAAAAAACAGGCATACCAAAATCATTTCCATCGTCGATAACATCATTCCCCACGAAAAAAGGCCCGGTGACAGATTTTTGAGCAACTATTTCGTAAAACATGTGGACGGGTTTATAGCCATGTCGAAAAATGTATTGACCGATCTTTCACTTTTCGACCAAAACAAGCCGCGAAAGTTTTCTCCGCATCCGGTTTATGACCACTACGGAAACATTGAACCCCGCGAAACAGCACTTCAAAAACTAAAATTAGACGCCCGGTTCAGGTATATTTTGTTTTTCGGATTTATACGCGACTATAAAGGCCTGGATTTGTTGCTCAACGCAATATCTGATTCATGGTTCAGCAAAAACAATATAAAACTGATAGTAGCCGGAGAGTTTTACGCCAGTGAGGCAGAATACCTTGAAATGATTAAAACGCTGGGGTTGGCAGATCGGGTTGTATTGAAAACGGATTACATTCCCAATTCTGAAGTAGAGAATTATTTCAATGCAGCCGACCTGGTGGCTCAGCCTTACAAATCGGCAACCCAAAGTGGTGTAACCCAAATTGGCTACCACTTCAACAAACCCATGCTGGTAACCGACGTGGGAGGTCTTGCCGAGATTATTCCGCACGGGAAAGCCGGATACGTGGTTAAGCCCGAGGCAGAGGATATAAAAAATGCCCTGGTAGATTTCTTTGAAAATAACCGAATGGAAAACTTTACGCAAAATGTGATTAAAGAGAAAGAACGGTTTAAATGGGAGAAAATGACAGAAACCATTTATGCATTGGCAGAAAAATTGTAGCCGGAAATAACCGGACATAAAAAAAAGTATTAAAACAGTATTAAAAACTGTCTTTTTTTTCGGTTATTGAATGAATTTCAACAAAAAATAAATACTTTGAGAGCCATCATCCGGTAAAAAATTATTAATTACAACAATTTAATAAACAGACATTTGCAGCATTTTAACAAAGCCGAAATACGACAAATAGAAGACCGCTATCAGGATTTCCTGAAGGTTATTCAGAAAAAATTTGATGAGGAACGGTTAGCACGCATTGAAAAGGCGTTCAGGTTTGCCAATGCTGCACACGACGGCATTAAGCGAAAATCGGGTGAACCCTACATCATTCACCCCATTGCGGTGGCGCGCATTGTAGCCAAAGACCTGGGGCTGGGCGCAACATCCATCTGCGCTGCCATTTTGCACGATGTTGTGGAAGATACCGAATATTCCATAAACGACATCGAAAATATGTTTGGAGAAAAGGTGGCCCGCATTGTTGACGGGCTGACCAAACTTTCAGGTGATTTCGACTCGCGGCAGGCATTAACGTTAAAAAAAATGCTGATGACAATGTCGGACGATGTGCGGGTTATCCTGATTAAAATTGCCGACCGCATGCACAACATGCAAACCCTGGACTCAATGCCGGCGCACAAGAAAATTAAAATTGCCGGAGAAACATTATACCTGTATGTTCCGCTTGCACACCGGCTGGGACTTTATGCCATAAAAAGCGAACTTGAAGAGCTCAGCTTTAAATACAAACACCCCGAGGACTACAACAAAATACTGTACATGCTTCACAACCAGGAAGAAAAACGAAACTACCTGGTGAATGAGTTTATACGCCCCATAAAAGAAAAACTGGATGAAGAAACCATTGAAAGCACAGTAACAAACAGGCTCAAATCCACTTTTTCCATCTGGCAAAAAATGCAGAAAAAGGGGGTTACTTTTAATGAAATTTACGACATTCTTGCTGTACGCATTGTAATTAAAGCGAAGCCGGGTATTTCTGAAAAAAGGCAGTGTTTCGACGTGCTTTCGCTGGTTACCGACATTTACAAACCCAGGCCCGACCGCATCCGCGACTGGATTACCATGCCAAAAGTCAACGGCTACGAGTCGCTGCACGTAACCGTAATGGGGCCGCAGGGAAAATGGGTAGAGGTGCAAATACGCACCGAACGCATGGACGAAATAGCCGAACACGGTTTTGCTGCCCATTACAGGTATAAGGACATAAGCACCTTTGAGAGTGAACTGGACACATGGATTGAGCGCATCCGTGAACAACTGAGGGCACCCGACTCCGATGCGTTTGAATTTCTCGACGACTTTAAACTGAACCTTTACGCCGCTGAAATCAACCTATTTACCCCAAAAGGCGACATGGTTTCATTGCCACAGGGATCAACAGTTATCGATTTGGCTTATGAAATTCACACCGACCTTGGAAACAAATGTATTGGGGCCAAAATCAACTTTAAACTGGTACCCCTGAGCCATGTTCTTGAGAATGGAGACCAGGTTGAAGTGCTTACCTCCGAAAAGCAGACACCAAAGCTGGAATGGCTGAAATTTGCCACAACAGCAAAGGCAAGGTCGAAAATTAAAGATGCCTTTAAACTGGAGAAGAAAAAACATGTGGACAAAGGGAAAAAGATGGTTGATGACGCCCTCAGGGAATTGAAGGCGCCAATTACTGCCAACAACCTGAAAAAAATAATTGCCCACTTCAATCTGAATAACAAAGATCAGTTGTACTCTGAAGTAGGAATGGGTTTTTTGGAACTGGATAACCTGGATGAAATTTTGGGCAAAAAATCGCCCAACAAACTGGTAAAATACTGGAACATTACTTTTAGCCGGAAAAAAAAGGAGGAACCGGAAACAGAAGAACCAACACCGGCTCCGGCAAAAAAGCACCAAAAAATTGACAAGCAAAAACCCTTCCTTCTGAAAGAAGCGCAGGACAATGTTACCTTTTCGCTGGCCAAATGCTGCAACCCCATTCCCGGCGATAAAGTCATCGGGTACCTCACTACCGACGACCATGTTAATATTCATAAAACCGGCTGCAAGGAGGTTGAAAAATTTCTGTCGAGCCACGGAAACAGGATTATTGCTGCT
Source organism: uncultured Mariniphaga sp. (assembly GCA_964559175.1). Taxonomy (GTDB): domain Bacteria; phylum Bacteroidota; class Bacteroidia; order Bacteroidales; family Prolixibacteraceae; genus Mariniphaga. Next base: position 99,654 of record CAZLGT010000001.1, on the reverse strand, counting down.
GAATGGACCAAATTTAAAAAGCAATCGTACCTCACCCGGCTGAAGCTCGAGGGATTCGACCGGCTTGGCATTGTGAATGAAGTAACCAATGTCATTTCGAAACAGCACAGCATCAATATGCGATCTGTAAAATTCGACACCCACGAAGGTATTTTCGAAGGAGATCTGTTTCTTTACATCCACAATGCCGACGACCTTCATCACCTTATATCCAGCCTGGAGAAAATCAAAGGAATAGAACGTGTTTCACGCGACGAAAACCTGAACGATTAATTTTTAATTAGTCTTAATAATAAAAAAATATTTCTATTTTTGAGCCTTGTTTTAAATTGGTTTAAATATGAATAGCCAAAAAACCAGGGAGACTGTAAGAAATATGTTCACCGAATATCTGGAGAAAAACGGGCACCGAAAAACTCCGGAACGATTTGCCATTCTCGATGAAATATACTCACGGGACGGGCACTTCGATATTGAATCGCTGTACATATCGATGAAAAACAAAAAATACCGGGTTAGCCGCGCCACACTCTACAATACCATCGATTTACTGCTGGAATGCAAACTGGTGGTAAAGCATCAGTTTGGCAAAAACATTGCACAGTTTGAAAAAGCTTTCGCCACCATGCAGCACGACCACCTGATTGACACTTCATCGGGCAAGGTTATGGAATTTCACGATCCGCGAATTAGGGAAATCATTGAAGACGCCTGCCTGAAAAACAACTTCAGGCTTTCGCACCATACCCTGTACATTTACGGGCAGTCCATAAAAAACGACTAACTGCATTCACATTACTATTTCATAAAATAAATACCTGTTATCCGTATTTTTGTCAGGGCAACAAAAAATATTTGTACTTTTAAAGGCTTAATTGAAATACCGTGAAAATATTTTCTTTAAAAACTTTTTTCACGGTTTCATTTGTAAAATAAAAATCAAAAAACGGATGAAAGCTGATGTTTTGTTAGGCCTGCAATGGGGCGACGAGGGCAAGGGAAAAATTGTGGATGTGTTAACACCTAAATATGATGTAATTGCCCGTTTCCAGGGGGGGCCAAATGCAGGTCACACACTGGAATTCAATAACATTAAACAGGTACTGCACACTATCCCTTCGGGTATCTTCAGAGAAAACAAAATCAACATTATTGGAAATGGTGTAGTTATCGATCCCATTGTTTTTAAAAAAGAAATCGATTCTATAAAAAAATTAGGGGTGGACCTTTCAAAAAACCTTTACATCTCAAAAAAAGCCCATCTTATTTTGCCTACTCACCGTATTTTGGATGCCGCCTCGGAACAGAAAAAAGGGGATACAAAAATCGGTTCCACATTGAAAGGTATAGGGCCGACCTATAAAGATAAAATTGGACGTGAAGGCCTGCGGGTAGGTGATTTACTGCACAATTTTGAAAGCAAATACCAGGAACGTGTTGACAATCACAAAACCATGCTGACTGATTTTTTCCATTTCGATTATGAACAATTATTGACTGAATGCGAGAAGGATTGGCTTGAAGGTGTGGAAGTTTTAAAATCATTTCAGGTGGTTGACACCGAACACTTCATTAACGATTTGCTTAAGAAAGGAAAATCCGTTCTGGCCGAAGGCGCTCAAGGCACGCTGCTCGATATTGATTTTGGTTCATATCCGTTCGTTACAAGTTCGAACACAATATGTGCCGGCGCCTGCACCGGACTGGGTCTGGCACCGCAAAAAATCGGGAAAGTTTTAGGCATTTTCAAAGCGTATTGCACCCGGGTTGGCATGGGCCCCTTCCCTACCGAACTGCTTGATGAAACCGGCAAAAAACTGCGCGATGCCGGAAACGAATACGGATCAACTACAGGCAGGCCGCGTCGTTGCGGATGGCTCGATTTGGTAGCCCTGAAATATTCGGTAATGCTGAATGGGGTTACCGAACTGATTATGATGAAAACCGACGTACTCGACACCTTCGAAACCATAAATATTTGTGTGGGCTACGAAATCAATGGCGAAGTGGTGGAGCATTTCCCTTTCGAGCTAAATGACAATGTAAAACCGGTGTATGTAGAACTGCCCGGCTGGGAAACTAACCTGACCAAAATAAAAAATCAGGACGAATTCCCGGAAGAGCTGAACAACTACATCAGCTTCATTGAGGACGAAATGGGCATTCCGGTAACCATTGCTTCGGTAGGCCCGAACCGGGAACAAACGATATTTTTGGAATAAACAGGAAATAAATTCCTGAAAAAAATGCCCGCAACATCTTTTTTTGCATGATAACTTGGTTATCTTTAAGGTATGTGAATTTTTTTAATTGTCAATATGCCATTATCATCGAATCACTGGGGGCTTTATACCGATTTTTACGAGTTAACAATGGCTCAGGGGTATTTTTATTGCGGGAAAAAAGAAGATACTGCCACATTTAACTACTTTTTCAGAACCAATCCTTTTAAAGGCGGATTTACCGTTTTTGCCGGATTGCAGGATTTACTCAAAATGATTTCGGAGTTTACTTTTAATAAATCCGACATTCAATACCTTGAAAAACAGGGATTCAGAAAAGAATTCCTTGAATACCTGGCTGGGTTCAGGTTATCGGGCGATATTCTCAGCGCCCGGGAGGGCGAAATCATGTTCCCCAACGAGCCGGTTTTGCAGGTTGAAGGCAATGTGATTGAATGTCAGCTCATTGAAAGCGTTTTACTGAACATCCTCAATTTTGAATCGCTGATTGCCACCAAAGCTTTCCGGATTAAATTGGTAGCCAATGGAAAAATATTTTCCGATTTCGGACTCCGCAGGGCGCAGGGACTTGGTTCGTTGCACGCAAGCAGGGCAGCATTTATCGGGGGCGCCTCTTCCACGTCGAATGTAATGGCCGGAAAAATTTTCGGCATTCCGGTTTCAGGCACTCAGGCCCACTCCTGGATTCAGAGTTTCGACAGCGAGCTTGAAGCATTCAGAGCTTATGCACAGGCCCATCCCGACAATTCCATTTTGCTGGTCGATACTTACGACACCCTCAGGTCGGGCCTACCCAATGCCATAACTGTGGCTCACGAGCTGGAGCAAAAAGGCAAACGGCTGCTGGCCATCAGACTCGACAGTGGCGACCTGGCCTACCTGAGTAAAAAGGCCCGGAAGATGCTCGATGATGCAGGCCTTCAGCATGTAAAAATTGTTGCTTCCAACCAGCTCAACGAACATGTTATAAAAAGTTTGCTGAAAGACCAAAACGCGGCAATCGATGCATTTGGTGTTGGCACCGAACTAATTACCGGGAAAAACGATGCTGCTCTCGACGGCGTTTACAAACTATCGGGTATTAACGAACAGCCCAAAATGAAATTTTCCGAAAACATAGAGAAGGTTACCTTGCCTTGCAAAAAACAGGTTTACAGATGCTACGACAATCATGGAATGTTTTATCGCGATGCCATTCTTCTGGCTAATGAAAATCCGGAAAAGGCAGAGACAATCTGTGATGCCTTTCATCCGGAACGAAAAACAATTATCAGCGAATTGAAAAAAGAGCCGCTTTTACATACCGTAATCAAAAACGGAGAAATTATTTCAGAAACCTATAGCCTTGAAGATATCCATAAATATCTCTTAACGAGGGCATCGCTGCTCCCCGATGAGCACAAGCGGTTTATCAGCCCACACATATACAAAGTTGGCATTTCTGAAAAACTTCTGGAAACCCGCAATGCACTGGTAAAAAGTCTGGAATAAAAAAAGATCATTAACAATGGCTGAAATCATTCGACCAACACTGGTCATCGATAAAGAAATATGCCTTCGGAACATTGAGCGAATGGCTCAAAAAGCAAAAGATTATAACGTACGGTTCAGACCTCATTTTAAAACACACCAGTCGAAAGAAATTGGGGACTGGTTCCGCATTTTTGGGGTAGAATCCATCACTGTTTCATCGGTTCTGATGGCCGAATATTTTGCCCGCTACGGTTGGGACGACATCACCATTGCGTTTCCGGTAAATATTCTGGAAATAACCAGCATTAACCGGCTTGCAGCAAATATTAAACTTAACGTTCTTGTGGAAAACAAAGAGGCAGCCAAAATACTTTCTGAAAAAATTAATACCCCGCTGGGGGTTTACCTGAAAATTGATACCGGCGCCAACCGTACCGGTATTGAACCCTCCAAAACCGGCACCATCAACTCAATCATCGAAATACTCTTAAAAAACAAAAAGCTTTCACTCAAAGGATTTCTTGCGCATAACGGCCAAACCTATTCGGCAAACTCAACCAACGAAATTTTCAGCCGGCATTTCGATGCGCTTCTCAAACTGAAATCGCTGAAACAACGCTTTTCGGCTACTTTCCCAAACATTGAGGTTTCCATTGGTGATACACCTTCGAGCACGCTGTGCTCCAACTTTACGGGAGTGGACGAATTGCGACCGGGGAACTTTGTTTTTTACGATTTAATGCAAAAAAACCTTGGCGTATGCAGTTTTGATGATATTGCCATACGCATGGTTTGCCCGGTGGTTGCAAAACACGCATCGAGAAATGAGGTGGTGATTTACGGCGGTGCCATTCATTTATCGCAGGAATCGCTCATAAATATTGACGGAAAGCGCTTTTTCGGACGCATTATTATTTCAAAAAACGGGGAGAAAAAATTGCTAAGCGAACGTAACTATGTTTCACGGCTCTCTCAGGAACATGGTATTATTAAAGTTTCGCAAAAAAATTTCAGCCACTTTAAAATTGGCGATCTGGTTGATATTGTCCCCATCCACTCGTGTCTTACTGCTAATTTAGCACGGAAGTACCTGACAACCGAAAGAGAAGAAATAACCATGATAAACACCTGATTACGTTTAATTTATACCATTTATTTTTTATTCAGGTAAAAATATTAAAAAAAAAGGGAGAAAATTTTTGATTCCTGGACAAATTACCGTATTTTAGTGGACAAATTACCAACCAGATGAACAAAAAGTATAAATCTTCAGAAAAAAAATCGGGCAAGGTTGCAGAAGCAGCATTGGCACTTGCCTATTCCAACTCTTCTGAATCCATCTCTGTTCAATTTATTCTGAATATTGATTCTGAAGATGTTTCAGAGCCGCTCAACCGGGTTGACACTTTCAGGGAAGGGCTTAGCCGGAAATCATTTGACCGGTTAAAGGAAATTACCGGTCTCGACAACAATACACTGGCAGAAGCGCTGGGTGTTTCTGCAAAAACAATTCAGCGAAAAAATGTTTTCGGGGTTATTCAGTCTGAAAAAATGTATGAGCTTGCCGAATTGTATGCATTGGGAATCTCTTATTTTGGAAAGGAAGGGTTCAGGCGCTGGATGGCCAGGCCCCTTTTCAGCATTGGAAACCGAAAACCCATTGAACTTATCGATGTTTCTGAAGGCCTTGGTTTGTTGAAAGCTGAAATTATGCGGTTGCAGCACGGCATTGCTATATGATTGTTTACCGGATTGCACGAACAGAATTTTGCGACACCAGCGGCGAGGGAGCCAAAATTTACGGCGGGCGCTGGAATCTTCCGGGTTATGCTGTTTTGTACGGGTGCGGCACCATTGCTTCGGCACTACTGGAAAGATTAACCGTTGACCCGGAACTTTTTGCTTCCGAGCGTTATGTCCTTTACAGCATAATGGAATTTGACTGCCCCGACCGATTAATTTTAAAACCGGAAATGAAAGAACTCCCGGAAAACTGGGATGCCATTCCATTCAAAAAAACAACCCAGGAGTTTGGAACAAGCCTGATTCAATCGGGCATTTTATGTTTTGCCATTCCTTCTGTTGTGGATAAAACCTCACTCAATTTTGTACTTAATCCGCTTTCAGAAAATTTTAAAATGCTGACCTGGAAAGTTTATCGGCTGGAACTTGACAAACGGATAATGAGGTAATCTGAAATTCCGGGGTTTAAATTTCACATCAACTCCAGCACTCTTGAAATGGCTTCCAGATAGGCTGTTGTGGGATATAATTCTTCATCGTACCACAACGAGGCAAAGTAAAGTCCAATGGGTGCAGCTTTCATGTCGTTTTCCCGGTAATAATCATCGAGCCAGTCCAAACCTTTTTTGCAAACCTCCAGATTTTCAGCCGAAGCAAGTGCAGAGACGGCAAGTGCAGTTTCTTCGATACTTCCTGTGATGTTTTTATTGCCGCCCCAGCTTCCATCCGGATTTTGAACTGAAACCAGATATGTTGTTCCGTTATCTTTCATTGGCTTCAACCTTTTGGCCAGTGTTTCAGGTAGCCAGGTATGTGTCATGGCATCTTTGAGGTAGGTAAGCACTCTTGCTGTTCCGTAAATCGGGTTGGTATGGTCAGTTGTCATCTGGTTTCCAAACCACAAGGGCAGCCAGCTGCCATCACTGCGCTGGTGTTTTTCAAGGTAATGTAGTGCTTTTTCAAACACCTTTTGCAACCTTTTTTTTTGCCTGCCGGAAAGTTCATCCTGATAAACCTCCAGTACCGTTGAAATTGCCAGAAGGCTGTGTCCGGTTAAATCGGCACAACTTTGGTCGAAGGGTAGTTTGCCCCATCCTCTGGAAAAAGTAGGAAAGCCGCCATCGTTGTTTTGCAGCCGGAACAACCATCTGCAACCATTCAGGATTTCATTTTTCACTTTGCCGGCAGGTTCCAGTTTCAGCAAGGCCAAAATGGCTCCCGGTGTGTCGTCGCCATCGGGCACCGACCCGGGATAATTTGTCCAACCCCATCCTCCGGGCCTGGTTCCGTTAAACGGATGCACTTTATCGTTTTGTATCAGTCGCAGATGATCAGCAATTTTGTCCTGCAAATCGGTATGCAAAAACCCATCGAGGCTTGACCTAAAAGCCATGACTGATAGCGTTGTAACCCACGTGGACAAATCCACATCGATAGGCCAGCCGCCATCTTCTCGCTGTGTTTGCTTTAAAAACCGGATGCCTTTGGTTACTACTTCTGTGTTGGAATATCCTGCATTTATAAGGCTCAGAGCCACAAAAGCCGTTAATGGAATGGCTTCAAGGTATCCCCCGCTTTCCGGTAACATGCGGTGTAAAATCCCAAGGGCTTTGGGAATGGAAAACCGGCGAACTGTCCGCCAGACTAAATTGGAGTTTTTCTTCTTGAAAATAACTATTCCTACTGCCACCAGCGCCGGAATGGCATAGCTGACCACGCTTAAATTCAGAAGCCTGTAAAAAGGACGGGGCATTAACGACAACTCGAAAGGAAGCTGGGGAATATGCCTGAAAGCTCCTTCGCCGGGAACACCACAAAGCCCGCACATGGCCAGAATGGGCACCGAAAAAGTATAGTCCTTCTGGTAATGCGCCAAAATAAATTCCGCCACCTGCGCCGATTTTACATCAATTCCGCAGGAATGAAGATACCCTTCAATTTGCTGTTGGGTATTGCGAATGGTCTTATCGCTTTTTGCATAAAGATTCAATGCTGCATAAACCAGCAGGCTGGTGCTTACATTTCCCGGACTTTCGGGCGTATCGCCATAACTCCCGTCGGTATTGATGTTTGCTTTCAGCCAATTGAGCCCACGACTAATTTCCTGCCGGTTAGCAAGCGGATCGTCGAAATGAAGTGCTGCCACAGCTACAGCCACACCCAACGCACTCGAAGAAAGCCTTCCTTCCCAGTATCCCTCGGTCCTGAGCCCGGATACCAGCCGCTGCCCCAGCTCGTTTAAACGTTTTTCCAAATCGATTTTCTGTATCATACCAAAGTTCCCAATGCCATTAATGCGTAAAACGTATATTCCAAATCGCGCCCTTTATCGCCCGTGCCAGACAGAAAGGCGCCGTTATCGTAATTTTGCTGAATAAAATTCAGACAGCCGGGCGCCACCATCCGTAAATCGGCGTCTGTTGTTTTCAGTGCAAAAAGTGCTACCGCAGTTGAAAGCATATCGGCCTCACTTGCTTCAGAAAAAGCTTTAAAACCCTTTGCTTCCTCATAAAAAGAAAACAGCTTTTGTTTTTCTTTTTGTGTTTTCATATTTGCCTTTTCACGCGCAACCGTATATGCAGCAAAAACACTGCAGGGCGATTCAGCTGGCAGAGTATAAAAAATTAAACCCAACTGCGCAAATATTCCGGTAACCTTTCTACTGTAAAACGCATCAGTTACAAGCAAAAACAAAAATAGCCTGTAAAAAAAGCTGGTTCCCCTGTTTTTACCGAAAGCCAGTTTCAGTATCTTATAAAAGGAAGGTCGATTGTATTCGTTTCCAAAAAGCAAATCCTGAATAAGCATGACAACAAAATCATCTACGGGATTCTTATTCTGTATTAATTTCTGTTTGATAAACTGTTTGTGGGTTTCCAAAGTCCCGGTCATATCCATAGCAGAGGCGAGCAGAACGCCAAACAGGGAATAATATAAATCGGGATTTCCGGCACGGTCAGTAAAACCTCCTCCGGAGTGCTGATTTGCTTTTACAAAGGCGGTCAGTTCTCTCTGGTTTTTTTTACCGAGCATATCCGACCCTCTTTTTACAAACCCGATAAAGCTATGATAAACAGGAATATCCGGGTTCTTTTTATTCACGCACCTGTTCTTTGAAAATTTTACCCATAACATTGTACAATCCCAGCCGAAGCTTTTGATTTTTCAGGTTATCAAGGTCGGTGTAGCATTGCTTCACATATTTTAGAAGATATTGTTCCGCTTTTTCTTCGGCATTAAAGTTTTTCATGTTTTCCCTGAAAACCGACAGACTATTATCGGTCAACATCTGGCGGAATGCATAACCACCATCCTGAAATTCTTCTTTCAACAAAGCCAGCAAAAACGGGAAATCGAACAGATGGCCCGTGTGTGATTCATCCCGGTATTCATTCAAATCGTCACGAATCTGGTAAGCAATTCCGAAGTACTCCGAAAATTGTGCCAGCAGCATTTGTTCTGCACGGGAAGCTTTACCGGCAATAGCGCCAATCAGCAACGCCACCTTTACGGCTTCTCCGGTTTTCAGCCTGAAAATATGCAGCACATCGTCCACTGATTTTTCAGCCATAGTGGAATTCAGCAGAATATCGGCCCCCTGACCTTCTGCCAAATTCGTGTGTGAGGCAGCTACTACCGACAAACATTCAGCTAAAATACCAGACTCAATATTTGTCTGCGACAGAAGCCTGTACCCTTTTCCGATGAGGTAATCGCCTACATTTATGGCAGTGGGAATACCACTGGTACGGTGTAAAACCGGCTCGCCGTAACGGGTTTCCTCATCGTCTTCAATATCGTCGTGTACGAGCGAAGCTTTGTGAAAACATTCGATGATAACGGCCAGTTGCTTTTGCAGTTCATCCACAGGATTTTCGGCATAAGCCTGGTAAGCCATAACTGCAAGTAAAGGACGTATCCGCTGTCCGCCCATTCCCATCATTTTCAGGGCCAGTTTTTCCGTTTCGTTTTCGGCCTGGAAAAAGGAATTTAACACCGGAGACTGAAAATAATCGGTCACCTGATTTTTTAGCAGGGAAACTGACAGTGGTTTGTTACAATAGTCGCCGGTGCAGGTTTCCATCTCTTCGAACAGCCAGTTATAATCTGCGACGGTGTTAACACATCCATCGCCCAGCAGAGGGACGGCTATTCCCGGCATCGCTGCCCGGGCAACCGGTCCGAACGATTTTTGCAGCACAGGCATACAACTTACACCGATTACCGCATCGATGGCCCCCTCTTCCACCAAACCGATGGCAGCTGTTGTACCTTCAGCAACGAGAGTAGTGTAGCCCAGTTTTTCTGCCTTATCCAGAATAGAATCGATACGGCAGTTACGGCAGCCGGCGCAAATCAGGCCCAGCTCGTCGAACACTCCCTGGCATTTGGTATCGTTGCGCAGGCATTGTGGTAAAAGCAGCAGTCGCCGGTGAAATGGCGTAGCCATCACTGTATCACGCCAAATTTCATTTCCCAGAAGTACAATGGTAAAATCCAAAAACTCTCCGTTTAAACCCGAACTACCCAAAATTTCCTTGGCGAGGTTCTCCAATGTTTCCAAATTGGAAGGTGGAAGCACGGGATTTCCGGCAATAAACGAGCGAACCCTGGTCCGTAACTCATTACGGATTTCGGTTTGTGGGGGTACTTTCAGTATGCGGTTCACTTCCATCATATTCTTATCCATAAGCGCCTAATCCAAAAAAAGCTTTCTTTTTGGCAAACCGGTAAATCCAGCGGCTTTCGCGAACAGGTGTTCCCGAACCATGACTGGGTACCGGGGGCATTTTACGTAAACGTTCTGCTTCATTTCCTCTGCCCGATGTGTCGATGGCTCCATGCTTTTCAGCTACTTCAACAATCCAGGCCGGGTCTTCCATAATAACGCAACCGGTAGTTTTCTTCGGAATCTCATTTTTTATTTCATTCAGAAAGGCAGAAGAGCGGTACAATTCTTCCAGCGGTTTTTCGCCTGTTTTATCGGCTGCAAACTGAATTACCGGGCAGGGTTCTATATACCCGGCAGCATTGATGTGGTGGCTAAGCCCCGATGCAGCAGGGCACAGGCCATTGCCGTTATGGTCCCAGTAGGCATCAATAATGGCGATATCGAATTTTGCCCGGGCCTGTACCATAAATTCCCGCAAATGCTGTATTTCATCTTTGTTAAGTGCCAACTCGGGCATAGGGTTTTCTCCCACGGGGCGATAAATGTAATACCACAAATAGGCCACATTTTTTTCAATCAGTTTGTTTATAAAATCAGGTGACAGTGCCAGCTCCAGGTTCGATTTGCATACACTCATGGCCACTCCGGTAAAAAGTCCTGCAGCGGTTGCGTTGTCAATGGCTTCCCATGTCCGGCGGAATACTTCCTTTCCTCCGCGTCGCTCATCGGCCACCTGCTCATCTCCCTCGAAACTGATGAGCGGAGTTACGTTGGCAGTTTGGCGCAACTGTTCGGACACATCGGGAGTGAGCATTGTGCCATTGGTGAAAAGCTGAAAATAACAATCGGAATGTTTCCTGAAAACATCGAAAAGCGGTTTGTACATCAGCGGCTCTCCTCCCAAAATACCAAAGAAATAAGAACCTTTGGCCTTGGTTTCTTCAATTATCCGGTTCAACTGTTCCGGCTCAAGCCGGTGCTTCTCCTTTTTCCCGGTAACCCAGCACCCCTGGCAATTCAGGTTGCAGTCGTCGGTTACCGAAATAAAATGAAACGCAGGGAAAAACTCCCCCTTTTTAAGCCGTCGCTGAAATCTGTTAAAACTGAGTGTTCCTTTGAAACCCAGATTGTAAACCATTTTCCAGAGGCATCTTTTGTCGGTATTTTTTATAATTCGTCTCAGCATTCTTTCAATAAATCAAAGGTACAAAGCATAAACGCTTTGTCAATATCGTTTCTGTTATTTAAAATCATTTCTGGTTTTTTATTGAGGCCTTCAGTTCTTCAAGCGCCTTTCGGCGTTCGTCTTCTGCCTGTTGTAACAAGCCTTGCCTGAAAATGTTTTTCCGGTTACGGTTGCGATTGTTCAGCATTACAAACAAACCTTCTTCTCCGGTAGTTTTACTTACTGTATCAGGCTCTGCACCCGCCAGCGCCGATTTTTCATCGATGCGTGGAAACATGATGGCAGAGACAGGACACGTACGTCCGCAGGCAGGGCACTTGTTTTTACAGGCCAGTGGATTCACCACTTTCAAACTCTTTTTATTGAACGAATAAACACCGAACAGGCAAAATCGTGCACATTTTCCGCAAAGGGTGCACAGCGATTCATCAATTACCGGAAACCATGCAGGAACATCAAGTGTGCTGATTTCAACATCATAGCGTGCTTCACCCTGGGGTATCTTATATTTGGTCTCCAATTCCGAAAAAATTTCTTTCGGAGATAAATCCCTGAAATTCAACACATCGAAATCTCCTAAATTCACCCCACCTTGCCGGAGCATATTTTTAACGGCACGCGGATAACAGGCAATAATTATTTTCCGCTGAAATTTATGGTCAATGGCATTTAATGCATCTTGCCCCTGGATTGAATAAGCACACAAATCATGTAGTTCATAAACCTGAACATCCATTTTTTTCAAGCTTTCTGCAATTTCATTCAACTCATTAACAGAAATTATACCGGCGCCACACCGGCAAAAAACAATACACGATTTTTGTTTCATATTCCTAAAAAATTCGGAAACATAAAGAAAGCAAAAAATTAGCTAATAGCAGAAAAGCCAGTCAGCCGTTTAAATATCTTTAACAAACATCTAACTATATGAATAATTAAATTTGATTTTAAAAAATACTTCTTTGTCTTTTTTGTGGTTTGAGCAAAATGAGCTATTTTCATCGCCTTTTAAGTACAAGGAGAAATGAAGAAAATATATCAGTTTATTACTTCGTTGCCATTTATGGCATTTTTATTTTTAACCCTGGCATTTGCCATGGCTATCGCTACGTTTGTGGAGAGCAGTTACGGCACGCCGGCGGCCCGTTCGCTGGTTTACAATGCCTGGTGGTTCGAGGCGCTTTGGGGGCTGTTTGCCCTCAACCTGCTGAACAACCTGATTAAATACAGGCTGCTTAACAAGCGGCGGTTTACCTTAGGGCTGTTTCATCTGGCTTTTCTTGTAATGCTTCTGGGAGCTGCAGTAACCCGCTGGCTTAGTTTCGAAGGTACCATGCACATCCGCGAAAACGAGAGCACGGATTTTATCCTCTCTTCCGAAGCTTCCTTTTTTGCCGGAGTGAACAATGAAACCAAAGAGGAAGATGTACGATTTTCGGAACTTACTCCAAAACAGTTTTCAGCAAAACTAAAAGTGGGTGGCCAAAAAATCAATGTGAAAACCGTTGGATTCATTTCTCATGCCGAGCGCAAAGCCATCCCTTCAGAATCGGGCGAACCTGTACTTGATTTTGTTTTTTCCTCTCCCGAACGCCAGGGCATGCAATCTTTCATTTTTCGCAGGGGCGATGTATTGAATTACCCCGGACTAACGGCTGGTTTTCAATCGGAAAGAGAAACACCGCTTCGCTTTTTTATTCAGAATGGCGAGCTGCTGTTAATCTCCGATATTGTTGTGGAAGAGAGCACGATGGCCAGTCAGGAAACCACCAAATACGAACCCGGCGACACCATAGCCATAAAAAAAATGTTTCTTTACAACCAGGATGAATTCCGGTTTCTGGTGAGGGATTTCTTTCCCAGTGCATCTTTTACCGCAGTAAAAAGCTCGCATGAAACGCACGAACATGCGGTGATGGTGCAGATTTCAGACGGAGTGAGGCAACAAACGGTTCCGGTTTTCGGACACCCCAATATGGAGGCAGATACCGTAGAGGTGCCCCTGGCCAACGCAACTCTGAAACTGGCCTACGGTGCCAAACCCATTCAGTTGCCATTTCGCCTTTACCTGAAAGAATTTCAGCTGGAACGATATCCCGGTTCCGACTCTCCCTCCTCGTATGCTTCCGAGGTAGTACTCGTTGATGAAGTGGAAGGGGTTGAACGTGATGTGCGCATTTATATGAACAACACATTGCTGTATAAAGGATATAAATTTTTTCAGTCGTCGTATGACCAAGACGAACAGGGTACTATTCTTTCGGTGAATTACGATTTATGGGGGACATGGATTTCATATCTCAGTTATGCCATGCTCACGCTGGGCTTCATTCTCTCTCTTATCAATAAAAATTCGTATTTCAGGCACCTGGCACAGAGGCTGAAAGAGAGTTCAACCAAAATAACTGCAACCGCAATTCTTGTTGTAGGGTTCACATTCGGAGCCACCGCACAGACAGGTGTTGGCGCCGGAATTCCATCCATCGACAGCGAAGTGGTCAAAAACTTCAGTGAGCTTTGGGTGCAGGGTGTCGATGGGCGTATTGAACCATTGAGCACGCTGAACAGCGAAATTGTTCGCAAAGTAGCCCGAAAATCATCCCTTTACGGAAAATCGCCGGACGAAGTGGTGCTGAGCATGATGGCCTACCCGGAAGTTTGGCAAACGCTGCCATTCATCAGGGTGGCCAACAAATCGTTGGCACAACAGCTGGGAATTCCCGGAAAAACCATTTCTATTCAGCAACTGTTCGACGAACAGGGAAACTACATTATTGGCGAACAGGTGCGGGCAGCGTTCAACAAACCCGCTGCTTTTCGCAACCGGGTGGAAAAGGAGTTCATTTACCTCGACGAGCGGGTAAGCATCTGTTTCATGGTATTCCGAGGTTCTCTGTTTGCTATTTTCCCGCGCGAAAACATTGAAGACCCCTGGTATTCGCCCGGAAATAGCGCTGAAGAATACACGGGCGGCGATTCCATTTTTATTAAAAACGGAGTGAATTTGATGCTGCAATCCATTACCAGCCAAAACAAAACCGAAGCTCTTGAGGTGCTGAATGCAATCGACCATTTTCAGCATAAATACGGGGGCGATTTACTGCCTTCGAAAACCAAAAAACGGTCTGAGATTCTGTACAATAAAGTAAATCCATTTGAACGTATTTTTCCATTTTACCTGGCCTTTGGATTTCTGCTGCTGTTTGTGCTGTTTGTAAATATTTTCAGGCTGAAGCCACTGCCCGTGTTGCTGAAAAAATCGTTTTTTCTGGTCATTCTGCTGCTCTTCGTGGTGCATACGGCAGGAATTATTTTGCGATGGTACATTGCCGGACGCGCACCCTGGAGCAACGGGTACGAGTCGGTAGTTTATGTGGCCTGGGCTGCCATGCTTGCCGGGTTCATTTTCGGACGAAAATACCCCATGGTTATTGGCACAGCTGCTTTTTTGGCGGGCATTTCGCTTTTTGTGGCCCACCTGAGCTGGATGAATCCGGAAATTACTCCGCTGGTTCCGGTATTGAAATCGTACTGGCTTACCATTCATGTTTCCATAATCACCGCCAGTTACGGATTTATTGGCCTAAGTGCCTTCCTTGGCATCCTGGTACTTATTCTTATTGTGCTTCGAAAAAATCAAAACGAAAAAAAGGTGAATCTGTTTATCGACCAGCTCACCACCATTAACGAAATGTCGGCCACTGTTGGATTGTACTTTCTAACCATTGGCACCTTCCTGGGCGGAATTTGGGCTAACGAAAGCTGGGGCCGTTACTGGGGCTGGGACCCGAAAGAAACCTGGTCACTGATTACCATTATCATCTATTCGTTTATTGTTCACATGCGGCTGATACCTTCGCTGAAAGGAATTTACAATTACAACCTGGCATCAATCCTTGGGCTTGGTTCGGTTATTATGACCTATTTTGGCGTGAATTACTACCTATCGGGGCTGCACTCCTACGGAAAAGGTGTAGCTGACGGATTAAACCCCATGGTGCCTGTTAGTTTTGCGATTGTTGCCGGATTGATGATTTGGGCCTACCTGAAAGATATGAAATACGAACAGGATAAGGAACAAAAAGCTGCAAAAGAGAAGGCAGAATGAACGAAAGGCCACCATAATGAAAGCGTCCGGAAAGCCTGGGAAAATCCCTCCGCTATGATGCAGAATCCAGTAATACTGTTCGATGGTGTTTGTAACCTGTGTAACGGCACTGTTGATTTCATTCTGAAAAGGGACAAATTGAAAAAGTTCAGGTTTGTTCCCCTTCAATCAGAAGCCGGCGAATTGATAAAACAACATTTCGGATTGCCTGAAATGCCCGATTCGGTGGCACTTTTACACGGCGGTAATATGTACATGGAATCGGAGGCTGCAATTAAGATAGCCCGGATGCTACCTTTCCCGTGGAATTTAGCCGGAATATTCAGGGTTGTACCGTTGCGTTGGCGAAACTGCATTTACCGGTGGGTTGCCCGGAACAGGTATCGCTGGTTCGGTAAAAAATCAACGTGCAGGATTCCTTCACCCGATGAGCGAAAATATTTTCCCGAAGCACACGATTTAGAACTCTAAGTCGCCGGCTTCGTAATCTTTGAACAACCGGGACAGCTCCGAAAGCCAATGGCTCATTTGCTTAACAGCATCTTTTGTTTCGGGAGTGATTTCCTTTTTCTGGATTTTCAGTAACAGGTACCCGTAAACGCCGTCGATGGCAACCTGCACTTCATTGTCAGCCGATTTGTTTTTCTGCTTCAGCTCAGCCAGCAACCCGGCCACAGCCTTGTAAACAGCAACATACACGGGTACCGATTCGGTTTGTATTAACCGCAAATGAAACTCGTTAAGCTCGTTGATGAGGTTTGTGATAAACTGTAAATGTCCTTTTTTTTGCCTTCCCTCTTTTTCCATCATCAACACCAGATTTTCGTACCAGGCCGAAAGTTCTTCTTTTTCTGGTTTTTCCACCTGGTAGCGACTCACCAGATTCTCGTTAATCAATTCCCTGTCGAGATGAAAAGCCCTTATAAGGTCTTCTACCTGGTAGAGGTACAAAATGTATTCGGCAATGTTCTCTTTTCGTTTTTGTTTGGCTACCAGCATGTGCACAATTTTAATTAAACTAAAAATTCCAATGGGTACAAAGCAGTTTACGAACAATCAAATGTACCTATAAATCGAAGAAGTCGTCGAGTTTGCGGCGTTCTTTTTTAGTGGGCCTGCCTGCGCCTCTTTGTCGCTGGCTCCAGTTCATCTGTTTTTGCATTTCCAGAACTTCAAGTTCTTCGGAAGGAGTAATATCTTCCACAAAATTAACCGCCAGTTTTGCCCCCATCCGTTTTTCAGCCAGTCCAAGCACCTTGTAGCTTCGTGTAAGCGGTGGTTTTCGCACCTGTATCACTTCTCCGTGATGCACTTCGCGGGAAGCTTTTACGGGTAGATCTCCCACGATAACTCTGCCTTTTTTGCAGGCTTCGGTGGCCTGGCTACGTGTTTTAAAAATTCTTACCGCCCACAGCCATTTGTCTATCCTGACATGTTCAGCCATGTTACTTCCTTTTATTGAAAAAGTTCATGGTGCGCTCAACACCAATGGTTCCAAAGCTTTGGATAATTTCGATGCAGTTGTCTATTTTTTCGGGGAGTTGTTTTTTTTCTTCTGTTGTCCATTCACTCAGCACGTAATCCACCTGAAAGCCGGGATGAAATTGATCTCCGATACCGAACCGCAACCGCGCAAAATCGTTCCGGCCCAGCACTTCGGTGATGTTGCGCAGCCCGTTATGTCCTCCATGACTGCCTTTGGCTTTTACCCGCAGGGTTCCGAAGGGCAGCGCCAAATCATCCACCAGCACCAGCATATTTTCCAACGGAATTTTTTCTTTTTGCAGCCAGTAGTTTACGGCTCGTCCGCTAAGGTTCACATACGTTGTGGGTTTCAGCAGCAGAAAGTTTCGTCCTTTATATTTGTAATCGCCAACGAAACCGTAGCGTTTATCACTAAAAGCAATATTGGACGCCCCGGCCAGAGCGTCCAATATTTGAAATCCAATGTTGTGACGTGTATTTTTATACTCCGGGCCAATGTTTCCAAGCCCTGCAATTAAATACTTCACAAATAGTCAGTTTTTATTGTTCTGATGATTCGGCAGCTTCAGGAGATTCACCGCCTTCTTCGCCAGCTTCGCCTTCGCTTTCACCTTCTTCTTCCTCATCTTCCGGCAACAACATAGCCGATTGAGCTACTCTTGTGGAAACCACACCAACAATCATATTCGATTTGTTATTGAGGAATTCCAAATTATCACGATGCAATTCTTCCACTTTAATACTGTCGCCAATGGCCAGTTTTGTTACATCAATTTCAATCACATCGGGCAGGTGTTGGGCCAATGCTTTCACACGCAGTTTACGCATGTTGGTTTTAAGTTTACCCCCCGCTTTAATCCCTTTGGCCAGGCCAGTAAACTGAATGGGGATATCTATTTTCACAGGTATCTCTTCTTCAATTTTCAGGAAGTCGATGTGCAGCATTTGTTCTTCAACCGGATGCCACTGAATATCCTGAATCATCGCCTGGTAGGTTTGACCGTCAACCGTAAGATCAATCAGGTACACGTTGGGAGTGTAGGCAAATGGTCTGAGGTCGCTGAAAGGAACAGACAGATGAATTACTTCGTCTTTTCCGTACAATACGCCGGGAACCATACCCTGTTGGCGCAATCTTTTCGATTCTTTTTTTCCGAGGTTTTCTCTTTTCTGTCCCTCGATTTTCAATGATTTCATTTTAAAAATTTTACGTTAATAATTATGGTACTCAGTCCTTTCCGCAATCCCGACAGCTATCGGGAGCGGAACAAACAGCATGCATAACTAAAAGCGAGCAAACCCAAATTTCGTGATTTATAAGAAATTACAGGTTTGGTTCACCCTAAATGCTCCTGCTTTTTCGGAAAAAGCGGTGCAAAGATATAAATTAGCGGTAATATAACGAACTTATTGACTGATTTTTATACACCCTTCGGATGGCTTCGCCCAGGGCATCGGCAACGGTCAGATATTTTATTTTGCTGCTGGCCTCTTTCGTACGGATGGAATCGGTAAAATAGACCTCTTCCAGCACTGAACGTTCGATGCGTTCGATGGCCGGTCCCGAGAGTACTCCATGCGCGGCAAAGGCACGTACCGAATTGGCGCCTTCTTTCTTCATCAGATTGGCTGCCTTTGTAATGGTTCCGGCTGTATCAATCATGTCGTCAACAATTATCACATCTTTGCCTTTCACATCGCCAATAACGGTCATGCTATTCACCTCATTGGCTTTTGCCCTTGTTTTGTGGCAAATCACCATATCGGTTTGCAACATGCGGGCATAGGTGTTGGCCCGTTTGGTTCCCCCCACATCGGGCGAGGCAATGGTAAGGTTTTCCAGTCCCATTTTGCTGATAAATGGAATAAACAAAGCAGAAGCGTAGAGGTGATCGACCGGGACATCGAAAAACCCCTGAATCTGGTCGGCATGAAGGTCCATGGTTATCACGCGGTCGATGCCGGCAGCCGAGAGCAAATCGGCCATCAGCTTGGCACCAATGGAAACGCGGGGTTTGTCTTTGCGGTCTTGCCGGGCATACCCAAAATAAGGGATAACGGCCACCACATGCGAAGCGCTGGCTCGTTTGGCGGCATCAATCAGCAGAAGCAGTTCCAGCAGGTTTTCGGCT
This sequence comes from uncultured Mariniphaga sp., assembly GCA_964559175.1. Classification (GTDB taxonomy): domain Bacteria; phylum Bacteroidota; class Bacteroidia; order Bacteroidales; family Prolixibacteraceae; genus Mariniphaga. Next base: position 80,612 of record CAZLGT010000001.1, on the reverse strand, counting down.
GGTGGAGGTGTCGATTGCACAATAAACACATGCGAACCACGTATGGTTTCTTCGTAGCAGGGTTCAAACTCGCCGTCGGAAAAAACGGGGCACGAGGTCTGTCCCAAATCCACATCGAGGCTGTCGCATATTTTTTCAGCCAGATACTGTGTGGCCCGTCCCGAAAAAATTTTTAAAGGATGATTTTTACTGCCCATAGGTATGTTGTTTTTGTTATTGTTTTGAAAATACTGTAAAGGTAAGTCATTCCCACTTTTTTTACTATGAAATAATGCGTTAAATCGTTTTTTCCGAATCACGGTATTTGGCTTGTTTGGTTAATATTCTGAATGTATTTCAATATTTCAGTGCGTCCGTGGCCTGTTTGAGCAGAAGAAACAAACCAGGGCGGCATACTTTCCCAGGTCTCCAGCATTTTTTGCTGATAATTTTTCATATTGTCCTCCAACTCCTGTTCCTTCAGCTTATCGGTTTTTGTAAAAATAATTGCAAAAGGTATTTCGTTTATTCCCAGCCACTCCATAAATTCAAGATCGATGGGCTGCGGATCGTGTCGCGAGTCGATCAAAACGAAAAGGCAAAACAGATTTTCACGGGTAAGGATATAATTCCGAAAGAAATTACCCCACTTTTTGCTTTCCCGACGCCCGATTTTCGCATATCCGTAACCGGGAAGATCCACCAGGTACCATGTATCATTTATTAAAAAATGATTAATGAGCCTTGTTTTACCAGGTTTTCCCGATGTTTTCGCCAGCGATTTACGGTTGGTGAGCATATTTATCAGCGATGACTTTCCCACATTGGAACGCCCGATGAAAGCATATTCCGGCCTGTCGGGACGGGGACATCTTTCCACGTCGGTATTACTAATTACAAAACGGGCATCTTTTATCTCCATAAGGAATATTTTCCGTGGGTTAAAATTGGTAAAAAAAATTAAAACTGCCGACAAAAAACTACTTAATGTAAATTTCCAGGGTTTCAACTTCCGGGGTAAGCGGTACCAGGTAAAAATTTTCAAGGCTTGCCGGAATCAATACGGTTTCGCCCTGCTCAACCACCTCTGTTCCTGTTTCAAATATAATACTGAAGCTACCTTTCAGGTTCATATACACCACAAACGAATCGAGCTGATGATAGTCCTTTTCCAGCTTTTGATTGAACCGGAGCATATTGGTGGTAAAATAGGGGCAACTAACAATCTCGGATGACTTGTTGCTTTCTGCTTCGTATTTCGTTTTATATTCGCTGTGGTAAGCAAACTCGATGGCATCTAAGGCCAATTCGTTATGTAATTCTCGAATTTTCCCTTCTTTATCTCTCCGCTCATAATCGTAAATGCGGTAAGTAACGTCGGAAGTCTGCTGAATTTCAGCCAGTAGTATTCCTTTCCCGATGGCATGAATTCTGCCTGCCGGAATAAAAAACACATCGCCGGGAAAAGTTTCTTCAAAACAAAGTATTTCGGTGAGTTTGCCTTTTTCGAGGAATCCGATATACTCTTCACGGGTTATCTCTCGGTTTAAGCCTGAGTTGATGAGGGCTCCCTTTTCGGCATGTATCACATACCACATTTCAGTTTTGCCATACGCATTATGCCGTTTTGCAGCCAGTTCATCGCCGGGATGCACCTGGATGGAAAGATCGGCATCGGCATCGATAAACTTGAAAAGCAACGGAAACTCAATACCGAATTTTTTATAAACCTTATCTCCCAGCAGATCGCCCATGTAAACTTCCCCCAGCTCGGTCAGGTTATTTCCTTTCAGAAACCCGTTCCTCACCACCGAAACATTGCCTTCCACTGCCGAAAGTTCCCAGCTCTCGCCGCAGTTGGGTAAGTCATAATCTTTACCAAGCACCGTTTTAATGCGGTTTCCACCCCATATTTTTTCAAGAAAAATGGGATTAAATTTCAAAGGGTATAATCCTGCCATATTCTGTTATTGTTATCTGTTTCTGTCACAAACCGTTATTTAAAGGTTAAGCGGCGATTAAAAAAAGTAATCTACCGCAGCCCGGTCAACTGTTGTTTCCTTAATCCGTTCCACTACCTTCAGGTGTTCGGGATGCACACGGTATGCATCCAAATCTTCAAGGCTTTCGAAATGAGAAATAAGCGCCAGGTCGAAACTTTTGGAATCGGTTTCGTAATTCACGCCAACCTCGATGTATTTTACTTCGGTGATCTTCTGCTGAAGTCCCTGCAGCATTTCTTTCAATTCGGCAATAACTTCCTTTTTCTGTTCTCCGGGAAATTCTTTCAGTTTAAAAAGTACTATGTGGTTTACCATATCGCATGAATTTTTGTACCTTCGTTTTTCATCGGCGAAATTAATGATTTCCGGGACAGGTGCAGGCAAAATTTTTAATTTCAACCATTATTAACGATAAACTAAAAGGAACTATGCTGATAATAGGCATTGCCGGAGGTACCGGCTCGGGAAAAACCACTGTGGTCAGGAAAATTACAGAACGTTTCTCCAGAAATGAAGTTGCCCTGCTGTCGCAGGATGCGTATTACTTTGACAACGGCCACCTGAGCCTGGAAGAACGCCGGGCTAAAAACTTCGATCACCCGGACTCGGTAGAATTCGATTTACTGTGCGACCATGTAAAAAAACTGCGCCACGGCCAGCCTGTCGAGGAACCGGTGTATTCGTTTATCAGTTGTTTGCGACAGCCCGAAACCCGCCGGGTGGAGCCCCGCGAAGTGCTTATTGTGGAAGGCATTTTGTGCCTCACACATAAAAAATTGCGCGAACTGATGGATATAAAAGTTTTTGTGGACTGCGACTCCGACCTCCGCCTTTCAAGGGTTATCCGGCGCGATATTAACGAACGGGGGCGCAACATAAACCAGGTACTCGACCGGTACGAAAAAACCGTGCGCCCCAGCCATCTGCAATTCATTGAACCCACCAAGCGGTTTGCCGACATCATTATTCCGCAGGGTGGAATGAACCAGGTGGCTATCAATATTTTAACAAACCATATTAACCACATTTTAAAAAACAAATAAATGCTTCGTAACCTGAACATTGAAGAAGTGCTGTTTCTCGATATTGAAACCGCTCCGCAAGCCCCGGAATACAACGGCCTGAATGAAAAATGGAGGCAACTCTGGGAACACAAAATGCAATTTCAGATTAGCAACGACGAACCAGCCGAAGTTTTATACGATCGTGCCGGAATTTATGCCGAATTTGGACGCATCATCTGCATTTCGGCAGGGTATGTTTTTCAAAAAAAGGGGGAATTTTTCTTCCGGGTGAAATCGTTCTATGCCGAAGACGAGAAAAAGCTTATTCAGGAATTTTTCAATGCTTTGGAGGCCTTTTCAAAAAAAGGGAAACGGAGGCTATGCGCTCATAACGGACAGGAATTTGACTTTCCGTACATTGCCCGGCGCGCCCTTGTAAACAATCTGCCTCTGCCCAAAATACTCGATATTGCCGGAGCCAAACCCTGGGAGGTAAAAGACCATTTAATTGATACCCTGCAACTATGGAAATTTGGAGACTACAAACACTACACCTCCCTCTCGCTGCTTTGCGAACTTTTCAATATCCCCACACCGAAAGACGATATTGACGGAAGCCAGGTATCGCGCATTTACTGGGAAGAGAATGACCTCGACCGCATTGTGCGCTACTGCGAAAAAGACACGCTGGCAGTAGCCAACCTGCTGCTGAAATACAAAGGAGATAAAATTATTCCCATAGAAAACATGGAAGTGGTGTAGGAGGAAGCAGGAAATGGGAAGATGGGGTGAGCAAGGGACGCAGAAAACAGCCCGAAGCCAAATGGCAAACAAATAACAACCAATGATTTGAGTGTGGCAACTAAAATTTCATCATCCGGTCCATTTCCCGTTTTGAGTCTTTGCTTTTAAGTGTCTCCCGCTTGTCGTAAACTTTTTTCCCGCGGGCCAGCGCAATCTCGAGCTTTGCAAATCCCCGGTCGTTTATAAAAAGGCGGGTGGGCACAATGGTCAACCCCGATTCCTTGAGTTTACGCTCCAGCTTTTGCAACTCCCTTTTCGTGAGCAGCAATTTGCGGTCGCGCTTGGCCGGATGGTTGTTATAGGTGCCCAGTTCATATTCCGAAATATGAATGTTTTTTGCAAACAGCTCGCCATTGTGAAACTGGCAGTAGGCATCGTTCATACTTACTTTACCGTTACGAATGGATTTGATTTCGGTACCGGCCAGCTGCATGCCTGCCACCAGTTTTTCAATCAGCTCATACTCAAAATTCGCCTTTCGGTTCTTTATATTGATATTTGATTTTGGATGTGCCACTAAATGTAGTTTAAAGTTTAAAGTTCCTTGTTTAAAGTTATCTGCATTAAAATCAAATTAAAACCTTTACAAAAATGCAGATAATAATTTCGATAGAAAAATACTTAAAAAGCTAAAAACAAAAAAATTACCCAGAATAGCCACCAGACTGAATCCAGACTCTTTCCTTTCCGGAAACGTCAGCAGTTTTTTCACCCCAATCCAGAAAATAAAAAATCCATACAGCCCCAATGCATCAAATACATAAAGAAAAGGAAACAAACCGGTAATGACAGATGCCAGCAAAAACGGAGTAAGAGAAAATACTATCAGTTGTCGAACTGCACGGATGTTTTTTTCTCCGCCGAAGGCTTTTATCAGGTGATTGGTTAAAAAAACCGAAATGAAATACTGGAGCAAAAACAACACCATTTCGCGCAAACCCTTCATTACCGGGAACATTACATAGAAGCGGGAACCACGTATGATTTCTCCTGCCAGCACAGCTGCCGACGCAAGCAACACCAGTGGCAGAAAGTATCTTGTAAACAAGTGTTCACTGTTTGCACCTTCTTCTGCCTTTTGTTTCCAGAACTGCACTGGTTCCAGAATTACACTTTTCACATTATCCCATATCCGGGCAAAAAATACCTGCATAAATTCCTTTTCTGTTGCGGTGCAAAAATACATTTTATTCGCAGGAACAACAGGCCCTGAAAACAAAACAATGTGTTAAACCCTGTTAAAGGTTGAGCAAATGTCGGGACACAAAAAAAGGATTAAACTGTAAACCAACAATTTAATCCTTTCAAAGGTCGGGGTAGCCGGATTTACTTTTTGGTGAATCCGGGAGGGGGGGGAAACTAAACCCAAAAAGCCTGTTCGCTGCACTCATTCCGTCTTTTTCATGCCCATGTGTTTTGAGCAAGCTCAATACATGGTCATAAAAAAAGCCGGGTATTATCATACCAGACTTTTGGGGTTTGTCGGGGTAGCCGGACTCTCACCTATGAAAATACAGGCAATCCCGTTAAAACACCTCATCAAACATAAATACAAAATAAAATACTATCATTCAATAGATTAACCCACAAATACAATACTGATTAAAATCCCCATCATTGCAATAAATTTCAATCCTTTTAAAAAATGTCGGGCAAATGTCGGGCAACAATAAATTATTTTTTATCTTTGATATGAACTTTTAAAATTATTATCATGGCTTTAAAGATTAAGTTTTTTATCAGGGTTTCTAAAAAGAGCAATTCAAAAGATGAGGCAACAATCCGGGTAAGGTTTTCCAATGGCAGGAAATTTGATTTATCAGCGGTTACAGAATTTCAGGTTAAACCCGACCTTTGGAGCAATTCAGCCGGGACTTATGCACAAAGGGCGGCACTAACAAATAGGGAAAAGAAAGTACAGGATTTAAGCAAGTTAGAGGAATATATCAAAGATGAATATTTTAGCCTGACCGATAAATCAAAAGTTACAGGGGAATGGTTTACTGAAACGATTGATAAATTCCACAATCCGGCAAAGTATAAACAGGATAATACTAACCTGTTTGGATTTATTCAGAACTTTATTGACAACTCTACAAAAAGGACTAACCCGGATACCGGGCAACCAGTATGTTACAAGATGAGGCGGGAATATCAGGTTACCTTTGACTACCTGAAAAAATATGCAAAGAAATATAGTAAGCCTGATTTTGCAGATATTGACATGGAATTTTATCAGCAATTTGTTGACTTTTTGAGGAACTATGAGGAAAAGGACAAAGACGGCAATATCATTAAATCAGGTTTGGCAGTTAACACCATAGGTAAGAAAATCCAAACCCTGAAAATATTCCTGAATGATGCAACAGAGCAGGGAATAAACAAAACTATGAAATACAAGAGCCGGAATTTCAAAGCCCTTTCAGAGGAAGCGGAAAACATTTACCTGACTAAAAAGGAATTGAAAAAGTTTTATGAACATGATTTTAGCCAAAGGCCGGGACTGGAAAGGGTAAGAGATTTATTTATTGTGGCAGCCTGGACAGGTGTAAGGTATTCAGATTTGCAACAAATAACGCCTGAAAAAATACAAGGGGAATTTATACTTCTAAAACAAAAAAAGACCGGTAAAAAGGTTACAATCCCGGTTTACAATGTAGTAAAAGAAATATTGGACAAGTACAATGGCAAACTACCCAAAACAATAAGCAACCAGAAATACAATGACTTTCTGAAAGAAGCGGCACAAATTGCAAAAATCAATTCTGTTTTTGTGAAAACAACCTATAAGAAAGGGATGAGAGTAGAGAAAAATTACCCCAAACATGAACTAATGAGCAGCCACACAGCCCGGAGAAGCTTTTGTACCAATGCCTATAAAGATGGTGTGCCAACCTTATCTATAATGGCTATTTCAGGCCACAGAACGGAAAAAGCCTTTTTGAAATACATAAAGGTAAGCGGAGAGGAACACGCTAAAAAGGTACTGGATATGTGGCAGAAAAACGGTGAACATTTATCAATCGCTAAATAAAACGAGAATGAACAATCTCAAAAATATCAGAGAACAAAAAACTATAAAACCATGACAAACCAAGAAAAAGAAATCCTAAAACAACATTTTAAGGAAGAATTTCCTAATCTATCTGACAAGATGATAGATAATGTTATTTCTAATGATGAACTGATTCTGTTTGAGCCTGATGAGCTATTAGAAAGAGAAAATATCATTAAAGGCTACCAAAAGTCTTTAATTGAAAAAAAAATAGCATCTGAACAAACATTCCAAACATGGATGTTTTTAACCTATAAGCAATTTCTCCATAAGATAAGGGTATTATCAAATGAAATGATATATGATTTTCTTTATGGTATTTGCTTGGTTGATAAAGGTGATAATAAAGCCTTCAAACTAATGTCTCCTGCTATTATAACAATTCAAAAGTTAGTTATCCCAGAGCAAATCATAAATGATCAAATCAATAAATACATTTTTCAATATGATAAAATTATAGCATCAAATAATACCCATGAGGCAAGGGAGGAAGTAAAAGAGTTTATCAAGAACAAACCTATTCTTCCTTTTTTCAAACAAGATATTATACGTATAAGAGAAGAATGTCGGCTATCCTTAGAAAAGGAATATCAAAAAATAAAACATGAATTATCAGGAAATGTATTAATGGGTTTTGCCTGCCCACATTTAGCCCCGGAAACAGTTGAGGAAATTTATAATCTCATGTCAGAGAAACAAATTAGCGGCAACCCAGAGGACTTTAAGGCAATATTTAGCAACTCATCAAACACAGTTACAAAACCTATTCAGTGGCTTAAAAAAAGCCAAAGGCGAGATGAAAAAGGAAGATATAGAGGACATCAAACAATGTTACATTTGTTTATTGAAAAGATGTTGCAAAGGAACTTAACAGCCGATGAAAAAAGAAAAACATCAAAATTATTCATTGATGAATATGGAGAGTTTTTTACTCCTAAAAGCCGAGAACCAAAAGAAAAGGATAGAAACACAAACAGAATTTTTCTGAAAGAAATAAACGATATTATTAAAAAGCACCCCACACAACTCCATCTTTAGAAACAATTCAATATCAACACTTTATAAATTAGCCCATAATTTGCCCAAAATATTTATGTGGGCTAACATGTTGATTTAAAGCATTTTAATTCAATTTAAATTAAGACCTTTGTGAAAGTATTGCAATACAAAAACAGAGTTTTTAATTTTTAAACGAATTACAATGACAAGCATAGAAAATTTAATAAAAGAAAATCCCGGAATAAACCTCACAGTCAATGCCGGGCAACTAATGGAATTTGGTGAAAGTATAGCAGACCGGGCAGTTAAAACATTCCTCCAAAAGAATGATGAAAAAGTTTACAGCAGAAAAGAGGTTGCTGAAAAGTTTGGAATATGTGAAACAAGCCTCTGGCGATACACAAAAATGGGGCTGATAGAGAGCAAAAAGATTGGAGCCAGGGTTTTCTACCCGGAGAGTGAAATAAAACGGATGATGAGCCATAAGGGGGGTGAGAAATGAAAATTATCACCGATTATTATAAATGCCAACGTTTGCCGGAGTTTAGCAAAAACAGAACGCCCCGTTTTGATTGTATTTCTTCATCAAACAGTTACCCAAAGTTTGAAGCAATAGCAAAGAGGGCAAGAGTTAACCGGTTTTTCTTTTACTATACTGATATACCTGAAAGATTTGACCCGGCAGTCAGGAGAAAAACAGATAAATCAATCAACAACGGGAAAAACATAACCAGTGTGTACATGCTGGATATACAGAACTTTCCAAATTTAGCATTTGGAGATACCAAAGACACAACCGATGCCCTTTTGTTTATCTTCTCTGATGATGATTCTGTACTTGAAATTTTTGTTTGCAGAGGCCAAAAAAACAACAGGGTAGCTCTTTGTAACCTTTTGGCCGATGGTGAACTCGATGAGGAAATAGAGCTTTTCAGAAAACAGGCAGTAACAAATTCTGTTACCCTGCAAATGGAACTACCGGGGGTGTAAAAACCCCCTTTTTCTTTATTCTCTATGTTAAGGTGTATTCTGATCACAAATTTTGTTACCATCATGTATGACAATACAGACTTCAATTTAAAAAAAGAGGCAGCACCCGGCACTACATTTCTGGAAACAGTACCACAGCATTTGACTAAAGTAACCAATGAAGGGGAAACAGAATTTGGCTATTATCTGAATGGTTATTTAGAAAACCTGAAAGTGAAAGTAACAGAAAACCGGGTTAGTGTATCTGACAGCACATGCAAATACTATCTGGGTGATAACTTCCAAACACTTTCAAAAGGAGATTATAAAAGAGCCATTGAAAAAATAAGTGATACCCTTCATTTACCTTTTTATTTGGCCGATGTTACCCGGATTGATGCAGCCCACAACCTTATCATGCAACATGAAACTGATTTATACTTGTCCCTTTTAGGTGAAGCGAACCACTACAAACGGTTACCACAGCCAAACGGACTGTATTACAGCAATAAGTTAAGGCAGCTACTGTTTTATGGCAAAGTACAGGAACAGAAAGAAAAACGGCAACCAATACCCGAACTATACCGGAACCGGAACGTTTTGAGAATTGAATTAAGATTTAAACACCGGTTAAAAAAACAGTTCAACAGGCCTGAAATCAAAGCCGGGTTACTCTATGATGAAGGGTTTTACAGGGAACTAATAAGACGATGGAAAAAGGAATATTTGGCAATTCAGAAAATTAACTCAAAATTATTAAGCATGAAACCAACAGGAAGCACAAAAGAATTGGCTGAAAATTTGGCTTTATACAGCATTTTAGAGGCCGGACAGCCACAGGTATTAAACCTCATCAAACAATGGCAGGAAACAGGGGAAATTGACAAACACCAGGCACAAAGGCACCGGGATTTTATCAAAAAATTAGCATCAAAACAGATGGATGACAAAAACAATGAATTGATTGAGGAACTCACCCGGAAAGTGAAACAGGCAGCCAGAAACTATTAAACACAGCACCATGAGAAAGATTGATGAAGATACCTATTTTGAATATTACCAAAGTTTCTTTCAGGGAATTGAAATGATGCACCGGAGAAACAAACTCACACGTGAAACGATGATAATGTTCACCGATGAAATGGCAAAAAAGATATTTGGGTTTAAGAATGTTGAAACCATGATGCAGGATGAGAAAATCCAACAGCTAATGCAGGAATACAGCCAAAAGACAAATGATGTACTTTTTAAGCCTTCATTTGATTTTGGTGAGAATATAAATTAGGATATGAAATTTACATAAATGAATTTAAGTGCATTTAATTTATTTTTTCTGAATGGTATCACCTGAAAAATAATTAGATTAGCGGTCTTAATTCCAAACTTAAATAAAAATGAACTTTCAATTATCATCCAACCGGTTCCATCAAATCTTGCTTTTATTTATTTTTTCTTTAGTCCTAAGTTGTGAAAAAGAAGTTCCTGCCGATGATGAACCCAAAGAACCAGAAATTGAATATGAATTACCTTCAATTACCATCAAGTCTGTTTCTGATATTACTATTGACGGTGCAATTAGTGGTGGCAACATAACAGATGATGGTGGTGCAGATATTACAGCCCGTGGTGTGGTTTGGAACACCACTGAAAATCCAACTTTGGATAATTGTGATGGGAAAACAACTGACGGTGAAGGTAAAGGTGAATTTACAAGTAATTTACAAGGCTTGCAACCTGAAACTGTCTATTATTTAAAGGCTTATGCTACCAATATTGAAGGTACAGCCTATAGTCAATCTAAAGAATTTGTCACTGCTGAAAAAAAGTTTGCAGGAGGTAGTGGTACTCAGACTGAACCTTACTTAATTGAAACACCTGGGCAATTAGACAGCATTAGATTTGATTTGGATAAGCATTATAAACAAATAGCAGACATTGATTTAAGTAATTACAGTAGTGAAGATTGGATTCCTGAAGGACATTGGATTCCAATAGGATTAGACGATAACTATTTTACCGGTTCTTATGATGGACAAGGTTTTAAAATTGAAAATTTATCAATTGATTTAAAAGAAACTCAATTTGTGGGATTATTTTCAATAACAAAACAAGCTGAATTAAAAAATATCTCAATTTATAACGCTAACATAATTGGCTCAGTGAGAGTTGGTACACTTGCTGGTTCATATAGTGGGATACTTACCAACTGTTATGCTCAAGGAAATGTTAGTGGTAATTCTTATGTAGGAGGTCTTATAGGGAGTGGTGGTTCTCAACTTGACAGCTGCAGTGCAAATGTGGAAGTAAATGGTAATTCTTCATTAGGTGGCCTGGTGGGTGCTGCTTCAGGTGAAATTAAGAATTGTTTTGCAGAAGGAGATGTGGGTGGAGGTGAAAATTATCCCAATGCTGGAAGCATGGTGGGTGGATTAATTGGAATTAATTATGGATTTATCTCTAATTGTTATGCAACTGGAAATGTATATGGCGAAAGTGAATTAGGAGGACTTGTTGGTTCCAACAACATGGAAATAACTGATTGTTATGCAACTGGAAATGTATATGGCGAAAATGATTTAGGAGGACTTGTTGGATGGAATATAGGAAAAATTGAAAGTAACCATGCAAATGGTGATGTGATGGGAGGATACAGAGTTGGAGGGCTTGTTGGTGACAACAAAGGGAAAGTAATAAAAAGTTATACAACTGGTAAAATTGAGGGGATAACAAATGTAGGAGGCATTTCCGGTAATAATATTGACAGTTTAATTTTATGTTATTCATTAAGTATTGTTATTGGTAAAGAAAGAGTTGGTGGCCTCACTGGGGATAATAAAGGCAGAATAATAAAGACTTATGCAAAAGGAAATGTATCAGGTGAAGACTATGTAGGCGGTTTAGTTGGCCATAACTCAGGTGGAACAATATCAAATAGCTATTCTACAGGCTTTGTTGAACGAACTAATATAAATAATTCAATCAAACGTATCGGAGGGTTAGTTGGCAGTTCACCAATGTCAATAGAATATTGTTTTTATGATAAAGATACCTCCGGTCAGTATGATGATGATACCAAAAGAGGTGGCATCCCCAAAACCACAACTGAAATGATGCAACAATACACTTTCTATCCTCACTGGGATTTTGATGAGGTATGGAACATAGATGAAGGTGAAAGTTACCCTTATTTTAAGTGGCAAAAATGAGGAAAAATAACGATAATAGAAATTCAATTCTGAATGGAAAGTCCATATCTGTATCAATAATTTCTTTCTTACTTTAAAAGTATTATTTACTCTTAAAATGATTGTATCCCCTGTCGCAAAAGGGATACAACAAGTATCAACATAGTCTTCACCTGTAAAAATAATCCAATTTTGTCCAACACAAAAACAATAAAACACCTATTTTCAACAATAACTATCTGATATACATGAAAATAAATGAGTATCATTATTGTACCAACTTAGACAACAACACAAGTTTTCCCGATTAAATAACTGATTTATAATGGGTTTAAACAGCATACATTTGTAGCCCACCAGTTTGTTGTACTCTACCGTTAACAAGGTGTTATCATTGCCATACAGCAGGGAATAAACATCAACCCTTACTTTTTTTCACGGCTGAATTTTCAGCCATGCAGACAATTAGCAGACAAAGAAAAAGGAGAAGTTTACACCTCTCCTTTTTTGAACTTTTAAACCTATTATCATCATAACAGGAATACACAAATTTAATCATTTTATTTTAGCCCCAAAACACCCCAAAAATGATGAGTTTTTCAGGATGTCGGGCAAATGTCGGGCAACAAAAAAAGGATTAAGCTGATTTTAAACAACTTAACCCTTTCAAAAGTCGGGGTAGCCGGATTTGAACCGACGACCTCGTCGTCCCGAACGACGCGCGCTACCGGGCTGCGCTATACCCCGTTTTGTAAAACCGCTGCAAATTTAAACTTTTTTACAGAAACAAAAACTTTTCATCGCGAAAAGTCTTCAGCAGACTACAATTAATCCAGCCGCATTTCAACCTTGAGAAACAAAAACCGGCAAGAGCTGTTTTTTAAAATTCAATACCATACAAAATAAACATTAGTTCATAAATTTATTTTTCTTTTCAAACATTATTTCTAAATTTGCATCAGAAAAAATATTTTAACGATGAAGATAATCATTACATCCAAAGGGAATAACCTGAATTCGAAATTCGATTTAAGGTTTGGCCGTTGTGCCTGGCTTTGTGTTTACAACACGGAAACAAAAAATACTGAATTCATTGAAAATGTAAACAAAGACATTAATGGCGGAGCCGGCACCAAAACTGCTGAAAAAGTGGCCGAACTGGGAGCAGAAAGCGTAATGTCAGGCGATTTTGGACCGAAAGCCAAAACATTGCTCGAAAAACTAAAAATACAAATGGTCATTCCCAAAGAAGGGAACAAATCCATTGGTGAAATGATTGACCAGTTGAATAGATAATGAGAACAGCAGGAAACTACCTGATAAATAGAAAATATGAATAAAAAAATTGCCATTCCCATTGACGATAACGGAGTACTGGATGCTCACTTTGGCCATTGCCACTACTTTGCACTACACAAAGTGGAAGGCGAAGAAATTGTTTCGGAAGAAATTGTTCAGCCACCACCTCACGAACCGGGTGTTTTGCCAAGCTGGCTGGCCGACCTTGGCGTTACCGACGTGCTGGCCGGCGGGATGGGAAACCGTGCCATTCAGCTATTCAACCAACATGGGGTGAATGTGTTTGTGGGAGCTCCAAAAACAACAGCCAAAGAACTGGTAAACGGATACCTGAACAATTCCATCGAATTCTCGGCCAATTACTGCGACCATTGAATTCGATTAAAATGCAGATAGCAGTTGCAAGCGGCAAGGGGGGAACAGGAAAAACGACTGTGGCAGTGAGCCTTTTTTATTTTTGGAAAAAGTTTTACAATGAAAAAGTGCACCTGGTTGATTGCGACGTGGAAGAACCCAACGATGCGTTGTTTTTTTCGTCGCTGGAAACTCTGGAGCAGAAACAGGTTCATCAGTATATTCCGGAAATCGACACGTCGGTTTGTACTTTCTGCAAAAAATGCGCGGAGTGGTGCGAATTCAATGCCATTACGATAGTGGCCAACCGACAGTTTGCCGAAGTGGATACCACTCTTTGCCATTCGTGCGGTGCCTGCCTGGTAGCCTGTCCCGAAAATGCTTTCACCGAAAAACCGTATCCTTTGGGTGTCATCACCCGCTACCTTACAGAAAACGGGAATGAATTTACCGAAGGCAGACTGGAAGTGGGATCGGCCATGCAAACTCTGCTCATCAAAGAGCTGAAAAAAGAAGTAACCCCGAACGTAAATTATACCATTCTCGACTCTCCGCCCGGAACCAGTTGCCCGGTGGTGGAAACGGTTTCTGACGCCGACTATGTAATTCTGGTGACCGAACCCACACCGTTTGGACTGCACGACCTTAAAATCACTGTGGAATTGATGAATGAACTGCAAAAACCATTTGGTGTTGTGGTGAACAAAGCAGGTCTGGGCTCCGGTGATGTTTACACTTTTTTGAAAGAAAACAACATTGAGTTGCTGGGAGAAATTCCGTTTTCGAGAGAACTTGCCCGGATGTATTCTTCAGGAGAGTTGTTGAATAACATCCCGGAGGAACTGAAAGAAACGTACCGCAGAATCATTGAAAAAGTAACATGCAGGAAATAACCATATTGAGCGGAAAAGGTGGCGCCGGGAAAACCAGTGTAGCTGCAGCCATTGCGTCGCTGGCCAAAAACACGGTGTTTTGCGACAATGACGTGGATGCGGCTGATTTACACCTCATTTTTCACCCGAAAATTAAAGAGAAACATGAGTTCAGCAGCGGCAGCAAAGCATTAATTGACCCTGAAAAATGTTCGGTTTGCGGCCTGTGTGAAGAGCACTGCCGGTTTAACGCCATTCATCCAAACGAACAGGGAATTCCTGAAGTGAATCCTTTTCAGTGCGAAGGCTGCCGTTTGTGCGAACGAATCTGCCCGGAACATGCTATTGCATCAGTTCAGTTTAACAACAACATGTGGTTTGTTTCCGACACCCGGTTTGGCCCGCTGGTGCATGCACGGATGGGTGCCGGAGAGGAAAACTCCGGTCGTTTGGTTACCGAAATCAGAAAAAAAGCCCGCGAAATTGCCGGCGAAAAATCTGCCCGATTTATCATTAACGACGGGCCTCCCGGCATTGGCTGTCCGGTAATTGCCTCGGTAACAGGAACCGGAAAAGTGCTGCTGGTTATCGAACCCTCGCTTTCGGGTCTGCACGATGCCAAACGGTTGCTGGAACTGGTCGAATCGTTTCACATTCCGGTTTTTGCCGTCATCAACAAATACGACATTAATCCGGAAATTACAGCACAAACCGAACAGTTTTTGCAGAAAAAATCCATTCCGCTCATCGGGAAAATACCATTCGACACCCGTTTGGTGGATTCCATGGTGGCCGGAAAAAGCCTGGTTGAATTTGCTCCGGACTCAGAACCGGGGCAGGAATTTAAATCCATTTGGGAAAAACTCGAAAAAATTCATGATCTTCGCTGACATTAAAGCGATGTGAACATGACATTACCCAAAAATATATCGAACCGTAATTTCTGGTCGTTTTTGTGGCATGCCGGTTTTCTGGCGCTGGCCAAGAATTTTATGGATGTGGACACCATTATCCCGGCCATGCTGGTGGAAGCCGGCGGTGGAGCGATGCACATCGGCATTATGACGGCTATTATGCTGGGCGGCGCCAGTTTCACCCAACTGTTTTTTGCGCCATACCTCAGCAATCAAACCTATAAAAAGAAGTACCTGCTCGCGGGCATCAACACCCGCATTTTTTCACTGGTTGGGCTGGGCGCATTGTTATTTATGCTGAAAGGTGAACAGGTTGGATACGTTCTTTGGCTCGCATTTTTGTTTATCACGCTGTTTTCGCTGGCCGGTGCTTTTGCCAATGTGAGTTATTACGATATTCTGGGGAAATCGGTCAATCCGCAAAAACGCAAAACGTTTTTCTCATCGAACCAGATCATTTCAGGAGTTATCGTTTTGGGGGCAGCTTTTCTGGTAAAAAAAGTACTGGTGTGGAGGGATTTCCCCGTGAACTACGCCCTCATGTTTTTCTTTGGCGGAGCTTTGCTGCTGGTGGCCTCCGGCGGATTCTGGAGCGTCCGCGAAACAGTTCCGTCCACCATGAAAATTTCAGGAGTGAAAAATTTTATCCATGTGATGAAGCAGGAGCTGAAATCGAATAAAAAGCTGTTGTATTTCCTGGGATTCATTAATACACAGGGAATTGCCATTTCGTTTCTGCCGTTTGTGATTTTGTACGCCAAAGAAACCTTTCACACTCAAAGCAGCGACACCGGAAACTTTTTGTTGTTCAAGGTAATCGGGATTGTTTTTGTGAGCCTGCTGGTTTTGCTGGGCGCCAAAAAACTGAAATACAACATATTGCTTTACAGCAACGTGGCGCTCACACTGCTGTTGGGTGGCCTGGCCTGGGGAATTTCAGGAATCGACGGGCTGAAATACATTTTTGTGGCAGGTGGTGTGGTTTATTCGCTTTACACCATGACCATGAACGGTTTGCTTTTGGAAATTTCAGGCAATGAAAACCGCGCACTTTATACCGGATTTGCCGGCGCCGGCAACATTCTTCCGGCCCTTTTTCCGTTACTGGGCGGAACATTGATTCAGCTTTTCGGATTCAAAGCTTTTTTTGCTCTGTTCATGGTTATCATAGCCTCAGCTGCTATTTTTATATTTAAAATCGACTGTAAAAAATGAAGATTACTATTCTCACAGAAAATACCGCAGGTGGAAAATATCTGGCCGAACATGGCCTTTCGTACCTGATTGAAATCGACGACCAAAAAATTCTGTTCGATACCGGCCATTCCGATGTTTTTCTGAAAAATGCCCGGCAACTGGAAATTAACATTGAAAATGAAGTAAAAACCGTTGTTCTCAGCCACGGCCATTGGGATCACGGCGACGGATTACGTTATCTTCAAAACAAACGGCTGATTGCCCATCCCGGAGCATTTATCAGGCGATTTCGGAAAAAGGATTTTACGCCGGTAGGATTGGCGCTTTCCAGAAAAGAGATTGAAAGCCGGTTCAGTTTAACCGAAACCAAAAACCCCGTGCAGATTTCAGAAAACCTTTGGTTTTTGGGTGAAATCCCCCGCAAAAATGATTATGAAGCCCAATCTACTTCTTTCGTGGATGATTTCCGAAACGACGATTATATTCCCGACGATTCGGCACTGGCAGCCATTGTAAAAAAAAAGCTGGTGGTAATTACAGGCTGTTCTCACTCAGGGGTTTGCAACATTGTGGAGCGGACAAAAAAGGTTACCGGAATTTCAACAGTGGAAGCTGTTTTGGGCGGTTTTCACCTGAAAGAACAAAACGAACAAACCCGGAAAACCATCGCATATTTCAAATCAAACAAAATTAAACAGATTTTTCCGTCGCATTGCACCGAACTGCCTGCACTGGCTGCATTTTACGATGCTTTTCAAAACCGGCAAATAAAAACGGGAATGGTGCTTGAGTTTTAGGGTTCTGCGAATTCTACCGAAGGTATCCATTCGAACGATTCACCAATTTTTTGTTTTATACAAATGTCTCAAATCAGCGAATTGGAATTCGCTGTACCCAAATTGAAATTATCCCTGTCCTCCAGCAAAGGAAATTTTTTCCGGAACTGATGCAATTCATCGTACGAAATTTCAAACGATTTTACTAGTTCCTTTTCACCCAGAAATGTAGCAAACCCTTTAGAATCAACCAACGCAGAATCTCCCAGGTATTGAAGTCCGGTTCCGTCGGTTCCCGTGCGGTTCACTCCAATACAATAACTTTGATTTTCAATAGCACGTGCCACCAGCAAATTTTTCCACACATGATGGCGGGGTGAAGGCCAGTTGGCCACGTACAACAGCACATCGTAGTTTTCGGCATTGCGGCTCCACACCGGGAAACGCAAATCGTAACAGATGAGCGGACAAAACCGCCAGCCCAGGTATTCAACCACCAGTTTACTATTTCCCGGTGAATAATGCAAATGCTCGCCGCTCATGGTAAACAGGTGGCGTTTGTCGTAAAATTCAATTTTCCCGTCAGGAAAAACCCACAAAAAACGATTAAATGATTTGCCGTTTTCTTCGATAATGAGACTCCCGGTAACTGCCGCATTTTTCTCTTTGGCCAGGTTTTTCATCCATTGAACAGACAGTCCGTCCATGGTTTCCTTCAGCTTTTCCGGGTTCATGGAAAATCCGGTGGTAAACATTTCGGGTAAAATGATAACGTTTGTCTGTTTTACCTCCGATAACAATTCTAAATATTTTTCGAGGTTGGATTCGCAGTTTTCCCAAACAATATCGGGTTGAACGAGTGTAATGTTTAGTTTTTCCATTTGCTTTTTCTAAAATCTGTTTATCACAGTAACACCCAAATTTTCAAACCTATCCATATCCACAAGCGCCTGCGGAGCATCATTCAGCGAAATGGTTTTACCAATGAGTAATTCCGGTTTCAATTTAACGGCTTGAATCATTTCAAACATTTCAGTGTAACGAAATGCCTGCATCCCGTGACTGCCGATGATCTCCAGCTCATGTGCCACCACTTTGTCCATGGGCACTTTGGGATGTTGGTGGTCTCCGGTCATTAACCCTACCTGGATGTGCTTTCCCCGTTTTCGCAGACAGGAAACAGAATTGAAACAGGTTTCCTGGCTACCCAGCGCATCGATGGAAATATGAGCCCCGCGACCGGTTACTTCATGCACCACATTGGGTATGTCCTTTATTTCACGGGCATTCAGCAACACACCAGCGCCTGCTGTTTGTGCCAGTTTCAATTTTTCATTATCGATATCAATAGCCACAACACTGGCTCCGCAGGCTGCGGCAATCATAACAGCCGATAATCCTACTCCGCCGCAACCATGCACCGCAACCCATTGTCCGGCGCTTACTTTTCCCTGATCGATGACAGCCCTGAACGACGTGATAAACCGGCATCCCAGGCTGGCAGCCGATTCAAAGCTCATTTCGTGAGGCAAGCGAACCAGGTTGGTATCGGCATACTGAATTTCCACAAACTCTGCAAACGAACCCCAGGCGGTAAATCCCGGTTGAAACTGGTGGTCGCAAACCTGGTGGTTTCCTGAATTGCATTCCGGACAATGCCCGCAACCACCCACAAACGGAACGGTTACCCGATCGCCCGGCTTCCAATTTTCCACGCCTTTGCCGGTCTCAATAATAACACCCGCCAGCTCGTGACCCGGCACATGTGGCAACTGAATGTCAGCATCGTGTCCCATCCAGCCATGCCAGTCGCTGCGGCAAAGTCCTGTGGCTTCTACTTTTACCACCACGCTTCCTGCCGATGCCTTTGGTTTCGGTACATCGCGCACCTCCACGGGTCCCTGAAATTTTTCAAAAAAAACTGCTCTCATAAATTCTGATTTCCGGTAAAGTTGAAAAAATTACCGGAAAATACAAACATAAGCAAAGAGGCTGCCCGGAAAAACCGAACAGCCTCTTTGAATTGAGCCGGCGACTTTCGCTCGCCTGCTCAATCGTATTACAGATTGCAATTAACCGTCGAGAGCAAAACGCTCGAAACCGGTAACTTTCAACTCTTTGTCGTATTGTGCCAGGTAATCTTTCACGGTCATTTTACCGTCTTTAATGAATGCCTGGTTCAAAAGAGTAACTTCTTTGTACCATTTTTGAAGTGCACCTTGTGCAATTTTGTCGAGCATGGCTTCCGGTTTGCCTTCCTGACGGAATTTCTCTCTGGCTATTTCCAGTTCCTTGTTAATAACTTCCTGCGGAATGGAGTCGGTATCAACAGAAACAGGCGACATGGCAGCCACCTGCATGGCAATATCTTTGGTAACCTGCTCTTCAACACCGGCTTTGCTGAAACCAACCAAAGTGGCCAGTTTATTTCCGGGATGAATGTACCCTACCACTGTTTCGGCCTCAATTTTTCCGTAATAGGAAAGGTCGAGTTTTTCACCGATAACACCGGTTTGCTCTGTCACCTGCGCTTCTATTGTTCTGCCTTCAAGGTCAAGACCTTTCAATGCATCCAGATTTTCCGGTTTTTGAGCCAGTGCCACATTCAAAATGCTGTCGGCAAAAGCAACAAAATTTTCATTTTTAGCTACGAAATCAGTTTCGCAATTCAATACGACCAGCGCACCGAATTTTTTATCTTCAGATGTTTTGGCCAGAACTGCACCTTCGGTTGCGTCCCTGTCGGCACGTTTACTGGCAACCAGTTTTCCTTTTTCACGGATGATTTCGAGGGCTCTGTCGAAATTACCACCGGCATCTGTCAGGGCGTTTTTGCAATCCATCATACCTGCACCGGTTACTTTTCTCAGTTTTACTACGTCGGCTGTTGTAAATGACATAAAACTTGTTTTTAAAATGATTTTATAATGCGGATAGCTTATGGCTATTCTTCTTCGTCTCCTGAGTCTTCGTCGTCAACTACATCTTCGTCGTCTTCAACTTTTTCATCCTCAACAGGTTTTGTTTCAGCTGGCTTTTCTTTCTTCAGCTTCCTGCGGCTTTTTCTCTTTGGTGTTTCATCTTCGTCTTTTCGCTCAGCTTTCCGTTCGTTTAATCCTTCGGCCACGGCTTCCACCATAGCGCCAACAATGAGTTTAATCGACTGGGAAGCATCGTCGTTGGCTGGAATTACAAAGTCGATACCATAGGGATTCGAGTTGGTATCCACAATGGCAAAAACAGGAATACCGAGGCGCTGAGCTTCGCGCACTGCAATTTTTTCTTTCATCACGTCAACAATGAACAAGGCAGCCGGCAAACGGGTAAGGTCGGAAATACTTCCAAGAATTTTTTCCAGCTTGGCTCTTTGACGGCCAATCTGCAGTTTTTCTCTTTTCGACAAGTTATCCCAGCTTGGGTCTTTGGCCAGTTTATCGATGGAAATCATTTTTTTCACTGCTTTCCTGATTGTCGGAAAGTTGGTAAGCATACCGCCTGGCCAGCGTTCGGTAACATAAGGCATTCCAACGCTTTTCACTTGTTCGGAAACCAGTTCCTTTGCCTGCTTTTTAGTGGCAACAAACAGGATTTTTCGTCCTGATTTGGCAATCTGCTTAATGGCAGCTGCCGCTTCATCGATTTTAACAATTGTTTTTTGCAGATCGATGATATGGATTCCGTTTTTCTCCATGAAGATGTAAGGCTCCATGTTCGGATTCCACTTTCTTCTCAGGTGGCCAAAATGGGCACCTGCATCCAATAATTCCTGAAATGATACTTTAGGCATCTGTTTACTTTTTTATGATTCTAAAAGCAACCGTTGAGTAGTCCGTCAGCCGACGGAGTCTCAACCGTTTTAGATCCATATAATTTGACAATAAAAATATTAACGTTTTGAGAACTGGAACCGTTTTCTTGCTTTTGGCTGTCCGGGTTTTTTGCGTTCCACTTCGCGTGGATCCCTGGTAACAAAGCCGGCAGCTTTCAGTTCTGTTCTTGATTCCGGGTCAATTTTCATCAGTGCACGGGTAATGGCAAGGCGTAACGCTTCGGCCTGTCCTTTAATTCCACCGCCATCCAGATTCACTTTGATGTCGTACTTTTCTGCTGCCTCAACCAGGTTCAGCGGCTGAGTAACAATATATTGCAGGGTAGTGGTTGGGAAATACTCTTTCCAGTCGCGTTTGTTAATGGTAATATTTCCTTTACCTTCATTCACGTATATGCGTGCAACTGCTGATTTTCTACGCCCTATTGAATTTACTACTTCCATTTTTCTTAATTATTCGTACTTAATTCAACAACTTTTGGTTTCTGAGCTTCGTATTTGTGCTCTGCTCCTACAACTACATGCAGGTTACGGAACAATTGCCTTCCCAGTTTATTTTTGGGCAACATTCCCTTCACGGCTTTTTCAACCAGCCTTTCAGGATATTTATCCAAAATCTGTTTCGGTGTTTGCGTTGTTTGTCCGCCCGGGTAACCGCTATGACGGAAATGAATCCTGTCTGTTAGTTTCTTACCGGTGAGCTGCACTTTCTCTGCATTAACTACAATTACGTAATCGCCGCAATCAACATGCGGTGTAAACTCGGGCTTGTGTTTGCCCCTGAGGATTTTTGCAACCTCGCTGGCCAAACGGCCCAGCACCATGTTTTCAGCATCAACCAGCACCCATTCTTTATTAACGGTTGCCTTGTTGGCCGAAACGGTTTTGTAACTCAATGTATCCACTCGTCCTAATTTTTTTATTCAACATTTAACCTCTTCCTGTGGTTTTTTTCAGGTTTTTCGGGCTTTCCTGAAGTCTGTTATCCAAAGGAAATCAATCTATTACAATACTTGTAAGTACGGACAATAATCGGGACTGCAAAAGTATTTTCTTTTTTTTAATTACCAAAACATAACTTCTTTTTTTTCACGATTTTAATGAATGTTAATTTTAGCCGGAATTAAACTCCGTTAAACTTTCTTCCAAACCGCTAAAAACAGCAACACCCAGCCGGCAATAAAACTCAATCCGCCGAGCGGAGTTATTGCCCCCAGCCATTTTATTCCCGAAATGGCAAGTACATACAAGCTTCCGGAAAACAAAATAATTCCTGCAATTATTAGAATGGCAGACCATTTTAAAAGTTCTGAAGGAAAAGAAACCGCCAGGATTCCGATGAACAGCAATCCCAGTGCATGGTAAAAATGGTAATCCACGCTGATTTTATAGGTTTGCAACATGTCGGTTGAAAGCTGGGATTTTAATCCGTGTGCACCAAACGCTCCCAGCGAAACCGCCAGTGCAAGTAATACCGAAGCGATCATCAAAATTGTTTTACCCATCTTCTAAAAAATTTGATGTTAGATTTATGTAACAATTATACTTAACTGATGTTCTTAAAAAATTCAAAAGCCTAAAAATCAAAAAACAGGATACCAAAGGACGGATTCTTCACCATTCTTTTCGTATTTTGCAGGAAATTAAGTTTGTAAAGGAAAATGGGAAAACAAGAAAGTATTTTCAGCACATTCCCTGAAAAAGAAGAATTATTGGAATGGTACAAAAAACAAAAAAAACAACCGGTTCCCGAGATCAACGGGCATATTCATACTCCGCACTCATTCAGTGCCTTTTCAACCATTGATCTGGCATTTCAAATGGCACGGCACGAGGGAATCAGCGTATTGGGAATCAACGATTTTTATACAACCGACGGCTACGAAGAATTTGCTGAAATGGCCATGCGGTTCAACATTTTTCCACTCTTCAATATCGAATTCATTGGGCTGCAGAAAGACCTGCAGGAAGCAGGCATCAGGGTAAACGACCCCAATAACCCCGGACGAACTTATTTTAGCGGGAAAGGATTGCGTTATCCGGTTAAAATGAGTGTAAGTTCCCGTGAAAAAATTAATACACTGCAAACAGAAAGCAACCGGCAATCCTACCAGATGGTGGAAAAACTAAATGCATTTTTTGCAGAGAACCAAATCAATTTGCATTTTGATGCGGCGGAACTTCAGCAAAAACTGGCTAAAAACCTTTTCCGCGAAAGGCACATTGCACAGGCCATCCGGTTGGAGATTTTTAAAGAAGAGAGCACCGCTGACGGAAGGAAACGACTGTTCGAAAAATTATTTTCGGGGAAGGCACTGAAGGCACCATTAGGACGTGCAGCATCAATAGAAAATGAAATCAGAAGCAACCTTCTTAAAGCCGGCGGAACCGCTTTTGTTCCTGAAGACCCAAAAGCATTTCTTTCGCTGGAAGAGGTGATCGAACTCATAATCGATGCAGGCGGGATTCCCTGTTATCCGGTGCTTCTCGACGATGCACAGGGAAACTTCACCGATTATGAAGCCGATAAAGAAAAGTTACTGAAGGAACTTGTTAAAAACAATGTGTATTCCATTGAGCTTATTCCAGGCCGCAACGATTATGAGATTTTAAAAGATTTTGTGACCTTTTTCCACCAAAAAGGGTTCGTAATTACGTTTGGCACAGAACACAACACCCCGCAGCTCGACCCACTGAAAGTCTCCTGCCGGGGCGGTGTGCCGCTGGATAAAGAGCTGATGGAAATTAATTACGAAGGGACTGCCGTTATCGCCGCCCACCAGTACCTCCTCAGTAATGGTATGGTGGGGTACCTGGATGGCCGGAAAGCCAAAATTGCTGAAAAAGAAAAATTTGTGGAACTGGGAAAAGCTGTTATTGCCTATTTTCAAAATCAAAAACAATGAATCCGGAAATAGAAGATTTAATTGAAGTTTCGAGATATTACGGAAAGGATAAAAAATACGTGATTGCAGGCGGTGGAAACACATCCTTCAAAAATGAAAAACATCTTTGGATAAAAGCCAGCGGCATTAACTTAGGAAATATTGATGAAAATGGCTTTTGTGTGCTCGATCGTGCAAAATTGAACGACATACCCAACCAGCAGTTTTCAGCCAATTCAGTGCAACGCGAAGAAGAAGTTAAAAATGCCCTGATGAACAGCCGCATTGATCCGGATTCCGGTTTGCGACCATCTGTAGAAACGTCGCTGCACAACCTGTTTAGCTACCGTTATGTGGTGCACACCCACTCCACACTGGGTAACGGACTGATGTGCAGCAACCAGGCAGAAGAAAAAACATTGGAAATTTTTGGGGAAAAGGTTCTTTATGTCCCCTACTCTGACCCTGGTTACATTCTTTTCAAAATAATTGCCGAAAAAATTGCGGAGTACAACGGGAAGTTCGGCCAAGACCCGCAAATTGTTCTCATTCAGAACCACGGTATTTTTGTGGCTGCCGACACAACCGACGAAATCAAAGGCATTTACGCCGGTATTGAAACCAAACTGAAAAGCACGTTTGAAACTTTTCCTGAATCGAAAGAGCTGAACGTTTCAGTAAAAATAGCGGAAGTTCTACCGGCTGTGCGTATGCTGCTTTCCGAAGAAAAACTGAAAGTGGCCACTGCATTCAACAGCTCGTGGATTTCAGATTTCATTACGAATAAGCAAAAATTCGATGAATGGCTGGCCCGTCCCTACAATCCCGACCAGATGGTTTACTGCCTGTCGGAATACCTGTTTATAGAAAATGAAGGGACTTCAGAGGAAATAATTGCAGAAGCTCAAACCAAAATCGAAACATTCAGAAATCGTCGTGGTTTTGCGCCCAAAATTGTTTTTATTCAAAATGAAGGAGTGATTGCCGCAGAAGATTCTGCCGTTTCGGTGGGATACCTGAAAGACATGGTAAACGATTTCTGCCGAATTGCCAAACTAACGGAAAACTTTGGAGGCCCGAACCCGCTCACCCCTTCTCAGGTCGAATTTATAGAAAACTGGGAGGTGGAAAACTACCGTAAAAAAGTGTCGTTAGGAGGAAAAGCACAGGGCCGGCTCGAAAATAAAACGGTAGTGGTTACCGGCGCCGCCCAGGGGTTTGGGGCCGGAATTGCCGAAATCCTGTTCAAAGAAGGCGCCAACATTGTGGTGGCCGACCTGAACGAAGAGAAGGGAAAAGAATTTGCCGGAAAACTTAATGAGAAAGGAACAAAAAACAGGGCATGTTTTATCCCGGTGAATGTGGCCGAAGCTGCATCAGTGGAAGCAATGGTGCACCAGGCTGTGTTGCAGTTTGGCGGATTGGATGTGATGATTTCAAACGCCGGAATTTTACACGCCGGCAGCCTCGACGAAATGGACCCGAAAATTTTTGAGCTGATGACCAAAGTAAACTACTCCGGCTATTTCCTGTGCGCCAAATACGCCCAAAAAGTGATGAAAATTCAACATCTCTACAAACCGGGGCATTACATGGATATCATTCAAATCAATTCCAAATCGGGATTAAAAGGAAGCAACAAAAATTTTGCTTATGCCGGAGGTAAATTTGGCGGAATTGGTCTCACCCAGTCGTTTGCGCTGGAACTGATGCCATTTCACATCAAAGTGAATTCCATTTGCCCGGGCAATTATTTCGACGGCCCGTTGTGGAGCGACCCCGAAAGAGGACTGTTTGTTCAGTACCTTGAGGCAGGAAAAGTACCGGGCGCCAAAACCATTGCCGATGTAAAAGCGTTTTACGAAGCACAGGTGCCCGCAGGACGTGGCTGCACGCCCGAAGACGTGGCCAAAGCCATTTTCTACGTCATCGACCAGTATTATGAAACCGGGCAGGCGGTGCCGGTAACTGGAGGGCAGAATATGCTAAGATAGCTTCTGGCCGCTGGCGGCTGGCAACTGGCGACTGGCGACAGACTGAACAGCAAATTGGGTAAAATTATTTTAGATTTAGAAATCGTTGAACTTACTGGCAACAAGCAAGAAGCAAACCACTGGAAGCCAGGAGCAAATTTAAATGCATGTCTTACAAAAATCTTGAAATATGGCAGTTGGCGAGAGAGATTGCTCTTGAAGTCCATAAAATGACATTGGAAGATTTGCCACAGTTTGAAATGTTTGAAACCGGCAAGCAAATCAGGCGCTCTTCAAAAAGCTGTCGTTCTGCCATTGTAGAAGGTTATGGAAGAAAACGTTACCAACAGGAATATTATAAATTTCTGAACTATTCATTAGGTTCAAATGATGAAACAATTGACCATTTGGAAGAATTATGGGAAACAGGCTCATTAAAAAATAAATTACGATATGATTTTATTCACTCAAAATGTGAATTACTTGGGAAAAAATTGACAAACTTTATTAAAAAATTCGATAGATAAAAATTTCTGACGACCAGCCAGAAGCAAGTCGCCGGAAGCAAGCAGCAAGAATTATGCAGACAAAAGCAGTTCGTTTATACGGTAAGGAAGATTTAAGGCTCGAGGAGTTTGAACTTCCGCAAATTAAAGAAGATGAAATTCTGGCCAAAGTGGTGTCCGACAGCATTTGCATGTCGAGCTACAAGGCAGCCACACAAGGCCCCGACCACAAGCGGGTTCCGGATAATGTGTATGAAAATCCAATAATCATCGGCCATGAGTTTGCCGGTGAAATTGTGCAGGTGGGGACCAAATGGCAGCACAAATTCAGGGCTGGTCAGAAGTATTCCATTCAGCCGGCCATATATTACGAAAACGGTTCGATGGGAGTACTTAGCGCACCCGGGTACTCATATCCACACATTGGCGGAGATGCCACTTATGTCATCATTCCCAAAGATGTGCTGGAGCAGGATTGCCTGCTAACTTATGACGGACCAGGCTATTATCCGGCATCGCTGGCCGAACCGCTAAGTTGCGTAATTGGCGCCATGCACGCCAATTACCACACTAAACCAGGCTCTTATGTGCATCAGATGGAGATTGTGGACAGAGGGAAAATGGCTATTCTTGCAGGTGTAGGCCCCATGGGACTGGCAGCCATTAATTATGTGGTGAACCGGAAAGACCGCAAACCTTCTCTGCTGGTAATTACCGACATCGACCAAACCCGCCTCGACCGGGCTGCTGAGATTTTTCCGGTGGAATGGGCCAAAGAAAATAGTATCGAATTAATTTACCTGAACACCGGCAACGTTGAAAATCCGGTGGAAATACTGAAAGAGATTTCCGGTGGAACAGGGTACAACGATGTGTTTGTATTTGCCCCGGTTGCTCCGGTTGTGGAACAGGGCGACGCCATTCTGGCGCACGACGGCTGCCTCAACTTTTTTGCAGGACCATCCAATCCCGAATTTTCAGCAAAACTGAATTTTTATAACGTACATTACGCCTACACGCACATTGTGGGAACCTCGGGAGGAAACAACGACGACATGGTGGAAGCGCTTCAATGCATGAGCAAAGGCCTCGACCCGGCCGGGCTGATTACCCACATCGGCGGACTGAATGCGGTGGCAGAAACCACCCTGAACCTGCCCAACATTCCCGGAGGGAAAAAAATGATTTACACCCACAAAAACCTGCCGCTGGTGGCCATTTCCGATTTTGAAGAAAAAGGGAAGACCGATCCGCTTTATGCAGAACTGGCCAAACTGGTAGCTAAAACCAAAGGATTGTGGAATGTGGAAGCGGAAACGTATTTACTGGAACATGCACCTGAAATATAAATTCCCGAAATTATGAACAACCTTTCGCCTGAATTAACCATTGCACTTGAAGCTGCCCGGGCAGGAGCTGAGGTTATCCGGCAGCGGTTCGGAGATTCGTCAAACGCACGGGTAAAAGGCGAAGCGCAGGGTTTGGTAACCGATACCGACCTGGCTGCCGAACGGGCGATTTTTGAAGTGCTAAAAAAACATTCATCGCACAATATTTTGAGTGAAGAAAGTGGTTTTCTTCGCAAAGAAAAGGGGAAAAAGTGGGTAGTCGATCCGCTGGACGGTACCTCCAACTTTGCACGGGGAATCCCCCTTTTTGCCGTATCCATCGGGTTAATGGACGGCAACGATTTTCTGGCGGGAGTTATTATCGATCCCATTTTGCAAAACGAATATTACGCGGAAAAAGGTGGCAGCGCTTTTTGTAACGGAGAAAAAATCGTCCTTCCCGCTTTTCAGTCCGATTTTACACCATGCATATTTTTGAATCACAGCTACGGAGAAACAGACCGGAACCACTTTATTCAACTTGCCAAAAAGCTTGCTGTTTCTTACGACACGCTTAAACTCGGAACAACTGCACTCGAACTTTGCTACCTGGCAACCGGTGCTGTGGACGGATTTGTCTGTTCAGGCGATTCTCTTTGGGATTTTGCGGCCGGCGTTGTAATCGCTACCGAAGCAGGGTGTGTTTTCACCGACTGGCAGGGCGGGCCCTGGACCGGAGAAAGCGACAAACTGTTAATTTCAAAACCGGAAATACATGAAAAACTGGTTGAAAAAACCAAAAATTTACCGCAGGAATAAACGGATCGAAAATTTCAATTTCCCAGTCCATCTTAAATCACCATTAAGCTTTCATTTTACTGACAATCATCACGTTTTTTTCATGATTCGATTCATTCTTTTGCGCCCGTTTTAATCAAAATCATTTATTTTGCGATGTTTACAGGATTGTTGAATATGAACCGGAAACTGGCGACAGCTATAAAAGACTATGGCATCATCACCTTTGGGCTACTCTTGTTTGCCCTGGGGTGGGTGGTTTTTCTCATCCCGGCTGAAATTACCGGCGGAGGAGTCAGCGGTATTGGAGCTGTTCTCTATTATGCGGCCAAAATTCCGGTAAGTGTTACCTACCTGGCAGTTAATGCTGTTTTGGTATTGATAGCCATTAAAATACTGGGGGCCAGTTTCGGTTTAAAAACCATATACAGCATTTTAATACTTTCCACTTTTTTTGCTTTTTTTCAGGGAATTGTAAAAGAACCCATTGTGGACGATATGTTTTTATCGGCAGTACTTGGAGGAATGGCAGGCGGCATCGGACTGGGAATTGTTTTTTCGCGCGGAGGAAGCACCGGGGGAACCGACATCTTTGCCATGATTATCAACAAATACCGGAACATCAGCCCGGGAAGGATTATCCTTTACTGCGATGTTATTATTATTGCCTCTTCGTACTTTGTTTTCCAATCGCCCGAAAAACTGGTGTACGGATATGTTTCCATGTGGGTGGTTGCCTACTCGCTCGATTCGTTTTTGAGCGGCGCCAACCGGTCGGCCCAAATGTTCATTGTTTCAAAAGAATACGAAAAAATTGCCGATTTTATCAATAATGAGGCCATAAGAGGCGTTACTATACTGGATGGAACAGGTTGGTACACGCGCGAGAACACAAAAATCATCATGTCGGTGGTCCGCAAAAAAGAAACCAGCCAGATTTTCAGGGGAATAAAGGTAATTGACCCTGATGCATTCATTACTATGGGAAGTGTGATGGGTGTGTATGGGAAGGGATTTGACAGAATTAAAATGTAAATTGAAATTCGAATGAAAAAAAAGATACGTTTAGGTTTTTTACTTCTTCTTATTGTCGGAATTGCAGGAATTTCATTTTCCTGCAATCAAAAACGCAACAGAAAAGCCGCTGAAAAAATTGAAACCGATACCATTGTTCCTCCAGAGCCTGCTTTAAAATATGGGTTGCCTGTTGATTCATTTCAAATTGAAGAGGGAACGATCCGCCCCAACCAGCATTTAAGCCACATATTAAATGGATACGGGGTTGGCATGGGCATTATCGATCAGATAGCAAGGCAATCGAAAGATGTTTTTGATGTTCGGAGAATCAGGAGAGGTAACAACTATACCATTTTTCAAACGCCAGATTCACTGGCCGAAGCCCGGTATTTTGTGTACGAAAATTC
Source organism: uncultured Mariniphaga sp. (assembly GCA_964559175.1). Taxonomy (GTDB): domain Bacteria; phylum Bacteroidota; class Bacteroidia; order Bacteroidales; family Prolixibacteraceae; genus Mariniphaga. The sequence goes on along the minus strand of CAZLGT010000001.1, from coordinate 50,459 downwards.
AGCCACCGACTACTATGTGTTTGAACTGTTCGATTCGCTGCGGGTTTACCGGGGAGAGAAAGAGATACATTCCAGGTTGCGTGCCGCGCATGGAGAAATCGAGTCTTCCCTATGGAACACTATGACCGACAATGGATTAGACCCCATGCTGGCGTTGCGGTTATCCGACATTTTTGCCTGGAGCATCGACTTTTTTGCCATTCAGCGTGGCGATCGCTTCCGTGTGATTTACGATGAACTGTTTGTGGATTCCGCGTCCATTGGTATTGGCGAAATATATGCCGTCCAGTTCGATCACATCGGAAAAGAGAATTACGCTTTCCGTTTTTTTCAGGACGACCGGTTCGACTATTTCGATGAAGAAGGAAACAGTCTGCGGAAAGCTTTCCTGAAAGCCCCGCTCGATTTTTTCCGCATCAGTTCGCGATTCTCGCACAGTCGCATGCACCCTGTTTTACGTATCCGGCGTCCTCATCATGGAGTGGACTACGCTGCACCGTCAGGCACGCCGGTTAAAACCATCGGCGATGGCACTGTAATTACCCGCGCCTACCAGGCCGGTGGTGGCGGAAATTATTTACGCATCAAACACAATTCGGTTTACACAACGGTTTACATGCACCTTCAGGGATTTGCCCCGGGAGTAGTTCAGGGTTCGCGCGTAAATCAAGGCCAGGTTATTGGCTACGTTGGATCAACCGGACTATCCACCGGGCCACACCTCGACTTCCGGGTATTCAAAAACGGGACGCCGGTTGACCCGCTAAAAGTTGAAGCACCTCCTGTTGAACCTGTGCATGAAACCCGAATGGCGGAATATATTATGCTGAAAGACTCCCTGATGGGCGAGCTGCAACAAATCATCTGGGAGCCTGAAATACTGGCTGAAACAAACTGAAAAACGGCTGCTGTATCACAAATCAGTGATGGCCTGGCATATACAACTCATTAATGCCCATAAAATACTCTAGTGTTTTTACCGGTTTTTCCACTCCGTCGGGAATCGGCATATTTGAAAACGTTTGAAAGTAAAGCAGGCAGGCATCGCGCCACCAGGCTGCTTCTTTGGTCTGAATTTCCAGTAACGACTGCACATATTTGAACCGCTGGCCGTCAACATAATCTGCCAGCAAATGCCATTCCTCCTGCATGGCACGCGCTTCATTCACTCCCTGGTTGTAACGGAAAGCCATCTCGTCCCAGAGGGTATTGCCCGATTTCAGACGATAGTCCCAGGGCACACGGTGAAACCAAAGAAGATACTCTTCGGGACAGGTTTCGATATTTCCAAACATATCGGCAACAGGCTGGTGGTATTGCCCCACGGCATTGCTTCCAGACAGGGTCCGGTCAAAGCCAATTTCTTGGCTGGTGGCCCGGTGGTAATACACAGCTGTCCAGTCGGGGCGCCGTCCATCCACCCATGGGCCGGGCCCGTGGTGATGACCGGCAGCCATAATATGGTGCAAACCCAGCGGAGTCATATAATTCACGGTGGTTTCGCGGGAAGCGAGCATCATTTCAGTTACCGGTTCAACAAATGAGTGGTTTTTGGTAAATGTCATTTTTATCCATTCGTCTGCTATTTCACGAGAACCGAGGTACGGATTCCAGGCCAGCCGTCCAAACGCAAACCAGTTGGCCTGCCCAAACGGATGACCCGTCCAGTTGCGATCGGTGCCAATGTTTGAAACACCTGCCATTCCGGTAAGTTTCTGCCCAAAAAGTGAACCATCGATGGTTTTGGCAACGGTAGAGCCTTCTCCATTTGCCCAGGTATCTGACTGAAGACATTCTTCATACAAGGGAGCAAGATAAACCAGATGGGTTGAAAAGCCGAGGTATTCCTGGGTAATCTGAAATTCCGGCATGATGTTGGTTTTCTCCATTCCTCCAAACAACGGATGAAACGGCTCTCGAGGCTGAAAGTCGAGCGGCCCGTTTTTCACCTGAAGAATTACATTATCGCGAAATTCCCCGTCAACCGGCATAAATTCATTATAAGCCTGTTTGGTGCGGTCTTCGGGCACATGCTGGTCATACACAAATGCGCGCCACATAACAATTCCGCCGTGCGGGGCCACAGCATCGGCCAGCATGTTGGCACCCTGCGCATGATTGCGGTTGTAGTTATGCGGTCCGGGCTGCCCCTCTGAATCGGCTTTCACCAAAAAACCACCAAAATCGGGAATATAGCTGTAAATTTCTGCGGCTTTCTTTTTCCACCATTCCTGCACCTGCGGGTCGAGCGGGTCGGCAACGGGCAGGTTATCCAGCTCGATGGGAGCACTGAACCGTGCCGTGAGGTAAACTTTTATTCCGTAAGGACGAAAAACATCGGCCAGCGCCTTCACCTTTTCAAGATAAACCGGCGTTAAAATCTGTGCATTAGCATTTACATTGGTGAGTGCAGTGCCATTTATTCCAATGGAAGCATTTGCACGGGCATAGTCGATGTATTGCGGATGAATGACTTCGGGCAGGCGAAACCAGTCCCAAAGCGAAAAGCCGGCGTAACCGCGCTCCACCGTGCGATTCAGGTTATCCCAGTGATTCAGAATCCGAACCTGCGTTTTGGGTGCATCAACCACATTTAATCCCGACAAGGGCAGCTCCTGCTGCAAAATCTGTAAAAACCGGAATACACCGTAAAGCAGGCCAATATCGGTGTTTGCGGTGATCATCAGTTGGTTTTCCATTGTTTCCCTTAAAATGAAACCTTCATTGCCAATGGTCATGAGTTCCTGCTCGTCAGTATTGTTTTTTATGGTTTCACAGGCATTAGATAATCCAATCATCAAGCTACCATCGCTTTTTAAATTATCTGTGAATGAGGGATTTATTCCCAACATTTTTGAAAGGCCGGTTTTTAGCTCACTTTTAGCCGCCTCTAAAGTGGGCGTTTTCGCATTAAAAGCAATACTTTTCACCTGACTCCGGTAGGTCTTTTGTAAATTAACATTTTCAACAGGTGCATATCTTAGCCATAAATCGTATCCATCTTCTGAAAAAACAGAGAGAGTGCAAAACAAAAAGATAACCCCAAAGAATGTTTTCATATCACAGATTTTTTAGTTTACAACAAAAATAGTTTTTTGATTGAGAAGAGAAAAACAGAACACAACAGAACAACTCTTGAAATTTCACCGGGTGAATGAATTGATTATGAATAAATTTTTACATTTTTGTTGCAATTTTATTAAAAGGGTAATGTAAAATAAAAAAAATGCTTGAACAACTAACCATTATTACGGCTAGCCAGATTGATAATTTAACCACCTTAACACTCCGGTTTGCGTTTAATCTTGTGGCAACTTTTATTATCGTAGTGCTTCTGTATGCACGTATCAGCAAACGGAAAGAATTCTATTTCAGCTACTTTGCCATTAGCATTGCCGTATTTTTTCTGGTGTATTTGCTTGAAAGCGTGACTCTTGAACTGGGATTTGCTCTGGGGTTATTTGCCATTTTCGGAATCATCAGGTACCGAACCGATACCATTCCCCCCAAAGAAATGACCTACCTTTTTATTATTATTGCCGTTTCGGTAATCAACGCATTATCAAAAGAATACCTGGGATATCTGGAACTCGCATTTGTAAACATATTGCTCATAGGAGCATTGTGGGGACTGGAAAACATTCTGATGATGCGGCAGGAAAACTCAGTGGTAATTATTTATAATAAAATTGAAAATTTACACAGAGAGAACGAAGCCCTGCTGCTCGAAGATTTGGAGATACGCACAGGATTTAAAGTAAAACGATACCACGTGGAACAAATCAATTACAAACGCAAGATGGCACAAATTACCATATATTTCGACAACAACGGCCATTCAAAAATGGAGACAAAATGATGAGAAGGGTTATTCTTTTGATAGCGATATTTGTATTGTCGGCACCAGCTGCACAGGCAAAAACAGAAAAGTTCGGCACCTGGATTGAACTGGAATTCAGGAAAGATTTTCTGAAACGGTTTGCATTTAGTGTGACACCCGAAATCAGACTCCAGGATCAGTTTAAGCCCGATGAATACCTTGTTCAGGCCAAACTGAGTTATGAGCCTTTTTCTTTTTTAAAGTTCGCCGGAGCATACCGGATTAGCACCGAGGTAAAAGACAAGGGCAATGAGAATTATTACCGCTATGCCTTCGACACGCACCTGGGGCATGAATTCGGACGGTTTGAAGCCACATTGCGAGGCAGGTTTACCAACTACTCCGACATGAGCGAAGAAGAACAGGACAATTATTTCAGGCCGCGACTGAAAATGGAATACAACATAAAAGGTATTAAAACAGACCCGTTTGTGAGTTACGAGCTGTTTCAGAATCTAACAAAAAATGAAATTCGAAAATCACGGTTGGATGCGGGATTTACAAGGAAACTCGGTGGCCCGCACCGCATCAGTGTTTATTACCGGATGCACGACTATTTCACGGATAAAGCTTCCATTCACATTTTGGGTATCGACTACCGGCTTAAGTTTTGATTCTAAAAATAATTCAGCTGGTGACGCAGTGTCACCAGCTGAACAATTCGAATAAAGCTATTTATTCATCTCTGCAAAATACTTGTAAAACAGAGGGATGGTTTTAATTCCGTTAAAAAACTGTTCCAGCGGGTAGTTTTCGTTGGGCGAGTGAATGGCGTCATCCTCAAGTCCGAATCCCATCAGCACCGATTTAATTCCCAGAACCTGCTCGAAAGTGGAGATGATAGGAATGCTTCCGCCCGAGCGAACCGGTACCGGCCGTTTTCCATACACATCGGTATAGGCTTTCTCAGCAGCCTGGTAAGCCGGGAAATCGATGGGGCATACATAGCCCTGTCCTCCGTGCAGCGGTGTAACTTCCACTTTTACCGATTTTGGCGCAATGCTTTCGAAATGGTTTTTGAACAGTTCTGCAATTTTTTCGTGGTCCTGGTTGGGAACCAGCCGGGTTGAAATTTTCGCAAACGCTTTTGAGGGCAAAACGGTTTTGGCGCCTTCGCCGGTGTAACCGCCCCAAATTCCGCACACATCGAACGAAGGACGGATTCCTGTCCGTTCCATAGGCGTAAAACCTTCCTCGCCGGCCAGCTTTTCTACACCGATGGCTTTTTTATAGGCTTCTTCGTTGAAAGGCGCCCGACCCAAAAGTTCGCGTTCTTCCGCCGAAACTTCAAGCACATCATCGTAAAACCCGGGAATGGTTACTTTTCCTTTCTCGTCCACCATTTTGTCAATCATGGAGCAAAGCACATTGATGGGGTTGCCCACGGTTCCGCCAAACAATCCGGAATGTAAATCGCGGCTGGGACCGGTAACTTCAACCTGCCAGTAGGCCAGCCCGCGTAAACCGGTGGTAATGGAAGGTATATCGGCGGCAATCATGGAAGTATCGGAAACCAAAATGACATCAGCTTTCAACATTTCTTTATGTTCTTCGCACCATTTCCCAAGGTTTGGCGAGCCGATTTCCTCTTCGCCTTCAATCATAAATTTCACATTGCACGGAAGCGTGTCGGTTTTCACCATCAGCTCAAATGCTTTGGCGTGCATCATGCCCTGCCCTTTATCGTCGTCGGCACCACGGCCCCAGATTTTTCCGTCGCGGATTTCCGGATCAAACGGTTCTGTTTTCCATTTTTCAATGGGATCTACCGGCATCACATCCATGTGTGAATAAACCAAAACGGTGGGTAATGCCGGATCAATCATTTTTTCGGCGTAAGTTACCGGGTTACCTTCGGTCTCAAAAATTTCAGCCTTGTCGGCCCCCGATTCCAAAAGCAGGTTCTTCCAATACTCAGCAGCCTTGTACATATCCGCTTTGTGGTCTTTAATGGAACTGATGGAGGGAATTCGCAACAGCCCGAAGAGTTCCTCCAGAAACCGGTCTTTGTTTTCTTCAATGTAAGTATTAATAGTTTTCATAATAAATAATTTGATTTTTACTTAAACAGATGGATAAAATACAGTTTTCTCTTTAAACAGGAAAGAGAAAAAGTCATAAAAACCAAAGGGCGGCCACAATGAGCCACCCTTTGATTAAAATTCGATTGATATTTTTAATTTACAATGCTTGTAAAGCGTTGGTCGTTGAAATATTTGCCAAATTCCAGGTCGGTTTTTGCTTTGGCTTTCATTTCGGGGTTGTATTCAACAGCAGCCCTGAGGCTGTCGAACAACAGGTTTTCGCGGGCCGTACGGGCGCCAACAACTGCTTTCAGGTATTCCTTCATAAAGCAATTCGGGCGTTCAAAAGCTTCCAAATCCCTCAATGCGCCATTATTGTCGCCAGTCAGGATTTTTGCCAGGGCGGAGTTTACATCCTGGAAGTCGCTGAAATACCTCACTGCCTGGTCATAATTGGCCTTTTTCATGCTCACAATTCCCAGGTTGTAATCTACCTCTTTACCGGCTCCGGCAGCAGCACCAAACAGGGTTTCTGCCTCAGCAATTTTATTTTCGTAAAGGGCAATGGCGCCCAGGTTGTTTTTAATCACCGGGTCGTCATTTTTCAGGCTTTCGGCTTTTTCGAACAATGGCTTTGCATCGGTGTATTTCATCTGTTTCACCAGTACATAACCTGCATTGTTGGGTCCGCGCCAGTCGTTCGGATATACTTTGATGAATGAATTGTAAACGGAAAACTGTTCGTTCAAATCTTCGAACAAAGTAGCTGCATAAAGCAATTCAGCCGGATTGAGCGAAGCCGGATCGGACTTGGCAAGTGCCATCAGTTCTTCATCGGTTTTTCCAATCAGTTCAACACTGGTAAGCAGTTTTGCACGACGCAGCTGCGGAAGAATATCATCGGCCAGTGCGGTAAAAGTTTCCGACAGGTTTCTGATTTCACGTTCACGCACTTCCGGATCGGTGTACATGGAAAGTACCCGCAGAATCAGTTCTTTGTCCTGAATATTGGATTGCTCCACCAGTTCTTTAAAACCGTCCCAGTCTTCGGGTGTGTAACGGGTTCTCAGGTTATAGTCAACGCCCAGTTCGCGCAGTTTTCCTGCCAGAAAATCAGAAGATGTATTTTTTCGCTGGCTGGCCAGTTCGGTATTGAAATCAATGGAACCATCGGGTGAAGCATAAGCTGAAACCTCAATGTTTCTCAGGTCGATACGGTCTTCCTGGTTGGCTTTTTGGGTATAATTCAAATACTCGATAATGTCGTCTTTGGTAAGCTCTTCATTGCGCAGGTTGGCGCGGTTAATCAGGTAAAGTATGTCTGCCATCATCTCGTCGGGAACTACCCTTTGAAACGGATCGATGTTCGGGTCGTATTTCCCGGTGTTGTTAGCCTCGCGGCGAACGCCTATAACCGGTTTTGGAAAATTGGCAACCATCGTACTGGTAGCAATAACACCATCGGCAATTTTAATGGGATCGAAATCAACACTTTTTGCTCCTTTCGAGGCAGTGATGTTCACAATCAGTTCCGACCTTCGCATGTTTGTGTCAAAACCGGCTGCATCTTTGTAACTGAATGTACCTCCTGCATTGTAACTGATTACCCTGTTGTTCCCCTGCACTTTTTCTCCCTGTAAAGTAACCGGACTGAAAGCAGTTTCGCCGGCAGCGTGCTTCAGCACAGGTGTTGCCGTTAAAGTAGCTTTTTTGTTAAAATATTTCACCGGAAACCTGCCGTCAACGGTTAAGTCCACCTCTCCTGCATGCGTTTCCAAAACTTCGGGCGTAACTCTAAACTGAATCTGATCTGCGTTTTTTTTCATTTTGTTCAGCCCCGAGCAGCCCGACAATACCACAACGGCCAAAACAAAAAGAACCAACGATTTAAAATTAAAATTTCTCATAACCTACCGTAATATTAAATGATTTATATAATTATTTCCCTCTGCGCACAAAAATAACAAGCTTTTTCATATCCGAAATAGTAAAAAGTCATAATCAGGCCAAAATCGACCGATTGATCCCAAATTTATAATCGCTTTTAAAAATAACCTCCTTCAGCCGGTGATAATGATCGGGATTTTCCACAAAGTCAATCTGATTCACATCGATAATAAGCACTGGGAATGAGGATATTTGTTTGAAGTAGCTGAAATATCCTTCACTGATTCCGTTCAGGTAATCAGCCGTAATATTTTGTTCATATTCCCTTCCTCTCTTTTTTATGTTTTGCAGCAGGTTTGGGGTATCGGAGTGAAGGTACACGTATAAATCGGGTTTGGGAAGGTTTTCGGAAACCATGTTGAATATTTGCCTGAAAAGGTGATATTCGTCGGGTTTAAGTGTGTTCCGGGCAAAAATAGCTGTTTTTGCAAAATAATAATCAGCAATTAGCAGCGGGTGAAAAAGATCGAGGTTCAGCACTTCCTTTTTTATCTGGTTGTATCTGTCGGCCAAAAAAGAGAGCTCGAGCGGAAAGGAGTACCTGTCGGGTTCCTTGTAAAATTTGGGCAAAAACGGATTGTCGGCAAATTGTTCCAAAATGAGTTTTGCATTGAGTTCTTCGGCCAGCATGGTTGCCAGGGTTGTTTTACCCGATCCAATATTTCCTTCAATCACCAAAAACCGGATGTCGTTTTTCGTCATACCTACATCAGTTTTTGCTGTGAACGTATTTTACCATCTTTTTTCACTCCTAAAAAATATCCTGCAATCAACCCGGATGCGAAACCGGCTGAAAGGGCGGCAAAGCCATGTGCCGGAAACAGTTTCATGAGCAGATAGCCAGCCAAAAGACCCGCAACCATTCCGAAAAACGAAAAGAGATAGGTATAGTAAAACGGGGTGAAAAATCCATGCACTTTTTGCATGTGACCTGCCAGCCGGCTGATAAGCCGGTCGTACTCGCGACGTGATTTCCCCGGCACTGAAACAGCCACATCCATTTCGGAAACAATTTCTGCAATGTTCAGCTTTTCTTTTTCGCACCAGGGGCAGTTTTTCGCAAAAGTCCCCACCCGTTCAATGTTTCTTTTCAGTTCTTCCACCCGAAAAAACCGGATATCGCGCTGCCTTATATTTTTCACCTTTTCATCCAGTTGCGCTATGGTATATGCTGCCCATTCTTCCATCCCTGTTTCATTTTGAAACCCAAAAATAACAAAAAAAGCCGTTCGGTAAATGAACGGCTTCTTTGCAAAATATTTTTTGAGCAGCTGCTAATTATCGCGGCGCGGCCTGCGGTTGTCGCGGCGGTCGTTATCCCTCCGGTCGTTGTCGCGGCGATATCCATCCCGGCGATCTCCGCCATGACGGTTATCATCTCTGCGGCCTCCATCCCTGCGGGGTGGCCGGTCGCCACGCGGCGGGCGCTCTACATAACCTTCAGGCTTGGGCAACAGTGCCTTGCGCGAAAGTTTCAGCTTACCGGTTTTTTCATCTACGCCTATTAATTTCACCTCCAGCTCTTCGCCTTCTTTGGTAAAATCTTCAGCCGACTCAACGCGCTCCCATGCCATTTCTGAAACATGCAGCAGACCGTCTTTGCCTGGAATGATTTCCACAAAAGCACCAAACGACACTACCGATTTCACTTTCCCTTTATACACCTCTCCTACTTCGGGAATGGCAATGATGTTTTTAATTCGTTTTTTGGCTGCTTCAATGGCTTCAATACCGGCTCCGGAAATCTCTACCAAACCTTTATCGCCTTCTTCCTCAATTGCAATAACGGTTTCTGTTTCTTCCTGGATGGCCTGAATAATTTTCCCACCAGGGCCAATCACCGCACCAATCATATCTTTTGGTATTTCAATCACTTCAATGCGAGGCACATTGGGTTTGAAATCGGCACGAGGTTCCGGAATCACTTCCAGCATTTTATTCAGAATATGCAGCCGTCCATCTTTTGCCTGCATTAAAGCCTGTGAAAGCACTTCATAAGAAAGTCCGTCCACTTTAATGTCCATTTGGGTGGCAGTAATCCCGTCAACCGTACCGGCAATTTTAAAGTCCATATCACCCAGGTGGTCTTCATCTCCCAAAATATCGGAAAGAATGGCATATTTTTCAGCACCTTTATCGGTGATCAACCCCATGGCGATACCCGATACCGGTTTTTTCATTTTCATAGCCGAGTCCATCATTGCCATAGTTCCGGCGCAAACGGTAGCCATCGATGAAGAACCATTTGATTCGAGAATGTCGGAAACTATACGAACCATGTAAGGAAAATCATCGGGAATCATCCGTTTTAACGCACGGTGGGCCAGGTTACCGTGACCCACTTCGCGGCGGCTGAGTCCGCGCGGGGTGCGGGGCTCGCCAACACAGAACGGCGGAAAGTTGTAATGCAGCAGGAATTTTTCTTTTCCCTGAACCGTTACATTGTCGATGATTTTTTCATCCATTTTGGTTCCCAGCGTAACCGAGGTCAGCGACTGGGTTTCGCCGCGGGTAAAAAGCGCCGAACCATGCGAACCGGGCAGGTAATCCACCTCGCCCCATATTGCCCTTATTTCATCTGTTTTACGGCCATCGAGCCTGACTTTGTCATCCAGAATCATTCGGCGCATGGCTTCTTTTTCCACATCGTGGAAATATCTTTTAATCAGCTTTTCATGCAATTCAATGTCAGTCTCTTCATTTTCAGCATTGGCTTCCTTGTAGGCTTCAATGTATTCATCGCGAATAGTATCGAAAGCGGCTATGCGTTCCTGTTTGCTGGTTTGTTGTTTAGCCAGGTCATAACATTTACCGTACAAATCAGCTTTTACTTTCTCACGCAATTCTTCATCGTTGGTTTCGTGGCTGTATTCGCGTTTTACAACACCGAGTTCGGCAGCAAGTTCTTCCTGCACCTTGCAGTGTTTTTTAATTTCTTCGTGTGCAAACTTAATGGCCTCGAGCATTTCTTCTTCGGAAACTTCGTTCATTTCCCCTTCAACCATCATGATGTTGTCGAAGGAAGCTCCAACCATAATATCGATGTCGGCCTCTTTCAACTGTGAATAGGTGGGATTAATAACGAATTCGCCGTTTACCCGGCCTACCCTCACTTCCGAGATGGGTGTTTCAAACGGCACGTCGGAAACAGCAATGGCAGCAGAGGCTGCAAGTCCTGTCAGTGCATCGGGCAAATCATCCTTGCTGGCCGAAATTAACGTAAGCATTACGGCTGTTTCGGCATGATAATCTTCCGGGAACAGCGGGCGCAGGGCACGGTCAACCAGGCGGGCAGTCAAAATTTCTTCGTCGGAAGGACGTCCTTCCCGTTTTAAAAATCCGCCGGGAAACCGGCCTGCTGCTGAAAATTTCTCGCGATAGTCAACCGTTAGTGGCATAAAATCCACATCTTCTTTGGCTTCTTTTGCAGAAACCACAGTTGCCAGCATCATGGTTTCACCCATTCTTACTACAACCGATCCGTCGGCCTGTTTGGCCAGTTTGCCGGTTTCTATGGTAATCGTCCTGCCATCGGCAAGTTCGATTGTTTTTGTTGTTGCGTTTACCATAATCTTAAAATAAATTCTACATGTTTTAATAAATTACAATGGGTGGTGAGGTTTTGCAATATACAAAAAAGAAAGGCAACTCAAACATTGCCTTTCCATTTATTTTCTATTTACGCAGATTCAGCTTCTCGATAATGGCGCGGTAACGCTCAATGTCTTTTTCTTTTAAGTAATCGAGCAGCCTGCGTCGTTTTCCAACCAGTTTAATCAGCGCCCGGCGGGTACTGAAATCTTTTTTATTGCTTTTCAGGTGCTGTGTCAGGTGATTGATTCTGTACGAAAACATAGCAATCTGACCTTCTGCGCTTCCTGTGTCTTTTTCGTCTTTGCCGTAATTGGCAAAGAACTCCAGTTTCTTTTCCGGTGTTAAATACATCTTTTAAAAATTTTAAATTAAACCATGTTTACGCCGCAGCATCGCTTTCAATAACAACGGCATAAAATTTCAGGGTGCAAAAGTAGAAAAAGTTTTTGAATTGTAAACCAAAATTTTTGGCTTTGAACAATTTAGCCGGGGAAAAATTGTTACCTCAACTTCCCGTACGCCCCCTTAATCTCATTATAGGTTTCTTCGCCAATGCGGAAAAGCGGAGAACGCAGTTCGTTCTGAATGACTCCCTGGATGTGCAGCAAGGCTTTTACTCCTCCCGGGTTGCCTTCCTTAAACAGTAGTTTGAATAAATCAATCAATTCAAAATGCAGCTCGCGGGCTTCGTTGTATTTTCCGTCGAGTGCCAGATGAATCAGGCTGCTGAGTTTTCCGGGCAATGCATTGGCAATAACAGAGATAACCCCAATTCCGCCCACAGATAAAATGGGCAGCGCCAGCACATCGTCGCCCGAAATTACTGAAAAATGTTCGGGCGTATATTTATTAATACGCGTGATTTGAGAAAGGATTCCCGAAGCTTCTTTCAAGGCCACAATTTTTTCGGATGCTTTGGCCAGGCGAATAACGGTTTCTGCTTCCATATTCACACCGGTGCGCGAAGGTACGTTGTACAAAATAATTGGTACCGGACTGGCTTTGGCAATGGCCGAGTAGTGCCTGAACATTCCTTCCTGCGAAGGTTTATTGTAATAAGGAGTAACAATCAGAAGACCATCTACTCCGTCAAAATCGAATTTTCCAATTTGTTTGATGATCTTCCGGGTGTCGTTTCCTCCCATACCTGCAACCAGCGGCAGGGAACCTTTTTTTTCCTTTACAAAGTTGAGAACTTCAACCTTTTCTTTGGCAGCAAGGGTAGGTGTTTCGGCAGTGGTGCCAAGCGCTACCAGATAGTCCATTCCACCATTTATCTGCTTATCGATTACTCGTCCAAGCGCATCAAAATCAATTTTATTTTCATCGGTGAAAGGCGTAACCAATGCCACGCCTGCACCCTTAAACGGATGATTCATACTTATACTTTTTTATTCAGTTGGCTAAGATAGAAAATTTGTTGCCGGGCTAAAAACAATGCATCCTGTTTCCCTCCAATGTTAATATTCAAGTCAAAGAAGTTGCTCTGGTCGGGCGACCATCCTATTTTAAAGCGCGCTTTGCTGAGGGCAGTCAGGTAATCGAGCACCCGGTTTTGGTTCAGCGCAATATTCAAAAGCAAATCAAATTCAGTTGCTATGAACTCATCGGCCGGTCCGGGTTTTGGAAAACCGAGCCAGTTCAGTTCCCCGGGCGTGATGGTGTTTATGCCGGTCTCTTCCTCCGTCTTTTCATCAAAAACGCAAAGATTCCGGAGAATAACCGGCGATGCTGAAAAATGATCGGCAAGAAACTGAAATGCCTCTTTCTGCTCCGGCTGCCACAATACACCCACTTTCCTGATATATTCAGGATTCGGCAGCTTCACCTGCCGCTTTACCAGGGCGGCTTTTTTGCGAAGTATTCGCGATGCATATTTTTCAATCAGTTTCATACACTGTGGCGCAAAGTTAATCAAATGTGAAAAAAAATGGCTATTCGCTCAGCATCTTCAAAAATTCTTCTTCAGAGATTATGGGAATGCCAAGCTTTTGAGCCTTTTCGAGTTTGCTGGGCCCCATGTTTTCGCCAGCCAGCACATAGCTGGTTTTTTTTGAGATGGAACTTGCATTTTTACCACCGTTCTGCTCAATCAGCCCCTTTAACTCATCGCGTGAATGTTGTTCAAACGTACCTGAAATCACGATGCTCAGTCCTTTCAGCTTTTCGGTACGATTACTTAGCAATTCTTCGCTCACCTGAAACTGAAGTCCCTGCTTTTTCAGGAATTCAATCATTTCGATGTGCTCCGGTTTCGAAAAGGAATCAAGAATACTTTCGGCAATCCGTTCGCCAATTTCATCAATTGCCATCAATTCTTCCTTCGTTTTTTGCCGGAGGCTATCTATGGAATGTACCTCTTTGGCCAGTTTTTTGGCTACCGTTTCTCCGACATAACGGATTCCGAGAGCGAACAGCACGCGCTCGAACGGCGCTTTTTTCGATTCCTCCAGTCCGTCGAGAATGCGTTGTGCCGATTTTTCGCCCATCCGTTCCAAACCAGCCAGTTGTTCTTTTTTCAGCAGGTAAAAGTCTGCAATACTTTTGGCCAGTCCCTGATTGTAAAGCAACTCAATAGTCTCCTGCCCCAGCCCGTCGATATCCATCGCTTTTCGGCCTGCAAAATGCTCCATTTTTCCTTTAATCTGAGGAGGGCAACCGGTTTCGTTGGGACAATAATAAGCGGCTTCCCCTTCGTTGCGCACCAATGGTGTTCCGCACTCAGGGCATTTTTCAATGAATTCAACCGCCTGTGCCATGGGGTGCCTTTTTCCGGCATCCACGCCGGTAATTTTCGGAATGATTTCACCTCCCTTTTCCACAAAAACGGTATCGTTCAAATGCAAATCGAGGTTTTTAATAATATCGGCATTGTGCAGCGATGCGCGTTTTACAACAGTTCCTGCAATCTGTACCGGTTCGAGGTTGGCTACCGGAGTTACGGCGCCGGTGCGTCCAACCTGATAGGAAACTGATTTCAGAATAGTGGCCGCACTTTCTGCTTTAAACTTGTAGGCAATGGCCCAGCGCGGCGATTTGGCTGTAAATCCGAGCTCCTCCTGCAGCCTGCGCGAGTTTACTTTTATTACTACCCCGTCGGTGGCTACCGGAACTTTATGGCGTTCTAAATCCCACTTATGCAGGTATTTAAAAACCTCATCCAGATTTCGGCAAATCCGGGTGGCATCTGAAATTTTAAAACCCCATTCGCTGGCTTTTTCCAGGTTTTGGTAATGCCCGTCGGCAGGCAGGTTATCGCCCATCAGCGAATAAAAATACGCATCCAGTTTGCGGGTGGCCACAATGGCCGGATTTTGCATTTTCAGCGTTCCGGCAGCGGAATTGCGCGGATTGGCAAAAAGCGGCTCACCAGCTTCTTCGCGTTGTTTGTTTATTTCCTCAAAAACATGGAACGGCATCACAATTTCACCCCTGATCTCAAAACTTTCGGGATAACCGCTTCCGCGCAAGGTTAACGGGATGGAGCGGATAGTGCGCACATTAACCGTAACATCGTCGCCTTTTACACCGTCTCCGCGGGTGACTGCCCGCACCAGTTTACCGTTTTCGTACAGCAAACTGATGGAAGAACCGTCGAATTTCAGTTCACAAACGTATTCAAAATCTTCACCGATGAGCTTCTTAATTCGGTTGTCGAAATCGGTAATTTCTCCTTCGGAGTATGCGTTGCTGAGCGACAACATCGGATACCGGTGCTCCACCTGTTCAAACGCCTTACTGATGTCGCTTCCCACCCGCTGTGTTGGCGAATACGGGTCGGCAAACTCCTGGAACTCCGTTTCCAGCTTTTCTAGTTCGCGCAGTTTCATGTCGAAATCGAAATCACTGATTTCAGGTTGTGCCAGCACATAGTATTTGTAATTGTGGTCTTCCAGCTCTTTTCGCAGTTGGTCAATTTTATTTCGGGTTTCCTTCTTATTCATGTTTTTTACTTTGAAACAAATATACAAAAAGCAGTTTTCGATTAACCGGGGACTGATTTTAGTTTTCAACGATTATTTTTCAATAATTCGCAATGAAATAGAAAATTTAAGCTTAAATTGAATAGCAAAAAATCAACCGAAATGAAAAAAGCAATAAAACTTTTAGGCCTGATCGTTTTGATTCTCATTGCTATTTTGGTGGTAAAAACTGCTTTTTACCCCTCAAAACAATTGAATGTAGAACCGGTTGAAGCGATTAAAATTAGTAACCAAAGTCTGCAAAATCTGGCAAAGGCGATTTCGTTTAAAACCATTTCTTATGAAGATTATTCGTTTACAGACACTTCGCAATTTGTAAAGTTTCATGCTTTTCTCGATTCAACTTATCTTTTGATATTTAAACATCTTGAAAAGGAAGTTCACGGAAATCATGCTTTGCTTTATAAATGGCAGGGAAAAAACAAAAATCTTAAACCACTGATTTTGCTTGCCCACCAGGATGTTGTTCCGGTTGTGGAGGAAAACTGGGAAAAACCCCCGTTTTCAGGAAAAATTGATGATGAATTTATCTGGGGACGCGGAACACTCGACGACAAAGGCAGCCTGATTTCAATTCTTGAATCAGTTGAAAAATTACTGGATGAAGAATTTATTCCGGAACGAACAGTTTATCTTGCATTTGGTGATGATGAGGAAATTAATGGCAAAGGTGCACGGGCGCTGGCTGCAACATTGAAAGAAAGGGGAGTTGAAGCTGAAATGGTATTGGATGAAGGCATGGCAATAACTTCGGGAATCGTCCCCATGATTTCGAATCCGGTGGCTTTGATTGGAACATCTGAAAAAGGGTATCTTTCCCTGGAAATAACCAGTAAATTTGAGGGCGGTCATGCAGCCTTACCACAGGCAGAAACGGCCATTTCCATTTTATCGAAAGCGCTTGTTGCGATTACCGAAAATCAGCCGGCCCCTGAATTTACACCGCCGGTAAAAGATTTTTTAAGTTACATTGGTCCGGTAATTCCATGGCCGGCACGTGTTGTTTTTGCCAATCAGTGGTTGCTGGGAGGTGTACTAAAAAAGGTTTATACAAGTTCGGGCCCGGGAAATGCTGCGGTTCGTACAACAACTGCACCTACAATGTTAAGTGCAGGAATAAGAGAAAATGTATTACCAACTGAGGCTAAGGCTACTGTTAATTTTCGATTGTTACCCGGCGATTCATCCGAAAAAGTTATTGCCCACCTTGAAAACACAATAAACGACAAACGCGTTTCTGTAAAAATTGTTGGAAATACAAAAGAACCGGCCAAAGTTTCGCGCATCGACTGCGAAGCTTTTAATGTACTGAACAAAACCATCAGGGAAAGTTTTGAAAATACCTATGTTGCGCCAACTTTAATGACAGCCAGTTCCGACAGTTACCATTATTCCGAAGTTTCGCCCCATGTTTACAGGTTTGCTCCCTATCAGATTACACCAGAAAATATTGATCTTTTTCATAATGATAACGAAAGGATTACCATTGAAAACTACAAAGCCATGATTAATTTTTACAACAGACTTATAAAAAATTTTCAGAAAGATTTAAATTAAACTGAACAAATCAGCACCTTCGTTTTTTTCTTTTTTAGAGAAACAAAAAGAGAGAAATTATGAGTTTTACATTACAACCGGGAGAAAAAGCAAAAGGTTTTAACCTGCCCGCCACCGACGGGAAAACCTATTCGCTCAGCAGTTTTAAGGATGTAAAATACCTGGTGGTGTTTTTCACCTGCAACCATTGTCCGTATGTAATTGGCAGCGACGAAGTGACCCGGCAAACTGCCGAAAAGTACAAAGACAAAGGCGTGGTGTTTGTGGGCATTAATTCCAACAGCGCCAATACCTATCCGGAAGACGATTTCGACCACATGAAAAAACGCATGGAAGAGTACAAATTTCCATGGAAATATTTGTACGACGAGTCGCAGGAAGTGGCACTGGCTTACGGCGCTTTGCGTACCCCGCACTTTTATGTTTTTGATGAAAACCGGAAACTGGTGTACACCGGCAGGGGAGTTGACAATCCACGTGACGTGTCGAAAATGACGGTGAATGATTTGGAACGGGCGCTGGATGAACTCACCTCAGGCAAACTGGTTTCGGTGCCGCTTACAAATCCCATTGGCTGCAATGTAAAATGGGAAGGCAAAGACAAACACTGGATGCCGTCAGAAGCGTGTGATTTGGTTTGGTGATTTTTGCTGACAAAAAAAGTTTTAACTAATTTTTGGTTGTAAGTTATTTACTCCAAATGGTCAATTTGTCACAAATTTCCTAACTTTGATAAAAATTAAAATAATGATAGTTGAACGAATAAATAATGAGATACTGGTAAGATTATCACCTCAAACAAATACCTCCGATTTACAGGACATGTTAGACTATTTGGAATATAAAGAATTAGTTTCCAAATCTAAAGCTAAACAATCTGACATTGATGAGTTAGTAAAAAAAGTTAATCGTTCAATGATGGAGAAGGTTAGGAAATTAAGAGAATAAATCCATCCATGAATTTTGTCATTGATACAAATATAGTTTTCAGTGCAATACTTAATCCCGACAGTCCGATAGGTCAAATAATTCTTAATGGTTCAAAATATTTTCATTTTTCATCTATCAGTCAATTGAAGGAAGATATTGACAAACATGAAGACAAAATATTAAATATTAGCGGATTAAACAAGAAAGACTATTATAAAATTTATGGCTTAATAAAATCAAAAATCAAATTTGTAAATCAATTATTGATAAATCCTGACTGTTATTACCAGGCTGATAAGTTAACAAAGGGTATTGATCCCGATGATATCTTATTTGTAGGCCTTGCAATGCAATTGAAATGTAAATTATGGACTGGTGATAAGAAATTAATAGAAGGACTTCAGGAAAAAGGCTTTCATCAAATCATTTCAACTGACGAGATGTTTCAAATATATCTTGAAAAAGAATTGAAAAGAAAAAAATAAAATCCATTAAACCTTTTAGAAATGAAAAAAATAGCTTTACTGTTTATCACGGTTTTTACAACCATTTTGTTTGCCAGCGCCCAGAAACCCGACGGCTTTTACGGCATGTGGACCATAGAAATTGAAGGCGGCTCAGTAGGCTGGCTTCAGGTTTTTGAAAACAACGGGTTCCTCGATGCCGAACTGCTATGGCGCGGGGGAAGCGTTACACCCGTGCAAAGTGTTTTTCTGCTCGACGACGATAACCTGATAGTGATGCGTGCCGGCGAAGTTACCCGCGAAGGCAAAGACGGGAAAGAACGGAAAATGGTGGCTCCCCACCTGTTTAAAGTCACACGCAGCGGCGACCGCATTTCCGGTGTTTCCATACAACCGGCCCGCGACGGGATGAATACAAACCAAGCGAAATTTTATGGTTGGAAACTCCCCGATGTGCCGTCTGCTCCAGACCTGTCGAAGGTGAAATACGGCGAGCCTGTGAAGCTGTTTAATGAGAAAGACCTTTCGGGCTGGAAACTCATTAACCCGAACCAGGCAAATGGTTTTAAGGTGGTTGACGGTGTACTGGTAAACGACCCTGTGCAAAGAGAAGGTGAACGTATTTCTTACGGGAACATCCGCACCGAACAGGAGTTCGAAGATTTTAACCTTACGTTGGAGGTAAATATTCCGAAAGGCAGCAACAGCGGCGTTTACCTGCGGGGGATATTCGAAATCCAGGTGCTTGATTCCTACGGGCGGGACCTCGATTCACACAACATGGGCGCATTATACAGCCGAATTACGCCAACTGTAGCTGCTGAAAAACCTGCCGGCGAGTGGCAAACCATGGACATCACACTGTGCGACCGCCATGTAACCGTAAAACTCAACGGCACCACCATTATCAACAACCAGCCGGTTTACGGCCCAACTGGTGGCGCCATCAGTGCCGATGTGTTTGCACCGGGCCCCATATATCTTCAGGGCGACCACGGCAAAGTTTCGTACCGGAATATGGTGCTAACTCCTATTGTGAAGTAGTTAGATTATTGTTTTTTACATATTTAAACCTTCAAGGTTTTGGAAACCTTGAAGGTTTATTTTTTCAGACTACCCCATTTTCCAAAACTTTCCGTATTTTCGAAATATTGAAAATGAGTTGTAAAAATGAATTCAAAAATATTTTTTATCCTGATTGTCATGGTTTTTCAAAACAACACTTTTGCCCAGATTTTGGAAGAAATTCAAGAAGAAGCCCGGAATCAAACCGGTTATGCCCTGGAGTTGTGCAAACACCTTCACCAAAACCCGGAGTTGTCGTTTCAGGAGTTTGAATCGGCCAAGCGAATGGCTGCTGAATTGAAAAAGGCAGGTTTTGAAGTCACCGAAAAAGTGGGCGGCAATAATGTGGTGGGTGTTTTAAAAAACGGCGAAGGCCCGGTGGTGATGTTGCGTACCGATATGGACGCCCTGCCGGTACAGGAAAAAACCGGGCTGGAATTTGCCAGTACCAAAACAGCCAAAAACCAAAATGGCGAAGAAGTTCCGGTAATGCACGCCTGTGGCCACGACATCCACATGTCGGTTTGGACGGGAACGATTCACACACTGGCAGCGTTAAAAGAACACTGGCAGGGAACACTTGTGGTTATTGCCCAGCAGGCCGAGGAAGTTAGTGGCGGCGCAAGCTTAGCCATCGAATCCGGACTGTTTACCCGCTTTCCGAAACCCGATTATGCCATGGCCTATCACATCAATCCTGAACTGGAATCGGGGCAGATTGGCCTGGTGGGCGGCCCCATTTTTGCGGGCGTTGAAACCGTGGAAATAACCGTCTTTGGAAAAGGCGGACATGGCGCTTATCCCGAAAAGTGCATTGACCCCATTGTGATTGCCTCGCGCATTGTGCTCGATCTTCAAACCATTGTCAGCCGCGAAATCAGTCCGCTGGAACCGGCAGTTGTAACCGTTGGTTCCATTCACGGCGGCACCCGTCCCAACATCATCCCCGACGAAGTTAAAATGGAACTTACGCTACGCTATTATTCCGATGAAGTGATTGAACAGGTGATTTCCGCCATCCGCCGAATTTGCAATGCAGCCGCACAAACGGCCGGCATGCCCGACGACCTGCTGCCGGAAGTTGTGGTTCTGGATGAATACACGCCACCGGTTTTGAACAACACGGAACTAAGCGAAAAACTGCATGGTTTTGCTTCGGAAATAATCGGAACAGCAAACATTGTAAAAACCTCTCCGGCCATGGTGGGTGAAGATTTTGGCGTTTACGGACGCACCCCTGAAAATATTCCCATCTGCCTCATCTGGCTGGGTAGCACCAGTCCCGAATTGATGCAACAATTAAAAGCCGAAGGGAAGGAACCTTTTCCGCTGCATTCGCCCTTCCTGAATCCCGACTACGAAAAAACCATTGAAACCGGGATTAAGGTTATGGCGGGGAATGTGGTGAGGTTGATGAACTAAATACTCACCCCTGTCAGCTCCTCCGAAACCTCCCACAACCTTCTTGCATCTTCTTCGCTGTGCGAGCGGCCGTTGGACTGCACTTTTACAGGGTAGCCTTTCAGTTCCATAAAACCGCTGGGGCCATAGTATTCGCCGCCCTTAACATCAGAGTCAACTGCTGCCCTGATTTGGGGCAATGCGCCCATTTTGCCTTCTTGGGAAATGGCTTTAAACAGTGGCCGAACCATCCGGAAGTACCATTTTTCATCGAGGTAGCGAAACAGTTCGGTTTGTGAAACACCGGGATGCGCAGCCACTGAAATGCTGTCAATTTTATTTCCCTCAAAAAAGCGCTGTAATTCATAAGTAAACAGCATATTGGCCAGCTTTGAACGACCATAGGATTTCATGGGCGAATAGCCTTTGCCGTTTTCAAACAATAAATTGTCAAAATCCATCTTTCCCTGCTTGTGTGCCATGCTGCTTACATTAACTACCCTCGATTTAGGTGATTTTTTCAGCACAGGAAGCAGCAACCCGGTAAGTGCAAAATGCCCCAGATGATTGGTTCCGGTTTGACCTTCAAAACCGTCTTTGGTTTTAAAGTATGGTGTGGTCATAATTCCGGCGTTGTTCAGCAAAATATCCAGTCGCGAATGTTTCTGCTGAAAGTTTTTGGCAAACCGGCGCACCGACTCCAAATCGGCCAAGTCGAGTTCATCCACTTCAATTTTTCCTTCAGGAATTTCGTTCAGAATTTCTGTTTTGGCTTTCTCTCCATTTTCTATAGAGCGGCTTGCCAAGATCACTTCTGCTCCTTTTTCGGCAAACGCTTTCACCGACCAATATCCAAGTCCGCTGTTTCCGCCGGTAACTATAATAACTTTTCCTTTTAAATCAGGAATATTTCTTGTTGTCCAGTTGTTTTTCATTTTTATTCTTTGTCTAATTTTTAACACACAAAATAAAACAAAATTTTTATATTAAAGTTCAGTAGAAAAATGAATGGTTGACAAACCAGGTCAAACTCAGATTTCCTTTGCCACAAGCATAGCAGTGTAACCGAGGTAAACCAACAATAAAATAATGGCTTCCCAGCGGTCGAGCTTCTTTTTTCCGCCGGTAAACATGGCAATGAAAAGAAACAGCGTACCTCCAGCCAGCAGGTACATGTCGGTATTAAAAACCGGATTGAAAACAACAGGAGACACCACTGCACTTGTCGCGATAACAAGAAAAATATTAAAGATGTTGGAGCCGATGATATTTCCCACAGCAATATTGGTGTTTTTTTTAAGGGCGGCCACCACCGAAGTTGCCAGCTCGGGCAGCGAAGTACCAATAGCCACAATGGTAAACCCGATTATTTTTTCACTCAGGCCCAGAATGGTAGCTATTTCAACCGCATTGTTCACCACCAGGCGCCCGCCAAGTATCAGTCCGGCAAGACCAATAACAATAAATGCAATCATTTTGAATAACGACATTTCGCTAACCACAACCTCTTTGGGAGCCGTGTCGGTTTTTGAAAGGCGGTAAACATAAAACAAAAACAAACCGAACATCAACAGTAGAAACAGGCCGTCGAACCTTGAGATCACGGGATTTTCATAAAGGAAAAAGTTATTGGCCAACAAGAATAAAAGCACCACAGCCAGCAGCGAAATGGGAATTTCTTTCCAGGTAGTGCTCGATTGTACAACCAACGGGTAAATGATTCCGGTGATTCCCAGAATTAAAAAAAGATTGGCGATGTTGCTCCCCAATACGTTTCCCAAAACAATGTCGTTGAAATTTTGTGACGATGCAATCACATTTACCACCAGTTCCGGAGCCGAAGTTCCAAAGGCAACAATAGTTAGCCCAATCACCAAATCGGAAACCTGGTATTTTTTTGCCAGCGCCGAAGCGCCGTTCACCATCCAGTCAGCCCCTTTAATTAAAACCGCAAGACCTAAGACCAGCAATAAACTGTTTACAAGCATTAGAATATTTTTGGTGATAATTGATTTCTCAACGTGTAAAAAAACAAATAATCCTGTGAACTGCCAAAAAGTGTGTCCGAACACATATTTTCTGTTTTGCAACATTTTTTGCAACTCATACCAAATAATAAAAATCTATATATCAGTCATATAATTTAATTGTTCAGTCACCGGCACCATCGGAAAGTGTGCACGCACACACATTTTGTTTGTAGTTGATTATCATTTTTTTACATTTGATAAAATTTTACTTCAAAAACCGATGGAGCGAACCAAAAAAGTAACCATTCAGGATGTAGCCCGATACGCCAACGTTTCGGTGGGCACCATCGACCGGGTAATCCACAACCGGGGCAAAGTTTCACCTGAAAAACGAAAAAAGGTGGAAGAAGCAATCGAAAAACTCAAATTTAACCCGAATATGCTGGCGCGGACCCTCGCTCTTGGAAATCAATTCACCATTTGTGTACTTGTTCCCGCTGCTCCCTATCCGGGGCATTACTGGTCTATGCCGTTGCAGGGACTGGAAATGGCTGCGACTCAGTTTAAGGATTACGGAATTATTACCGAATATTTTTTCTACGACCTTTTCGATGAAAAAAGCTTTACACAGCAGGCAAATAAAATAGCCGCGATTGAACCAAACGGGGTGGTACTCGCCCCGCTTTTCCTGAAGGAAAGCAAGGTTTTCGCTGAAAAACTGAGACAAAAAACTATCCCTTACATTTTTATTGATGCTGATTTACCGGGCGGACAAAGTCTTTCCTACATTGGCCCGGATGTGAAACAAAGTGCTTTCATTGCCGGACGGCTGTTAAATTCTCTCCTTCCAGATAACGCTGAAATGCTTATCGTGAACATGGTCAAAGGTTTTGAAAACGCATCGGCGCTTCATCGAATGGAGGAGGGTTTTAATAATTATTTTCATGAAAATGGAATGGAGAAATCAAAAACAATCCACACACTTACCATCAACTCCACCCAAAAGGAGAATGTTTTCAGGGAACTCACCCGGTTCTATATAAAACACCCGGCCATTAAAGGGGCTTTTGTAACCAATTCCAAAGCTTTTCTGGTAGCAGAATTTCACCGCCTTCATGATCTGGACATCCGACTGGTGGGTTATGATTTGGTTCCTGAAAATATGGAACACCTGAAAAACGGGGGAATCGACTTTATTATCTCCCAAAGCCCTGTTCAACAAGGAAAAAGAGCAATTCAAACGTTGTTCGATTTTTTTGTATTTAAAAAAAACCCGGATAAAATTCAGCATGTTCCGCTGGACGTTATAATTCAGGAAAACCTGGATTTTTACATCAGTTTTAACCGGCACGTTCAAAACGGAATTAATAACAATCAATAAACGAGAATATTATGGATAAAAATTTCAATTCGAGAAGGGATTTTCTTAAAAAATCGGCCGGTGTTTCAGCCGGACTGATGGTTGGCGGGATTCTTCCCGGTTTCAGTGCTGAAAGCTACCGGCGCATTATGGGCGCCAACGACATGCTTCGGGCATCGGTGATGGGTGTCTTTTCACGAGGAAATGCACTGGCACAAAACTTCGCCTTCCAGGAAAACTGCGAGGTTATTCATGTTTGCGATGTGGATTCGCGGGCTATTGAAAAATGCTCGGACAACGTGCAAAAAGTGCAAAACAAAAAACCACAGGGATTTGTGGATTTCCGAAAATCGCTGGAAAGCAAGGATGTGGATCTGCTGGTAGTAGCCGCACCCGACCACTGGCATGCACCGGCTGCGCTGCTGGCCATGCAGGCTGGCAAACATGTGTATCTGGAAAAACCTTGCAGCCACAGTCCGCGCGAAGGCGAAATTCTGGTGGAAGCTGCCGAACGGTACAAAAAATCAATCCAAATGGGCAACCAGCGCCGGTCCTATCCCAAGGTGGTGGAAGGAATTAAGGAACTGAAAAACGGAATCATCGGAAGGCCCTATTTTGGGAAAGGCTGGTACACCAACAACCGCGGCCCCATTGGCGTAGGCAAAAAAGTGGCCGTTCCCGACTGGCTCAACTGGGAACTCTGGCAGGGTCCGGCAACGCGAATGGATTACAAAGACAATATTGTGCACTACAACTGGCACTGGTTCTGGCACTGGGGAACCGGCGAGGCGCTGAACAACGGTACCCACATGATTGACCTGCTCCGCTGGGGTTTCGGCGTGGATTACCCGGTAAAAGTGAGCTCAAACGGTGGCCGTTACCACTATTCCGACGACTGGGAAACGCCCGACACGCAGGTGATTAACCTCGATTTCAAGGAAGGTGTTTCCATGAGTTGGGAAGGCCGGAGCTGCAACGGAAAACCCATCGAAGGCAGTTCAGTTGGCGTTATTTTTTACGGCGAAAAAGGAAGCCTTTTCATTCCGTCAGGTAACGAGTATAAAGTTTTCGACCTGAAAAACAACCTAATCAAGGAGGTAAAAGATTCGCAAGCGGTTGATGCGCGCGATGCTGCCAATCCGTCGAGTCACCTCGATTCGCTGCACATCCGCAACTTTTTCAACAACATTCTTTCGGGAGAAAGCCTGGTGGCCGATATCGATTCGGGCCACAAAAGTACGGTACTGGTGCAGCTTGGTAACATTGCACAACGCGTGGGCCATTCGCTGGAAATCAATCCCGAAAACGGACATATTCTGAAAGACAAAAAAGCAGAAAAACTTTGGTCGCGCGATTATGAAAAAGGATGGGAAATGAAACTTTAAGAACACTTCAAAAAAAAATATCTCGCGCTAAGACGCTAATTTCGCGAAGAATAAAAATCTGTAATTCAATACTTTGCGTTCTTTGCACCTTTGCGTGAAACTATAAAAACATTTACAGAGTGATTTTAACAAAAAGCATTGATTATGAATTCAAGACGAAATTTCATCAAAACAACCGGGAAAGGAGTGGCTTTGGCTGCTGTGGCACCGGGAATTGTCACTCAATCAGCATTTGCTGATCAGCCTCAGAAAAACATCCGTATTGGAATCATTGGCGCTGAAAACTCGCACACCATCGGTTTTGGAAAAATGTTCAACACTGATAAAAAGTTTCCGGGAATGGAAGTACTTTACGTTTGGGGAGAAACCGACGAATTTGCCAAAAATGCGATGGAGAAGGGAAACATTCCAACCCAGGTGAAAGACCCCAACGAAATGCTGGGGAAAATCGATGCGCTGATTGTGGACCACCGCCATCCGAAGTATCATCTGGAACCGGCCATTCCATTCATCAAAGCAAAAATTCCCACATTTATCGACAAACCATTTTGTTACCGGGCAGCCGAGGGACAGGAATTTCTGAAACTGGCAAAAAAAATGGGTACACCGGTTACATCTTTCAGCTCAATCGCCCACAGCGACGCTACGTTCGATTTGAAAGACCATGTGAAAAACATGGATGGAATCAGCCAGGTGATTTGCACCGGCCCGGGGGATTTTGATTCGCAGTACGGAGGAATATTCTTTTACGGCGTTCACATTGTTCAGCCGCTCATGTATGTTTTTGGCGAAGATATTGAGCGCGTAAAAATCAGTCGCAACGGCAGCTATGGCAATGCAAGCCTGAAATTTTCCTCAGGATTGTTTGCCACGCTCATTATCAAAGAAAAAGCCCGCGGCTGGGAAACCTTTGTGGAAACACCGCAAAAACTGGTGGAACTGAAACCACGGGTGGAAGAAAAAAATCCGGCCCGAAATTATGTTGACATGGCCGAAATGTTCAGAACAGGGAAAGAACCGCGTTCGCACCAAAGCATTTTGAACTGTGTTTCGGTTTTGGAAGCACTGGAAAAATCGGCTGAAACCGAAAAATGGACGGAAGTGAAATACCTAAAAGTTTAAAGTACAGAGTTTAATGTTTAAAGTGAAAAGTATGAATGGCAAAGCAACAGTATTTATTATCAAGAGCTTCTTGTTTTTCTTTTTATTTGTTTTAGGGATGAAAGGTTTAAAAGCACAACAAATGATTGAAGGAATTCATTACCACACCGGGCAGCCGGTTCGGGTGACCATAAACAATGGGATGATTGAAAACATTACTCCATTGGATAAACCGGCTGGTGAAAACCCGGTGTACATAGCACCAGGCTTTTTCGACAACCAGGTGAACGGGTTTGCCGGCGTTTCGTTTGCCTTTGGTGACAGCGACCTCACGCCCGAAGGCATTGAAAAAGCAACCAGCGAACTCTGGAAAAAAGGTGTAACTACTTATCTTCCCACACTCACCACCAACAGCATCGAAGTTTTAACCCGGAATTTTAAACTGCTTTCCAAAGCGGTGGACGACCCAAAAATGAGGGGTTCCATTCCCGGGTTTCATCTCGAAGGGCCTTACATCAATCCGGAAGACGGGTTCCGGGGGGCGCACCCCAAACAGTTTGTAAAACTGCCCGACTGGAACGAATTTCTGAAACTCTATGAAGCATCGGGCAAAAACATTCTGCAGGTAACGCTGTCACCGGAAATGGACGGAGCGCTGGATTTTATTTCAAAATGCAGTCAGAACGGAATTACAGTGGCACTGGGTCATCACAATGCGGATATGAAAACGATAACCGCCGCCATCGACCGCGGCGCCAAAATTGCCACGCATTTGGGAAACGGTGCAGCCAACACCATCAACCGGCACAGGAATCCATTCTGGCCGCAACTGGCCGACGACCGGCTGAATATCAGCATCATCTGCGACAGTTTTCATTTGTTGCCGGAACAAATCAGGGTTTTTTACAAAGTGAAAGGCGTTGAAAAAACCATCATCACTTCCGATGTAACGCACTACGCAGCACTGGAACCGGGGGAATATAAAACCTCAACCGGCGAAACAATCGAATTGACCAAAGACGGCATGCTGCGGTTGCCGGCTCAAAACGTGCTTTACGGTTCGGCATCACCCATAACCAAAGGAGTCGGTTACGTTATGCAGGTTACCGGCTGCACCCTGGCCGATGCAGTAAAAATGGCGAGTACCAATCCAGCCCGGCTTTACAACCTGAACGACCGCGGCCTGCTTGAGCCCGGCAAACGCGCCGACATCGTGCTGTTTACCCTTGAAGATTTTCAGGTGAATATTCAGGAGACATGGGTGATGGGAAAGTTGGTTTATGAACAGTAGGCAGTTGGCAAAACGCACTTAGCGGTTCAAAAAATAAAACAATGTAGAATAACCAATATTCAATAACCAAATAGTCGGAATTCTTTGTCTCTTAATTTGAATATTATCTGAATCAAAAAATTATAAAAAATACATTTTACATGAACAAAACCTACAAAAAAATAGCCATCGCCCTCGCCGCGGTTGGCCCCGGGCTTTTTCTAATCGGTTATAATATTGGAACCGGAAGCGTAACTACCATGGCCAAAACAGGCGCCGAACACGGCATGGAGCTGTTCTGGGCACTGGTGCTGTCGTGTATCTTCACCTTCGTGCTCATGGTGGCATACGGAAAGGTAACCCTGGTTTCAGGAAAAACGGCATTAACAAACATCAAACACGAATTCAAATACGGTTGGGTGCTGGCACTTTACATTTTAATTGCACTGATAATCGGCGAATTACTGGCGCTGATGGGCGTGATGGGCATTGTAGCCGATTTGGTACAGGAAGCCATCAGGCTGCTTTTTAATGAACGGATTGTCGGCCGCGGCTGGATTATCCTGGTGCTGGCTGCCGGTTTGTACCTGTTGCTTTGGTTTGGCCAGTACAAAACCTTTGAAAAAGTGCTCACTTTTTTCGTAATCTTTATGGGGCTTTCCTTTATCGTGGTCTTTTTTATGGTAAGCCCGAATTTATCGGTAATTGCCAATGGTCTGGTTCCCGGAATTCCCGACACACCCGGAGCTATGGGTTTAGTAGCTGCCATAGCGGGAACAACCTGTTCGGCTGCCGTGTTCATCATGCGAAGTACGGTAGTGGCTGAAAAAGGCTGGGGTATTAAAAACCTGAAAGAAGAAAAAAAGGACGCCTTCGTATCCGCTGCAATGATGTTGTTTCTGAGCGGAGTGATTATGGCGGTTGCGGCCGGCACCCTGCATGTGATGGGATTTAAACTGGACAACACCGTTGAAATGATTCTTCTGTTTGAACCCATTGGCGGAAACGCCGCAGCGTTTATCCTGATTCTGGGAATTGTGGGCGCCGGATTGTCAACCATCTTCCCCATCGTGCTGATTGCCCCCTGGCTGATTGCCGACTACACCGGAAAGCCTCGGAATATCCATTCTACCCAATCGCGGATACTTATTTTTGTGGCTATGCTGTTTGCTTTCGGCACCGTATTTCTGGAACAACGTCCACCCGCTCTGATGGTTTTTTCGCAGGCATTTCAGGCTGTCATTCTGCCCGCGGTGGCCATTCCTATTCTATTGCTGATAAACCGGGCGAAACTCATGGGTATCAACAAAGCTTCCCTGCGGGAAAATATTGGCATCTGGGCGGTTGTAATCTTTTCGTTTGTAACCACATATTTTGCTATTACTGAATTGCTGATGTAGAGAGAACAGATATAAGATTATGAGACAATGAGACACAAGACTTGCAGAATCCTAATCTTGATACTTGATACTAAATATTAAAAAAATGAACAATACCGAATTCAAAAAAGACAATCTCAACATAAAAATCTTTGAAAACAAAGATGAAATGGGAAAAGCAGCGGCTGATGCCGTAGCGAAAAAACTAAACGACGCTATTTCAGAAAAAGGATTTTCAAACCTGATTCTGGCCACCGGCGCATCGCAGTTTCAGTTTCTGGAACACCTGCAAAAGCAGGTTATCGACTGGAAAAAAATCACGGTTTTTCATTTGGATGAATACAAGGGAATGCCGGTCACCCATCCGGCCAGTTTTCGTAAATACCTGAAGGAAAGAATACTGGACAAAGTTCAGCCGAAGCAAGTGTATTATCTCAACGGCGATGCACCCGATGTGGAAGCCGAAGTTTTACATTACGAAAACCTGCTGAAAGAACACCCCATCGATATCGCCTGTATAGGCATTGGCGAAAACGGGCACATTGCATTTAACGACCCGCCTGTAGCTGATTTCAACGACCCAAAACTGGTAAAAGTGGTGGAATTGGACGAAGCCTGTCGTAAACAACAGCTGGGTGAAGGTTGGTTCCCCACATTCGACGATGTCCCAACTCATGCGCTGTCACTCACCATTTCGGCCATTATGCGTTGCAAAGCCATCAGTTGTGTGGTGCCCGACGAACGCAAGGCCGAAGCGGTTTACAATACGCTGAATGCTGAAATATCAACAGCGTGTCCTGCTACTATTTTAAGAACCCATCAAGATACCGTATTGTACCTCGATGAAGGTTCGGCCTCAAAGCTTAATATGTAATTTTAAAATTCAAAAAAATGAAAACCTGGAAAATAGGAATTATCGGAACGGGAATGATAGCTGATTTTCATGCGCAGGCCATTCAGTCGTTACCCAACGCGCAGTTGGCCGGTTTTTGCAACATTAGGCCTGAAAAAGCAAAAAAAATGGCGGAAAAGTTTGGTGTAAAACACTATGAAACTTACCAAAGCATGTTAAAACCGGACGACGTGGATATGATGATGATTGCCACGCCAAGCGGGGCTCATGAAGAGCCGGTTGTTGAAGCGGCAAAACATGAAAAGCATGTACTTTGCGAAAAACCAATTGAAATTCAGCTCGACCGCATTGACCGGATGATTGAAGCCCACAAAAAAGCGGGAACGCATTTGGGTGGGATTTTCAATTTCAGGTACAACGAAACCACGCAAATCATAAAAAAAGCCATCGATGAAAACCGGCTGGGCAAAATTACCTATGCCGCAGTGCATGTGCCGTGGTGGCGCAATAATGACTATTACGAAGGCTGGCACGGGACCTGGGAACTCGACGGGGGCGGTGCGTTGATGAACCAGTCCATCCACATGGTTGACCTGCTGTTGTATATGATGGGACCTGTTGAACGACTGTGCGCGTTTACTTCACACCTGGGACATCCACAAATTGAAGCAGAAGACACGGCAGTGAGCGTACTTCAGTTTAAAAACAAAGCCCTGGGCATGATTTACGGAACAACTGCCTCTTTTCCCGGCCAGTTTCGCCGGCTGGAAATTACCGGTACAAAAGGCACCATTGTTCTGGTGGAAAATAGTTTGCAGGTTTGGCAGTTTGCCGAAATGAATGAAGAAGATGACAAAATTATCCAGAAGTATGGTGTGATTGAAGGTGGCGGCGGAGTGGCCGATCCGGCAGCTATGACTTATGAAAACCATGCCAAAAACCTGGCTGCTTTTATTCAGGCCATCGAAGAAAACCGGCCTTTTGAAATCGACGGCGAAGAAGCCCGGAAATCGGTGGCTTTAATCCTCGACATTTATCAATCGGCAAAAACGAGTTCCATGATTACAAAAGATTAAAATACAAAATCAATTAAAAAAACGAATAGTTACAAAAATGAAAAACCTAAAAATATTCTTTATTTTCCTGATTTTATTTTCCTCATTAAATATGAGTTACGCTCAAAACTACGACGAATCGAAAGTGGGCGAATACCAACTTCCAAAGCTTTTGGTTTCTGAAAGCGGGCAAACCATTTCAACACCGGAACAATGGGAAAGTATCCGTCGCCCTGAAATTCTCAAACTATTTGAAGATCACGTTTACGGTCAGGTTCCCAAAGATTTTGCCGACATCAGATTCATAGTAACAAACCAGGATAAAAAGGCGATGGACGGAAAAGCCACACTAAAGGAAGTGGCCATTACCGTCACGCGAAACAATAAATCGGTGACCATGAACCTGTTGATGTTCACGCCCAACAAGGTGAAAAAACCGGTGCCCATGTTTCTGGTTATCAACCACAGGGGATTAAAAACCATGGACATGACCCGCCAGAACAAGGACGGTTTCTGGCCGGCAGAACAAGTGATTGAAGCCGGTTACGGCATTTCCGGGTTCGATGTAATCGATGTAGCTCCTGACGATAAGGTGAAGTTTACCGAAGGAATTCTGGACCAGCTTTATCCCGAGCAACTGGAAATGGATAATGGAATGCGAGGTCTGGGTGCCTGGGGCTGGGGCGCCGCCCGGGCTATCGATTATTTTGAAAAGGACCAATTGGTGGATGCGACCAAAATCATTTCGGTGGGGCACTCACGCGGAGGCAAATCTTCGCTCTGGTTTGGCGCACAGGATGAACGCGTAGCCATTACCATCTCCAACGAATCAGGAAACTCGGGTGCGGCACTTTCCCGCAGGTATTTTGGGGAAACAGTTGACCGGATTACTACTAATTTTCCATACTGGTTTTGTCCCAATTACCGCCAGTATGCCGGAAATGAAGATAAACTTCCGGTTGACCAGCACATGCTGATGGCACTCATTGCTCCGCGCGCTGTTTATGTGGCCAGTGCGGCCGAAGATCTGTGGGCCGATCCCAAGGGTCAGTACCTGGCGTTAAAAGAGGCGCAACCCGTTTTCAACCTGTATGGAATCAAAACAAATCTGCCGGAAGAAATGCCTGAAGTCAATGATCAAATCATTCGGCCTCACATGGGTTTTCACAACCGCGAAGGCAAGCACAACATGACGCCTTACGACTGGCAGCAGTTTATCCGGTTTGCTGATGCGTATTTTAAAACGCGTTAAAATTTTGCAGATGAAATTTTTCCTGATTTCCATACTTTTCATTTTTGGTTTTCATTCTGCGAAAGTGTTTTCACAGGACTTTCAAAACCGGAACAAAGAAAAGTTGTGGGAACAAATTGAACCTTTCTTTTCTCCCCCTGAAAAATTCCGGAATCAGTTTGGGGAATTTCGTTCGCCACTAAAGTTTTACAACGGGAAAGCGGTTCATTCTGCCGACGACTGGAAACAACGACGCGAAGAAATTCTCAACCACTGGAACGAAATGATGGGTGTTTGGCCCGATCTGATTACCGATCAGAGATTCGAAATTATTGAAACCACAAAAAGGGAAAATTTCACACAACACAAGGTCTCTTTCTGTTGGCTTCCAAACGAAAAAACAGAAGGGTATCTTTTAATTCCGGAAGGGAAAGGGAAAAAGCCTGCAATAATCACTGTTTTTTACGAACCTGAAACAGCCGTTGGACTGGGAAAACCGCACCGCGATTTTGCTTACCAGCTTGCCAAACGCGGTTTTGTAACTCTATCCATCGGCACAACGGAGGCAACTGAGAATAAAACCTATTCGCTCTATTATCCGTCCATTGAAAACGCCGAATTACAACCTTTGTCGCTGCTGGCATACGCTGCCGCCAACGCCTGGCATGTGCTGGCTAAAGTGGAAGAAGTGGATTCCACCAGGATTGGAATTACCGGGCATTCTTTTGGCGGGAAATGGGCTTTGTTTGCCTCCTGCCTGTTTGAAAAGTTTGCATGTGCCGTTTGGTCCGATCCTGGAATTGTTTTCGACGAAACCAAAGGCTCGGCCGTAAATTACTGGGAACCTTGGTATTTGGGCTATTACCCGCCTCCGTGGAGCGATACCTGGCGAAAAACAGGCAACACCGAAAATGCAAAAGGCCTTTATCCAACGCTGATCAGGGAAGGCTACGACCTCCATGAACTTCACGCTCTGATGGCTCCGCGGCCGTTCCTGGTTTCGGGAGGTTCCTCCGACCCGCCCGAACGTTGGAAAGCGTTAAACCATACCATTGACGTGAATAAACTGCTCGGTTACCACAACCGGGTAGCCATGACCAACCGCCCGGAACATTCGCCCAATGATGATTCGAACGAACAGATTTACCGCTTTTTTGAATATTTTTTGGGAGATTGAATAAAAATATTCCACCAGAGAAAGACTGGAAAAAATTAGTTAACAAAACCAGATAACCAAAAAATTATCACAATATTTTTGTTTTACTCAATACATTGAGTAATTTTACTCAGTGTATTGAGTAAAATAACAAAATATGTTTAAAAGACCTTATTTTCAGACTCTAACAAAAAGATTGAAAGAACCTAAAAAGTTCATTCAGGTGATTACCGGTCCTCGGCAAGTAGGAAAAACTACATTGGTGCACCAGGTTTTAAAAGAAATCCAAACCCCTTCCATATATACTTCTGCCGATGGAGTAATAAACATTAGCCCCGAATGGATTGAACAGCAATGGAACAATGCCCGGTTAAAGTTGAAAACCAGTAATTTTTCTGAATTGATTTTTGTGATTGATGAAGTTCAGAAAATTCCCGATTGGAGTGAAATGGTCAAGGCAAACTGGGATTCGGATATGTTGAACGGACTTGAAATCAAATTAGTTTTGCTTGGTTCTTCACGGTTACTTATTCAAAAAGGTTTGACTGAATCGTTGGCAGGAAGATTCGAAGTGATATACACGGGACACTGGAATTTTGAGGAAATGAACCAGGCATTCGGGATCACTGAAGAACAGTTTGTTTGGTTCGGTGGATACCCTGGTGCTGCCGGTTTGATAAACGATGAACAGCGCTGGAACGATTACATCATAAATTCGCTCATTGAAACAACCATTTCGCGTGATATTTTGCTGATGGAAAATATTAACAAACCCGCTTTGCTGCGAAATCTGTTTGAATTGGGCTGCTCTTATTCCGGTCAGATTTTATCCTTCACAAAAATTTTGGGGCAACTTCAGGATGCAGGAAACACCACAACGCTATCGCATTACCTGCATTTACTTGACAGTGCCGGATTATTGTCCGGATTGCAAAAATTCTCAAAAGGAAAGATTACCAAACGTTCTTCAAGTCCGAAGTTTCAGGTTCAAAACACGGCCCTTTACAGTGCGTTGAGCGATTATCAGTTTTCTGAAGTTCTTGAAAATACTGAAAATTGGGGAAGACATGTTGAGTCAGCCATTGGCGCACACTTTTTGAATGCGGCCAGGGCAAATAATCTGGAATTAAATTATTGGCGGGAAGGCAATTTTGAAGTGGATTTTATCCTTCAATATAAAAATAAAATTATCGGAATTGAGGTGAAAATAGGTTCTGCAAAATTCACTAAAGGAATGCAACGATTCAGTTCACATTTCAAACCACACAAAATGTACTTAATTTCAAATGACGGCTTAAACTGGAAAGAGATATTGAGAATCAATCCGGTTGATTTGTTCTAAAACTCAATCCCCTCAAAATCCGTTCTGATTAAATCCGGTAAGTGAATCTGTCACCTGTTTTCATTCATTCAGCAAATGTTGGGCTGCCAGTGCCAGAAACATGAAGTGGGTAGCGCCGCCACCCATTACATATTCGGTTTGCTGCCACAGGAACGGCCACACTTTCAGCTCGGGAAAGTCGGGACGGATGATGCCTGTACCGGATGCCACACCACCG
Source organism: uncultured Mariniphaga sp. (assembly GCA_964559175.1). Lineage (GTDB taxonomy): Bacteria > Bacteroidota > Bacteroidia > Bacteroidales > Prolixibacteraceae > Mariniphaga. The sequence goes on along the minus strand of CAZLGT010000001.1, from coordinate 15,295 downwards.
GGCGTAAACGACCAGTCGGCGCGGTTTACTCCATAAGCTACAAGCAACGATTTCGACCCCACACCCGAGGCAAACGATGATGTATTTTCTCCCGGATGATGCCCCAGCATAAAATGCAGTGCATTCAGCAATAAGCTATTATCGAAATTCATCGGAAGGTTCTTATGCAAAAAGTAGTGCTGCATACCAAGCCGCTGGATACCCCATCCATCGCCCCAGATGCGGATATTGTAGGGAACTCCGAAGGGATTTTCCTTTTGCCGGGCCACCAAATCATTCTGCAGTTTCTGAAACGCCAGCAACAAATTTCTGCGAAACGCATCATCTTCCAAATCGTTAAAAATCCGTGCCATCATATATCCTGTAGAATGGATGTTGTTCATGATTCGTTCTTCCATAGCTACCAAATCGTTTTTATAGCGGGCAGCTCCGGTAGAAATAAAAAGCTCGACAGCGGCGTTGATGCGGGAAGAAGCCCACCGGTTTGACATGTCGCGTTCCATATCGTAGAGCTCAACTGCAGCCTGAAGGCATTGCTGTGCCAGCGTGTCGTTAAACCCTTTCAGCACGCGTGAGGCTGCCGCCAGTGCCTGAATGGCGGTATATTCATGGCCGGGATGTTCTTCGGTAAACACCCACCGGTCGTCGGTTTTTCCCGATTCGGTTCCGGTACGCTCATTTTCGCCCAGTTCGGGATTGAATTTCAAGCCGTCGGTCATGGCTGCTGCGTCGCCCAGCAGTACGTACTGCCGCAGTTCGTTACAGATGATTCCCCGGTAAAGCCGTCCCAGGTTTTGATAACCACCCAGGATGGAAAGCACGCCATGTTCCACCTGCTGTAAAATGTCTGGCTTGCCGTCGGGAAGGTGTATCTCCACAATTCGGCTGTGCTGATCGATGGTTGTCATATCCCAGTCCACATCAAACTCTTCGTAAGCCAGTGCCAGCGTCCAGATTGTGCCCGATTGAGATTCCACACGCAAGTCGTAATCGCCGGCATCGTGCCAGCCGCCAATGTTAAGGCCGGGCACCTGGTTAAACGGTTCAAAATCGGTTAAGGTGGAAGGCCCCTGCACATATCCGTCGAAATGGTTGGTGTCCACCGGCGCCATCAGCGCATCGTCCATGTGGCAGAGGTCGTGCCAAACACGGTAACCTTCGTTTATGCGCATGTGGCACATCTGCACCGGCAGGAAATATTCCAGCGTGGGCTGCCACACGTGCCGGTCATATACATCGGCATCTATTTTAAACGGTTCGGTTTTAAAGTCGCCGTAAACCACCTGGTACAGGCCCGGTTGCATCACTTCCGAAAAATCGAACCGGTGATAGTTAAAACGGAGGTATCTGCCCCACTCTTCCGGCACTGCGGTTTTTATGGTTTCAAAACCTCCTTTTTCCGATAACCGAATCAGTGAAATATTTTCAATATGAGTTTCGGCTTTATCCAGTTCTAAAGTTGCCACTTTAGGCTGACCGGGATGATAACCTACCTGACTGACATGCACCACCGGTTTATGTTTGAATCCTACCGCCACATACGGTTCGACAAACCATTCGATTGCATTTTTGGTTGCGCCGGAAGGGATTTCGGAACGGACCACAAACCAGCCGTTGTTGTGGTAAAACCGGCCGTCGAGCAGTTTTAACTCCTCTTTCATGCTGGTTATTTTTATGGTTTGCTCCGGAACATCGGGAGCTATGGTAAGCATTTTTCCGGTTGCCAGCGGAAAGGCCTGCCAGTTGCCGTCTGCATCCTGTTGCATGGGGCCGTTGGGCTGGGTGGGGAAAAGGCCCGATTTTTCGTCCATGTACCAGGTTTTTCCAAACAAATCGCCGGGAAAAAGTTCCAGAATAAAACCTACCTTGCCAATCCACTCTTCCGGCAGCGGCTCTTCCAAATCCACCACAATCCGGAAGTTTTTTCCTTCGCCAAACACCCGAACATCGTAACTGAAATCCAGGTCGGGGTAAAAAATTGGATTGAACCCTTTCATATGACGGCTTTCGTCGGGATATGAACAGGCAATTCTGATTTCGTTATTTTCGGGAAAAACCTGCCGCTCACCCACCTTTGGTATAGGTTGCCACTGGCCCGGTGTAGGCTCCAGCCTGATGTCGCCGTTTGTTGCAATGCGTGTTCCGTTCTGGATAATTGCTATTCCACCCTGATGCCCCTCGGGATAGATGTCGTAAAACACCATCACATTCAACCCGGGCATTTCAAAATATTCATCCTCATTAATGATCAAAGACTGGGAGGTTGCGGTAAAAGAAACAGCAATAACCATTGCCAGCAAAAAAAATTTCTTCATGATATATGGTTTAGATTTCAAATTGTAAATATAACAACCTGATTCAATTTTCACAACATGAGAAAGTTTATTCGGATGAAATAAAAAAATAATTACTTTAGCTCGATTTTAACAGCGTATTCCTTACATGAACAAAAGAAAACCAATACGATGGTTTAAAAAACTATCAGCATTATTCATTTTAATGATTTTTAGCGCTATACCACCAAGCCTTTCAGCAAATGCAAAAGAAGACAGCCTAAAAAGTATTTTGGCTAATACGGAGGATGATTCATTGAGGGTTGAAATATTGTTGCACCTGGGAAAAGCGGTGGAAGGCGCCGAATTGGGAAAGTCTGAATATTACTATACAGAGGCCCTGAAATATGAAATGGCTGACTCCATCAGAGCTGATCTTTTATATTCGCTTGGAATGATTTTTCTGCGAACGGGGGAAAACACCAAAGCAACGGAACAATTTTTAAAAGCGAAAGATTTATTTGAAGCGCTGAACGACAGCACCAGAACAGGAAGAATATACAATAACCTGGGAGTTGCCAGTTACTGGCTTGGAAACAGCAACGAAGCGTTAACAAATTACCACCGGTCTCTTGAAATTCGCAGGGTTTTAAACGACCATTCAGGAGTTTCAAAAGTATTGAACAACATTGGAATGATTTACCAGGACTGGGGGCTTTTCAACGAAGCTCTTGAATGGCACGAGGAAGCGTTACAGGCCATTTCAGAAGCAGGCACCTATTCTGAACTGGCTTATTGTTACTCAAATATTGGTGCCTGTTATAAAAAACTGGAACAGTTTGATTTGGCACTTAGCAACTACCGGAAAGGACATAACTATGTGGTTAAAGTGGATGAACAAAACCGGGAGAATTCCTACTTTTTTTCGTTTTTCGGAGAAACATACAGGGAAATGGCGATGCGCGATTCTGCACTGCATTATTTCCTCGGGGCGCTCGATTATGCCAGGCGGATAAACAACACGAACCGGATTGCACAGGCAAATTACAACCTCGGAAAAATTCACCTTGAAATGGATAAGCCGGAGCTGGCCCGCGAATACCTGAACCTGAGCTATTCTGCTTCGCTGGAAGATAATTACCTTTCCCTGAAAAGGGATAACCTGTTTGCCCTGTCGGAACTGGCCGAACAAGAGGGAAATACGGGGAAAGCCCTGGATTTTCTAAAACAGGCCACCGCATTGCGCGACAGCTTGTTTAATACCGATGAACTTTCAAAATTCACCGACCTTCAGATTAAATATTTCACCGAAAAACAAACCAGGGAAAACCTGCTTTTAAAGCAAGAGAACGAAATTCAGGAAATTGCAATCCGGCAGCAAAAATTAAAAACCAGAATTCTCATCATTAGCGGGATTTTTATTTTGGCCATTTTATTTTTTATTACCCGAAGCCGTGTCAAGTTAAAAAAAATGAGTGCCCGACTCGAAAAATCGGAAAAGGAGTTGTTAATAGCCAATGCCGGTAAAGACAAATTTTTCACACTCATTGCACACGATTTAAAAAGCCCTTTCAACGGATTGCTGGGTGTTACCGAAATTCTTGCTGAAAACTTTGACGAGCTTCCCACCGCCCAAACTAAAAAGCTGATTTTGGAACTCAGAAAGTCGGTCACCAATGTATTTGGTCTGGTGGAAGGATTGCTGAGCTGGGCTCAAATTCAAACCGGAAAAATTGAATACCGGGTGGAAAAAGCAGACCTTTTCAAACTGGCAGAAGAAGTGACCGAACAACTGGAAACTTCAGCAAAAAATAAAAATATTACACTGGAACAAAATATCGGAGAACATACATTTGCAGTTGCCGACAAAAAATCTGTGTCCACTGTTTTCAGAAATTTGATTTCCAATGCCATAAAATACACTAACACGAGAGGACTGGTAAAAATTGAAGCTGCTAAAAAAGATGGTTGTCTTGAAATTTCTGTTGAAGACAACGGAATTGGAATGAACCAGGAAACATTGAAAAAACTGTTCACCATTACTGAAAAAAATTCAGAAGCAGGAACAGCCAACGAAACCGGAACAGGGTTGGGGCTAATTCTTTGCAAAGAGTTTATTGAAAAAAACAACGGGAAAATTTGGGTTGAAAGCGAACCGGGAAAAGGCAGCCGGTTTGTATTTACCTTACCCGCAGCCGGTGATAAAAATGACAGCATACCTTAAAATCATTCCAACCGTTGAAGTAATCATGATTCAGAAAACGAAAATTAAATATATGGGCTTACAATATTTCAGGGCCTCTGTTTTTGTAATTACTGCTGTTCTTTTTGCCCATCAAGCTTCAGCCCAGGTTGTTACCGGAAGAATTTCGGGGCCGCAAAACGAACCAATTCCATACGCTACTATTTTTGTTGCCGAAGCAAAAGAGGGCACCATTACCAATGCGGAAGGTAATTTCAGGCTGCAACTGCCCCGGGGTAACTACCATTTTACCATTCGTTCTATGGGTTTTGTACAAACAGAGAAAGAAGTTTATCTGAATACCGACAGCCTGAACATCGACATTACCATGAAACGCCAGGAATTTGAAATTAAAGAGGTGAAAGTATTTCCGGGCAAAGAAGATCCTGCCTGGTTTATTATGCGCAAAGCCATGGCCAAAGCACCTTTTTACCGCGAAAAAATTAAGCATTACGAAGCCGATTTATACCTGAAAAGCAACTTTGTATTTTCAAATATCCCCAGATTGTACCAAAACAAAATCGAGGTAAACGGGAAAAAACTCAAGGAGGTTTTAAAGGAAAAAGTAACCTATGTAATTGAATCGCAAAACAAAATAACCTACGATTATCCGCAAAAATACGATCAGCAGGTAATCAGTAAAAAGAGTTCGTTGATTGGCTTCGATGAGCCCCCGGTTTTGGGCTTAATGACCGCCAGTTTTTACGATGAACGCCCCAATCAGGTAATCTCACCACTGGCGTCGCTGGCATTAAGGCATTACGATTTCAGGTATGAAGGGTTTATTACGGCAGGCAATTTCGATGTTTTTAAAATTAAGGTAACGCCAAAACGTAAAAGCGACGAACTGGTTGAGGGATATATTTATATTGTTGACCAGCTCTGGTGCATTTACAACCTCGACTTTAACAGCAGTTTTGAGTTTTTCGATTACCGGATAAAACAGCAGTTTGAAAATCTGGGCAACAACAACTGGCTGCCGGTGTCGAACATTATGGACGGCAATTTTTCGATGCTGGGGTTAAAAGGGCAGTTTTACTACGCTGCATCATTAAAATATACGGTGGTGGAAGAGAACAATTTCCCTTCTGCAAAAGCCCCGGGTGAGGATGAAGTTGCAATTGAAACGGCAACAACAGCAGGCGAAAAAGAAATGGAACTGCGAAAAGAAATGGACCAAATACTGGCAAAAGAAGAACTCACCAATGCCGATGTAAAAAAGGCGGCACGGTTGAACCGGAAGATTCTGAAAGAACAATATCTGGACTCGACAATTACCACAACCCGGTACGGAAATTACAACATCGAAGATAAAAAAGACTCGATGATACGCGATACTGAATTCTGGGACACCGTCCGTACTATACCGCTTTCGCCCGCCGAAATAAGGAGTTATCAGGTTGCCGACTCGCTAATGTCTATGGAAAATACTGAAAAAGACTCAATTACAGGCAACAAAAAAAGCAAAACGTTTTTTTCAAAAATGGTTGGCGGCCACCACAATTTTCTCACTGACTCGATAAAAAGACTTGGTTATGACGGATTAATTTCGCCCGCAAATTTCGATTTCAATTCGGTTGACGGGTACAAATACAAACAAAAATTGCGGGTTAGCATGAATCCCGATTCGGGTAAGTATTTCTCAATTTCACCCGAATTGGGATATGCATTTCACCGAAAAGCCCTCTTTGGCTCGGTAAAATCACGATTCAGTAATATATTTTGGAAAAACAGCCAGATAGAAATTGATTTTGGGAAAGAGAGCCGCGATTTTAAACCCGAAGGACTGGGTATAAATCCGGGGTTAAATTCGATTAGCTCGTGGTTTTTTGCTCAGAATTACATGAAACTCTACGAGACTTCATTTTTTGAATTGAATGTTTCGCAGCGAACCGGTAAAAATTTACGGATGCTGTTCTCGGCAGATTACAACCATTTTTACCCGCTGGAAAACAATGCTTCGTATGTTCTGTCGGGCAAAAAGGAATATTCTTCGAATATTCCCGGGGAATTTTCGGCAGATAACCCAGCATTTCAGCCACAAAAAAGTTTTGAATATTCGGTAGGACTAAACTACCGGAAAAGACAATACAAACCCTGGTTGCAGGAATCGCCCTTTCTTTTCCTGACTGATTATTATACGGCAACCCTGCAATTCAAACAGGGGTTAAAAAACGTATTATCATCGGTTTCCAATTTCAGTCAAATCGATTTCAGCTTTCAGCAGCAGGCCAATATTTCGCCCAGTACAGGAATCGACTGGCAGTTCAACGCCGGCCATTTTTTAAAACCCAGCCAAATGCACTTTTCTCAATACAAACATTTCAGAACTGCTGAAATCGCCGTGCCTTTCAGTTCCTTTACACACACTTTTCAATTACTGAACGATTACGGCTTCAGCACAAACGAAAGCTATTTTAATATAGGGGCAGAAATGCGCACTGAATATATTTTGCTCCGATATTTTTCGTTTATCAATCAAAAAACCTGGAGCGAAAGCCTGCATATTAACTACCTCACCACAACGGTTTTAAAAAACTACTGGGAGGCCGGCTACAGTTTAAACAGTCTCTTTTTTGTCGGAAATGTTGGTGTTTTCACTGGTTTTAGCGGGAACAAATTTAAAAGCGTAATGGTAAAAATTTCCATTTCAGGATTTTAAATCAACAACAATTAATCGTCGAAAAAGACCCGCGTGAAACACCTTTAATTCTTCCCGTTGGTATAAATCTCATCAATAAGGTGCTGGTATTTAACCGAAACCACATTCCGCCGAAGTTTCAGTGTAGGCGACAACTCACCGGTTGCCGGAGTCCATTCTTCGCATACCAGCCTGATACGGTTGATTTGCTCGTGCGAACCCAGCGTCTTATTAATAATCTGAACCTCTTTCTGAATTTTTTCAATCACTTCAGGAATTTTTATCAACTCCTCGTTGTTCTGGTAGTGAATTTTATGCTCGGCACACCAGTCGTGCAGCAACGGGAAATTAGGAGAAACAAGCGCGCTGGCAAATTTTTGGTTGGCGCCAATTACCATTACCTGCTCTATGAGGTTCGATGTTTTAAGTTTGTTTTCAATCATTTGCGGGGCAATGTATTTCCCACCCGAAAGTTTGAAGATTTCCTTTTTCCGGTCGGTTATCTTCAGGTATTTTCCATCCTCGAACACACCAATATCTCCGGTATGAAACCAGCCGTTTTCGTCAATTACCTCGGCAGTGAGTTCCGGGGCTTTGTAATAGCCCATCATTACACCGGGCCCTTTGCAGAGGATTTCACCGTCGCTGGCAATTTTCACCTCATATCCTTCCAAAACCGGGCCTACGGTTCCGATTTTCATTTCGCCGGTGGCCGGATTGTTAACGGCAATAACGGGCGAAGTTTCAGTCAGTCCGTAGCCTTCCAGGTTATACATGCCTGCCATGCCAAGTACCCGGGCAATGCGGGGTTGCAAAGCGGCACCACCGGAAACCACGTAAACAATATTTCCGCCCAGGGCTGCCCGCCATTTGGAGTAAATCAGTTTGTCGGCCAGCTTAATTTTGAACTTCAGTACGGCCTTGTATTTTTTGTTATATTCAAAATGTCGTGTTAACCGGAGCGCCCAGAAATAGAGCGACTTTTTAATGCCCGACAATTCTTTTCCCCTGGCCACAAACCCGTCGTAAACCTTCTCGAGTAAGCGGGGAACCGAATTAAACATGTGAGGCTTAATCTCTTTGATGGCCGAAACAATCTGATTCAAATTTCCCACATAATAAACCCCCATGCCTTTATACTGAAAATGGTAGTTTACGCTCCGTTCATACACATGGCACAACGGAAGAAAACTGATAACCCGGTGATCTTTCCCTAAATGGTGCATTTTGGCATGAGACACAAAATTAGACACCAAATTATTTTGAGAAAGCATAACGCCCTTGGGAACGCCGGTGGTACCTGAAGTATATATCAGTGTTGCCAAATCTTCCGGTTGGATGGAAGCTTTTATCTCTTCCAGCCTGCTCTCCAGCTCCTTCCTTTTCGACTCACCAAGCGTTAAAATCTCCCCGAAGTTTTTTGCTCCATCCACCTCTTCAAAAGTATAAACCGTCTGAACTCCCGGTAAAGCTTTAACAACCGGTTGAAGCTTTTCAAACAACTTACTGTCGCCGGCTATGAGCATTTTCGATTCTGAATGTTCCAGAATGTAACTGTATTCTTCTTCGGCAATGGTTGGATAAATGGGTACGTGCACCACACCGGTCATGGCCATGCCCATATCGGCAAAATTCCACTCGGGCCGGTTGGTGGTAACCGTTGCTACCTTATCGCCCTTTTCAAAACCCAGGGCAAGCAAGCCTAAAGCAAACTGATGCGCCTTTTTGTAATATTCTTCTGTGGAATAGGTGTACCACTCACCGTCCTTTTTCCCACCCAACGCATCCTGGCGCGGAAATTCCTGCATGTATTTATCGAGGATATCAAATGTACGCGTAACTTTAACCGTCATTTCTTTTTGATTTTTATAACGGCCAAATATACCCCTTTTACATTCTTCATTAAATTACTGAAAAGCAATAAAATGGTGCACCTTATTTATTTAGACCAACTCTAAATAAAAGCAAATTGCTGTACAACAACCAACTACAAAGAAATCTATCGAACAAAAGAATAATATATTCCAAAAATTGACTGTTCAAAAACCCTTTACGGGGCATATTGAATATAAAAAATCAGGAAGAAAAATCCATTGCATCTTCCCCCCTTGTATAAAACCGGGTGGTTGGATAAGCAAATCTGATGTCGGCGTGATTTCGGAACTGTGTAAGGATATCCTGCCAGATTTCATTTTCAGAACCTCTTCGTCTGCGCGGATTGCAAAGATACCGGATGGTAAGCTGCACGCCAAAATCTTTAACGCAAGTGTAAACATAGGGAGTGAGGTGTGTATAATGAATCATGAAATTTTTACTGGCTTCAAAAATTTCCTTTTCGGCAGCCCTGTCGATGTTTTCGGCTCTGCGGTTCACTATGTCTTCTAAAATGTTTTTTGCTTTTTCCCAGTTACTTTCAAAAGTGAGACGTACCTTCATTTCGTTCCAGATGTAGTCAAAACCGGTGCTGTAGTTCACCTGTGGTTCGGTAAAAACCTTCCCGTTTGGCATGTGGATGATACGACCGGTACTTTGGTCAGCTTCCACCCAGTTATTTATTTCCAGAATGGTGAATTGAAAAAGACGAATATCGATAACATCCCCTGCATTTTCGCCAATTTGTATGCGGTCGCCCACCACAAAAGGATGCCTGAACATGATGAAGAACCAGCCGGCCAGGTTGGTAAGCGGATCTTTAAGTGCAATGGCAAGGCCGGCAGAAAACAACCCCAGAAAAGCTCCGAACTGCCTGAATGCCTGCACCCAAACACTTCCAACCAAAATAGTTCCGACAAACGGAACAATGAATGAAATGGTCCGCTTCCACTGGTAGCGCACTTTTACATTTTTGGTTTGCCGCCACACAATGCGCAGCACAATAACCCGAATGAGATATAAAAATAAGATGATGGCCAGCGAGAGAAAGAGTTTCCCCAGCGTTTCGGGTGGCAACCCGGTGACATCGCTCAGAAAATCATAGACATTATTCATTTCGGTTTTCTGTTAATGGCAGGAAAATACAAAATTTTCGCGGATCAGCCAGCATCTGCAATCTGTTTTAATGCCTCTTCTGCCGGCGTTGGTTTTATATTGAACACCGTTTCAAACTTCGAACTGTCGAATTCGTAATCGCGATCGTACTGATAGAGCATTTCCTTCATTTCGCGCATGAGCGGGCTAAACAGGCCCAGCACACCAATAAGTGGTTTACTAACCACCATGGTTTTGGATTCAACGCTCAGATGACGAGCCGTCAGTTCAATCCATTCCTGCATAGTAAGTGCAGGAACGGTGGGAAGGTGCCATACCTGCCCGAAGGCATTTTCAGAGTTTCCTAAAAGTGCAGTTGCTTTGGCAGCATCTGGGGTATAGGTGAAATTGTGTTTGTATTTCAGAGAACAGAACCAGTTGGCTTTTTTGCCCGATTTCAGGTTTTTTACCACGGCCTCGTTAAACATACTGTTTTTAATGCCCGGCCCGTAAAAATCGGCCGCACGGGCAATCAGCGCATTTAATTTTCCGGTTTCTGCTTCGTGCATCAGCATTTGGGCAATTTGTGCCCGCACCTTGCCCTTTCTCGATGGTGGATTCACCTCGGTCTCCTCTATCATGGGACTCAGATTTCCTGCATTGTAAAGGTACATGTTATCGAAAAACACCAGTTTGCAGCGGTGCTTTTTGCAGGCAGAAATCACATTCCGCATGATTAACGGCCATTGCTGTTTCCATGTTTTCAGGCGATAAGGCAACCCGGCAACGAGATAAGCCACCTTCGCTCCTTCAATGGCCTTTTCAACAAATTGTCCGTCAGTTAAATCACCGGGAAACAATTCATCGTTTTCATTCATTTTTTGCGGATTGCGGCCCACCAGCCTCACTTTTGATGCATAATTTTTCAGTTCTTTTGCCAAATTTTTCCCAATGGCACCTCCTGCACCTAAAATTACCTGCATACTATCCATTATTTATAACCAGTTTTTTCGTTTAAAATAAAATAACATTACAACTGCAATTCCTATCATAATTCCCCACATAATGAAATAACTGAACCTGAAATGTAATTCCGGAAGATAATCGAAATTGGTGCCATAAACTCCGGCAATAAATGTCAGCGGAATGAAAATGGAAGCAAAAATGGTAAGCACCTTCATCACCTCGTTGGTACGGTTGGCCACGTTCGAATGATAAATGTTCAGGTAATCATTCGCCATATTGTGATAAATTTCAATAGCTTCCAGTGCTTGTGTGGCCAGGTCGTTCAGGTCTTTCAAAAAGCTGACTGTTTTTTTCTGGATGAGATTTGATTCGGATTTGTTTACCGAAAGCATGATTTCTTTTAATGGGAAAATGGATTTCCGAAGAAACCCGATGTTGGTTTTTAACCGGTAAATTTTTTCGAGCGTCGGTTTTTCCGAATGATGAAGCACTTCGTCCTCCATTCCTTCCAAAACGGTTCCCAGACTTTCGATGCTGTGAATGTACCCGTCAACCAGGGTGTCGATGAGTGCATAGGCCAGGTAATCGGCTCCGGAATTTCTTATCCGGCCCCGCCCGTTGCGAATACGTTCGCGTACCGGGTCAAAATAGTGTGCCGGTTTTTCCTGAAAGGTAACTACTGCATTCGCTGTCAAAACAATGGAAACCTGGTCTCCTGTAATCCTGCCGGTATCTTCTGCAACATTCAAAATTTTCAGAAAAAAAGTAAGGTTTTGCTCTTTTTCCACCACCTTGGGGCGCTGGTCGGTATTCATAATATCTTCCAGTTCCAGTGGGTGTATGGAAAATCGTTCGCCTGCCTGTGCAATAAGGTCAGTATCCTGCAGTCCGTAAATATTCACCCAAAGAACAGAACCTTCGGGAACTGATTCCGGGATGTCGCTTATCTTCTCTACCTGTTTTTCCACCAGCTCTTCCCTGCTGTAAATCATCAGGTGAATTTCGGTTTTCTCCATTTTGCGGTTCCCTATAAAAATGAGGGAGCCGGGGGTTGCACCATGAGAAATTTTACGGCTTTTAATGAATCTTGCCATTATTCAATGCTTTTCTGTTCTTTTGAGTGAACAAATAAAATGGTACCCAATTCGTCGTATCCTTCAAATACTTTCTCTTTGTCTTTTTTAATACGTTCTTCGCGCAGCCCAATCATGGTAAGGCCGGCAGTTGCCGAATGTTCGTTGATTATTGCTTTTGACGAAACTTCCGGCTTCTGAATGATCAGCCGGATGTTTTTCCCTGAAATGGGGAGCCGCCCTGAAAGGACCAGTTCATCCATGGCCTTCTGGGTTTCTTCCATATTTTCGGGCCGGCAAATATTAAAAATCTGAATGTGGCCCTTTCGCCAGTCGGGATGACCGGAAATAATGAACCCGAGCAATATCATCAGGTTGGCATTTTCGGTATCCAGCGAGTTTATCCAGATATGAATGCCCTTTTTGTATGGAATCTCACGATGGCCGCTGGCCAGGATGCAAATATCGAAATCGCCCGAAGCAACCAGTGAAAAATTATCGACAATTTCGTTCAGGTTGGTTGGGCTTTCTTTATCGTATTCAAAAATTACCATGTTGTTTTCCATGCCCGCAATGCCTGGAATTTGTATGGCCTGCGCTATGGCCGATGTATTTGACGGGGAAATGAGTGTATCGATGTAAACATGGTTTTCGATGTTATTCACATGATCCATCAGTTTTGTCAACTCTGTCCGGGCTTGTTCGGCGGTGGTTTTGGAGTAGTACCCCACAATATGGTGCAGGTAGGTTCCAAACCCGTATTTATACGATATCCAGTTCAACAGGCGAAAAGCCTTATCGCGCTTAAACGAATCTTTTGAAATGCAAATCGCACTGGGCCGCCACTCTTTTTGCTCTTTTTTGCTCTGCTTTTTCTGAATCATTACCTGCAAATTCCGGTTGAGCTGAAACAGGGCATTGGCAAAGATGGAGGCAAAACCTTTGCGCGATTTATGGTAATAGTCAACATACAAATAGATGGCGGCAATTAGTCCGAAAGAAAGGAGGGCATAGGCAGTGCTGATTTTAAACATCACCCAAACGGCCACCACAAATCCGGTGAGCGAAATGTACCACCGCGATTTGAAAGAAGGCCGGTATGACGGCGAAGACCCAAAATGGTTCAAAAACGAAATAAGGCATAGCGAGCCGTACGTTACCATGAAAAACATGGAGATGATGGAGGCCACTGCGTTAACATCGCCCATTGCCACAAACACGAAGGCAATGATGCAGGTGACCAGCGAAGCATTTACAGGCTCATTGTCGCCCGATCGGCCTTTTGAAAGCCAGTAGTTGATTTTTTTCGAGGGAAATGCCCGGTCGAGCGCCAGTGCCTGAAGGGTGCGCGGGGCTACCATTACCGATCCCAAAGCCGACGAAATGGTGGAGGCTGCCAGTCCCAACGGTATAACTATAGCGCCACCCAGGGCAATGCGTGACATAATCAGCTGGTGCTCCAAAAGGTCGTCGATGGGTACCGATAAGGCCAGTTTGTAAACCACAAAAAAGTAAATAATCATACCTGAAAAGGTGGCCAGGGTGGTTCCGAGCGGAATGGATTTCGACGGTTTTTTTAAATCGCCCGATAGTCCTACTCCGGCTGTCATGCCGGTAAAAGCTGGAAAAATAATGGCAAATACCACGAAAAAGTCCTGTGGGTTTCGCAACTGTGCACTGGCCAGGTTAAATGTTGATTCGTCGGCATGACCTGTGCTCCCCAAAAAAAACATAATGATGGAAATAAACAGGATGGCAACTACAAAATAGAGTGCCTTCACACCCAGGTTGGCGCCTTTTTTAATGATTAATACAGCCAGGCCGGCCATTACCGGCAAACTAACGGCCTGCCGCGGCAGCACAAAACCAAATCTTTCAGCAATAAAATTAAAAAGGAACTCGAATGCTTCAGTGAAAGCAATTACATAAAAAGCTACACTAATGGCCTGCGAAAAGAAAAGGGCAATGCCAATGGTGGCGCCAATGTTAAGTCCAAACGAACGGGATATGATAAAATACTCTCCGCCGCCTTCAACCCGCTTGTTGGTGGCAATTTCGGAAATGGCGAGCGCCGTGGGAATGGTTACGAGGTGCCCAAGCAAAATGATCAGAATAACCCCCCAAAAACCAAGTGTTCCTACGGCAAAACCGAAACGCAAAAACAGGATTGCCCCCAGAATGGTAGAAATTGCGGTAAAAAACACCGGCGCTGTGCCAAACTTTTTCGCAGTGATATTCATAAATTTTTTCAGTTTTTCAAAAATTAAAATTACTATTTTTGGTAAGAAAAGAAACTTAATTGAATAAAAAATGAACAGGGAAGAATTTAAGGAAAAAGCCAAAAGGGGAATCGACGATCTTTTTGCACAACTGGAAGAACTGGAATCAAAAAGTGGTGATTTAAAGGAAAAGTCGAAAACCAAATACAGGGAAATTATGGCTGAAATTAAAGAAATTGAAGCCGAACTGGAAGCCAGGTACAAAAAAATGGAAGAGTCGGGCGACGGCAAATGGGCCGAAGCCAAAGAAGCTTTTTCAAAAAGTGCAGAATCGTTTAAAGAGGCTTTTCAGCATTTGGCTTCGTTATTTAAAAGCCAGCGCCAGGAAGATGAACATTAAGCGAAATTAGCTTTTTTTATAAACTGCTGGATTTAAACTAAGTATTGCACAATATTGTTGCTGAAAACATGAAAAAGGTTGCCTCAAAAGAGTAGCCTTTTACTTTTTGTGCGCAAAACTCATCTGCCCGTTGCTCCGGAGACTTGCTTTACAGAGCAACGCTACCCGAAAATCAGTTTTACTGTTCTGAATCACTTATAAACGGTATCTGGAAATACCGGTGGCTTCAGAAAAAAATAGCTGTCCCATACCTGCCCTATGTCCCATTTTGATAAATTCTGTCCCAAAAAAAGGTAACCACATCGCACACCTATCTACCAAGACACTGTTTTTCAATAATTTACATTTTTGGCATTCGGGTTGTTAAGTTACTGGCACGCTTGAAGATGTAAAAAATTAAAAAATTTATAAACAATTAAAAACACGAAATCATGAAAAAGTTATCAGTTATTATCGCAACCGTTTTATTTTCTTTTGGAGTAGCAAACGCAGTAGTTGTGCCAACCGGAGACGA